>JAFGRP010000001.1 GCA_016935075.1 Deltaproteobacteria bacterium | reverse complement strand
GGGTTCGACCTCTCGACATTAAAAAACCCCGTTCGAGAGCTTCAAGGGGTTTTTTTATATGGCAAGTTCCTTCAACTTGTTTTAAAATACAGCTTAAAATAAAATATTTCAAAGAGACCCATCAAAAAAGAAGGGAGAGTGGACGAGAATGGCTGAGACGAAATATCAGGAAAAGCTGTGGCTGAAGTCCTACGAAAAGGGCGTCCCGGAATTTATCAAGTACGAAGAGATCTGTATGCCGGACATTCTGGACCGGACGGCGAAGCAGTTCCCCGAAAAGCCGGCCTTCCTCTTTCAGGGAACGAATATGACCTTCGGGCAATTCAAGGAAAAGGTGGACCGTTTTGCCGCCTGCCTGGCCGATTTCGGGGTCAAGAAGGGGGATGCCGTGGCGATCCTGCTGCCCAACGTGATCCCCTGCGTCATTGCCTACTACGCGATTCTGAAAATCGGGGCGATCTGTGTGATGAACAATCCCCTCTACTCGGATCCGGAGTTGGAACACCAGTTCAACGATTCCGGCGCCACGGTGCTGATCACGCTCGATGTCCTGGCGAAACGGATGATTGCGCTCCGGCCCAGGACCAAAATCAAACAGATCGTCCACACCTGCATCGGCGACTACCTGCCCGCCGTCAAGCGCATCCTGGGCAAATGGCTCAAGAAATACCCGTTTGCCGAGGTGAGCCCGGCCCCGGACGTCTATGTCTGGAATGATTGCCTCGGCAAATACGCCCCCAATCCGCCGGCCGTAAAGATCGGCTTTGAAGATGTGGCCATGTACCAGTACACCGGCGGGACGACCGGCGTCTCCAAGGGGGTCATGCTGACCCACGCGAATCTGAGCAAGCAGTGTCAGCAGCTTGAGGCCTGGCTGCCCGCAATGAAAAGAGGCGAGGAAGTCATGCTCTGTGCGCTCCCCTATTTCCATGTCTTCGGCCTTTCCGTGTGCATGAACTTTTCCGTTTACGCGGGCTGGTCCCAGGGCCTGGTTCCCCGTCCGCAGCCGGAACCGCTGCTGGAGGCAATCAGCCTGTACCGTCCCACCTTTGCACCGCTGGTTCCCACCATGTACATCGGGATGCTGAACCATCCGAATCTCAAGAAGACGGACATGAGCTGCATCAGGGGGGCCTTTTCCGGAAGCGCGCCGCTGCCCGTTGAGGTCATTCATGATTTCGAGAAAACAACCGGGGCGGTTATCGTCGAGGGTTTCGGGATGACGGAGACGACGCCGGTCACGCATGTCAACCCCTTTGCCGGCGGCGCACGGAAGGTCGGGAGCGTGGGGGTGCCGATCAGCGACACCGAGTGCCGCATTGTCGACCTCGAGGACGGCGTGACGGATATGCCCGTCGGTGAGCGCGGCGAATTGATCGTCAAGGGGCCGCAGATTATGTTGGGCTACAAGGGCAAGCCCGAAGAGACGGCCCAAACGCTGCGCGCCGGCTGGATCTACACGGGGGATATCGCCACGATGGACGAGGACGGCTACTTCTACATTGTCGACCGGAAGAAGGACATGATCATCTCCGGCGGATTCAACGTCTATCCGCGGGATATCGATGAGGTCTTCTACCTCCACCCCAAAATCCAGGAGGCCTGCTCCATCGGCATTCCCCATCCGGTCCGGGGCGAGAGCGTGAAGGTTTTCGTCGTTCTCAAAGAAGGCCAGACGGCCACTCAGGAGGAACTGATCGAATACTGCAAGACGAGGTTAGCCACCTACAAACTTCCGACGGAGATCGAATTCCGCAAGGAGCTTCCGAAGACGAACGTGGGCAAGATCCTCCGGAAACAGCTTCGCTCGGAGGAACTGGAGAAGCGCAAGCAGAAGTAACAGGACAAAAGATAGGACGAAAAAGGGGGGACAGCTCCCAATTTTTCATTGAAAAATTGGGAGCTGTCCCCCCTTTTTCGTCCTATCTTAAGCCGATCAGCTTCCGGGCTACGACCACCCGCTGGATCTCGTTCGTTCCCTCGTAAATCTGGCAGATCTTCGCGTCGCGCATGTGGCGCTCCGCCGGGTAATCCTTCATGTAGCCGCTGCCGCCGAAGATCTGGACGCCCTCGATCGCCGCTCGCATCGCCACATCGGAGGCGTAGTACTTGGCCATCGCCGCCTCTTTCTCGAAATCGAGGCCGTTGTCCTCGAGCCATGCGGCCCGCAGGAGCATTAGCTCCGCCGCGTCGAGTTCGGTGGCCATGTCGGCGAGCTTGAACTGGATCGCCTGGAAGGTGGCAATCGGCTTTCCAAACTGGACCCGTTCCCGGGCGTATTCAATGGCGTCCTCAAGGGACGCCCTGCCGATCCCGCAAGCCTGGGCGCCGATGCCGATCCGGCCCGCGTCCAGGCCGGAGAGCATCTGCTTGAATCCCTGTCCGGGTTCCCCGAGAAGGTTCTCCGCCGGTACCTCGGCCTCTTCGAAGACCAACTCCGCCGTCCCGGAGGCAAGAAGCCCCATTTTTTCCTCCACCTTTCCGATGCGGAACCCCGGGGTGTTTTTCAGATCGACGATCAGGTTGATGATCGCTCTGTATCCGCGGGCCGGATCGGTCGTGGCCGCCAGTACGCAGTAACGGGCAATGTTGCCGCTGGTGATGAAGGTCTTTACGCCGTTGACGATGTACCGATCGCCTTTCAGTTCCGCCCGGCACTTGAGCGCGGCGGCATCGGAGCCGGCGGAGGATTCCGTCAGGGCGTAACAGCCCTCCACCTTGCCGCCCGCCACGGGGGAGAGGAACTTCCTTTTCTGCAGCTCCGTGCCGAAGGCCATCACCGGGTAGCCGTAGAGGCTGTTGTTGACCGAGACGATAACGCCGCAGCTCGCGCAGGCCTTGGAAATCTCGATCAGGGCCATGACGTAGGTCACGTTGTCCATCCCGGCGCCGTCGTACTCCATCGGCACGGCGACCCCCATAAGCCCCATCTCGCCCAGCTGTCGGCAGATCTCTTCCGGGTGTCGATGGGTCCTGTCCAGTTCCACGGCGACCGGCTTGATTTGCGCCTCCGCGAATTTCCGGACCATCTCCCGAACCATCTTCTGTTCATCGGTGGGTGCAAAATTCATCGGGAACCTCCTTCGCGTGATCGGGAATGAGAGAAGAAAATGGCTTCCTGCGGCGCGATTTAAAGGTTTTTCGGGGCACCCTGCCGCCGCAGCGAAGCGGCCGCCGGGAAAAGGATCCGAGCGCCGGAGAAGCGAGTCTTTTCCCGGCAGCTTCACGAGGACGTGCAGGGTCGAAAAAGATTTATGAGCGCAAAGGGTGCCATTTTCAGAACCATATATGATCTATCTGCCGGTGAAGACGGGTTTTCTTTTTTCCAGGAAGGCCTTCATTCCCTCCTTCTGATCGTCCGTGCTGAAGCACTGGGCGCAGCATTCCGCCTCGAGCCGGCAGGCGTTGTCGAGCGCCAGGTCATAGCCGAAGTGGATGCTGTGCTTGGCCATCTGGGCGGCGAAGCCGGGCATGCCCGCGAGCTTTCGGGCGAACTGCAGGGTCTCCGGGAGGAGCCGGTCCGCCGGGAAGATCCGGTTGACGAGACCGATCTCATAGGCCCGCTGCGCGTCGATCCGATCCCCGCTGAGGATCAGCTCCTTCGCCCGGCCCATGCCGATGATCCGGGGGAGCCGCTGGGTGCCGCCCCAGCCGGGGATGAGACCGATCAGGATCTCGGGCTGGCCGAAAACCGCTTTTTCCGATGCGAAACGGATATCGCAGGCGAGCGAGATCTCCGTTCCCCCCCCGAGGGCGAAACCGTTCACCGCGGCGATGACGGGCTTCGGCATGGTCTCCATCCGCCGGAGGATCTCCTGCCCCAGCTCCATGAAGGCCAGGGCCTGCTGCGGGCGAAACTCCCGCATCTGCGAAATGTCGGCGCCGGCGACGAAGGCGCGGTCCCCCGCGCCGGTGAGGACAAGAACCCTGATCGTTTCGTTTGCCTTGCAGACGTTCACCGCGTCGAGGAGTTCGGCCATCGTCTCGGAGTTCATCGCGTTGAGCGCCTTGGGCCTGTTGAAGGTGAGCGTCGCCACCCCATCCTCGACTGTAAACAGAATATTCGTGTAGTTCATGGATCTTGCTCCTTTCAAAAGTTATACCCGGATCAGCATGGCGTCGCCCTGGGCGGCGCCGGAGCAGATGCCGCAGACGCCCAGGCCCCCGCCCCGCCGCTTAAGTTCGTAGGCGAGGGTCATCAGGATCCTTGCCCCTGTCGCCCCGATCGGGTGGCCGAACGCGATGGCGCTTCCGTTGACGTTGACCTTCGCGAACATCTCTTCCTTCGTCATCCCGAGGATCGAGCGGGCGCTGACGAGGACAACCGCGGCAAAGGCTTCGTTGATTTCGACCAGGTTGATCCGGTCGAGGGTCAGGTCGTTCTGCTCGAGAATCTTCCGAATGGCGAGGCCGGGAACCGTTGCGATGTCCTTCGGAGGCTGCGATACCTCGGCGTAGTCGAGGATCGCGCACAGGGGCGTTATTTCCAGCTCCGCGGCTTTTTCGGCGCTCATCAGGAGGCAGACATCCCCGCCGTCGTTGACGCCGGGCGCGTTTCCGGCAGTAACGCTCCCCGGCTCTCCGGTGACTGTGCTCTTGTGGCCGAAGACGGGCGGCAGCTTGGCGAGCCCCTCAAGCGTCGTCTCCGGCCGGGGACCCTCGTCCCGGCTCATGACGGCGGTTTTTTTACCGTCCCGGATCTCGACGGGGAAGATCTCATTGTCCAGCCTTCCTTCCTTCATCGCCTCGCAGGCGGCCTGCTGGGTATGGAGGGCCCATTCGTCCTGATCCGCCCGGCTGAAACCGAACTCGTCCGCGACCTCCGAGCCGTGGAGCGCCATGTGGCGGTTGTAGAAGGCGCACCAGAGGCCGTCGTTGACCATCAGGTCCACGGCCGGCCGGGTCGGGAGGCCCATCCGGCTGCCCCAGCGCATCTCCGCCAGGCCGAAGGGGGCGTTGGTCATGCTCTCCTGGCCGCCGGCGATGCAGATTTCGGCCCGGCCGAGCTGGATCATCTGGACGGCCAGATCGACCGTCTTGATACCCGAAGAACAGACCTTGTTTACGGTGATGCTGGGGACCGATTCGGGAATCCCGGCCAGAATCGCCGCCTGGCGGCTGGGGACCTGGCCGCACCCGGCGGTGACCACCTGTCCCATGAAGATGTAGTCCACATCGGCGGGCCGGACCTTGCCGCCGGTCCGGCGGAGCGCCTCCTGGATCGCGAGGGCGCCAAGCTCCGGGGCGGTGAATCCCTTCAGCGCCCCGCCGAATCGTCCGTAGGGCGTCCGGCAGGCCTCAACCATCACGACCGTTCGGAGGTCCGGAGAGGGCTTCCTTTTCCGTCCCATCGTCGAAAAATCGGGTTTCCGCCCGCCAAGCTTTGTCACGGGAATCCCGGCGTATCTCTGCGCCATCTTCTGCTCCAGCTTCTGGGGTACTCTTTCCATGCTATTCTCCAATCTCTGAAATGAATTCAACTTCACGCGGGACCTTGTAGGAGGAGAGGTAGGTCCGGCAGTGTTTGAGCAACTCCCGCTCCTCGATCTCCGCGCCGGGTTTTTTCACGACGAGGGCCTTGACGATTTCCCCCCGCAGGAGATCCTCCTTGCCGACGATGAGGGCCGCCTGGACGGCGGGATGAAGGCCGAGGACGATTTCGATCTCCCGGGGATAGACATTGAATCCGCTCGTGATGATCATTCTCTTTTTCCGGCCGGTGAGGAAGATATAGCCGTCTTTGTCCATCCGGCCGAGGTCGCTCGTGTAGAGCCAGCCTTCCCGGATGACCTGGGCGGTCGCCTCCTCATTCTTGTAGTATCCCTTCATGATGTTTTCGCCCTGAAGGACAAGCTCGCCGACACTTCCCCTGGGAAGCTCCCGGCCCTCCCCGTCGACGATTTTCGCGGCGACGCCGGGGATCGGGATCCCGATTGAGCCCGGTTTCTGCGGCATGTCGAGACGGCTGAAGGAGGAGACGGGCGATGCCTCGGTGAGGCCGTAACCTTCCATGATCCTGACGTTGAATTTCTGCTCGAACGCCGGGATGAAATCTGCGGGCATGGCCGCACCGCCGGTGATGCAGACCCTCAGGGAATCGATCCGGTATTTTTCCGCCCCCTCGTGGAAGAACATGCCGAGGAAGAGCCGGGGAACGGCGGCGATATAGGTGACCCTTTCCTTTTCGATCGCGCCGAAGATCCCGTCGAGCGTGAAGCGGTCCATCAGGACGACACGGGCGCCGATTCGGAGGGGCGCCAGCATGTTGGCCACGGCCCCGAAGGAGTGGAAGAAGGGAATGACGGCGAGTCCGATGTCCTCCTCGTTCCGCTGAACGATCGTCCGGAGGAGCAGCGACTGGGTCAGCAGATTGCGGTGGGTGAGCACCGCGCCGAGCGGCTTTCCGGTCAGTCCCGCCGTGTAAATCATGACGGCGGGATCGTCGTCCTCCATCTCGGGGATCTCCGTTGTGAAGGGACCCTTCGCGACGATTTCCCGGAAGGGGGAATCCTCCTCCGGCCCGTTGGTCGTGATGAGGCGGCTGCAGAGGGGAATTTCGGCCCGGATCTCCTCGAACCGCTTCGCGAGCGCATCCTGCATGATCAGACAACGCGTGTCGCTGTTTCCCAGAAGGTGTCTCAATTCATACGGTGTGGACTGGACGTTCAGCGTCACGGCGACGCCGCCCATCTTCTGGATCCCGAAATAGACGATGATGAATTCCGGGCAGTTGGGGAGCATCAGCGCCACCTTGTCTCCCTTGCCGAGGCCCTCCGACCGCAGGTGGTTGGCAAGGGCGCACGCGGCCCGCTCAAGTTCCCGATAGGTGATCCTGCGGCCGCCGTGGATCACGGCCACTCTTTCCGCATAGGTTCCGGCGATTTCCGCCAGCATCTTTCCCAGACTCATGACCTGTTTTCAACCCCTGCATTTTTCTGTATTGCTTAACACAGGGAGCGAAAATATTTCAACAGAATAAAGACGAAAAGAGTGGATACAGAGGCTGGCAACCCCCATCAACGACTTTCGTGTCATGATTTCTCTTGATCGAACCGGCGCCTTTCTTTATAATGCCCTTGCTTCGTAAAACGCCCGTTCGGGAGTTGCACGGTCGGGGTTTCCCGGATATCCAGTGTCCCCGAATGTCGGGATCGGATCCGTGGATGTGGTACGTTTTCTGTCGCAGTCAAAGATCGACCATCCCATCGAAGGAGGAAAGGTATGAAGAAAACCGTTTTTGTGTTGCTGTTCGCGTTGTTGTGGATCGCCTCCTCGGCCGTCGCCGCCGAGCTCAAGGTCGGCGACAAGGCATCGGACTTCAATCTGAAGGATCCGACCGGGAAGGAATATTCCCTGGATCATCCGCAGTTCAAGGGCAAGGTTCTGTACATTGCCTACGTGGATCCCGACGAGAAGGATTTGAACAATCACGTCGAGGATGCCCTGAAAAAGGAACGGGAGTCCGGCGGTTTGGACAAGACCCGCTATGAGGGATTCGGGATTGCCAACCTCAAGTCAACCAATCTCCCCAATTTCATCATCAAGCCCATGATCAAGAGTAAGCAGGAAAAGACGGGGGCCATCACGCTGCTCGATTACGATTTTACCATCAACAACCTCTGGGGTCTGAAGAATGACACCTATGGAGGGGTTGTGCTCGACAAGGAACGGATCTGCCGGTATGTCTACAACGGCAAGCTGCCGCCGGAAGAGCTTGCCAAGATGATCGGGATCATCAAGGAGTACCAGGCCAAGTAATTTTGGAAGAGAAGCGACGAATAGCGGTGGTGATTCCCAAATACGGCCTGGTGGGTGGAGCGGAGGGATTTGCCGCCGAACTGACCCAACGGATTGCCGCCGATCCGCGGTTCGAGGTCCACGTCTTTGCCAACCGCTGGGCGGGCTTCTCCGGAAGCATAATTTTTCATCGGGTTCCCATCGTCCGTTTTCCGAAGTTTCTGACTGCAGCGAGTTTTGCCTGGTTCGCCGGACGGGAGATCTCTGCCTCGGGACCCTTCGACCTTATCCACACCCATGACCGGATCTTCAGGGCCGACGTCTATACCATGCACGGCATCCCCCACCGCTGGTGGATCCGGGAGGTGCGCGGGAAAAAAAGGATGAGCCTCTTCGACCGCGCACTCGCCCGCGTGGAAGACCGCCTCGTCTCCGAAGGGGGTTGCCGCCGCTTCCTGGCCGTCTCCGAGCTGACCCGGAAAATCTTTCTCAATGAATACCCGATCGACCAGGCGCGGGTGAAGGTGGTCCATCCCGGAATCGATGCGTCCCCCTACGCGAAGCTGGATCGGGAGCGCTGCCGCCGGGAGATCCGGGGCCGCTTCGGAATCGTTCCCGATGAAACCCTGATCCTCTTCGTTTCGATGAATTTCGCCGTCAAGGGCCTTGATCACATCCTTCGGGGACTCGGCAGCCTTCGGAGTAAGAATCCCGAGGGGCGGGTTCGGCTCCTCGTGATCGGCCGGGGGGATCAGAAGGCCTACAGTCGACTGGCCCGGGAGCTGGGACTTGGCGGCGCCGTGGTCTTCACCGGCGCCGTTGCACGGGAAAAACTGCCGGAGTTCTACCTGGCGGGGGATCTTTTCGCGATGCTCTCCCGTTTCGACACCTTTGGGATGGTCGTCCTGGAGGCGATGGCCGCGGGTCTGCCCGTTCTGATCAGCGGATCCGTGGGGGCAAGGGACGTTGTCCGGGAGGGGGAAAACGGATTCGTCGTCGAAAATCCCGCCGATCCGGAAGCCATAGCCGGAAGAATCGCAACGATGCTGAATGGTGCTGTCCGGGAAAGGATGTGCCGGGAGGCACTGAAAACGGCCGGAGAAAACTCCTGGGATATGACCGTTGCCCGGGTTCTGAACGTCTATGAAGAGATCCGGGCGGATCAGCGTTTGGTCATTTCGAAGATACCGCATCCATAGCGACAACCGAAGTTTTCACGAATGGCTGCCTCGTCGAAGACCGCATCGGCGATAAACTCCTGCACATCGTTGATATAGGCGAACGAGTCGATGTCGTAGCGCTTTTCCATGAGACCCAGCAGGTAGGAGACCGAAAAGATCCGATGTGCGTTGAACTCAATTCGCTGATCGCCGATCGGAACGGAGAAATAGAATTTTCCGCCTTTCTTGAGCATCCTGAACATATGCTCCCAGCCGACGAGATGGCCGTCGTAATTGACCGGATCGCCGTAACGGCCGAGACCGAAGTGTTCCAGGGAGTGTAGGCACGACAGGGAATCACAGTAGTCGATGAGGGAGAAATCCTTTGAGGCGAGATTCGCCCGGGTGAAACGGATGTTTGGGATGCCCAGATGGAGGTCCCGAACGTCCAGCACCTCTATTTCCCGGAAGGTGGCCACATGGGCGACGAAACCGTCGATGCGGGAGCCGATGTCCACGTGCCGCACAGGGTTGTTCTGAAATACCTTTCGGGCGACGTAAAGATCCTGGTAAAAGTAGTGTTCGGCGATAACCCCGCTTTCCTGGTCTTTCTCCTGAATGCAGGGGAAGAACTTCCCGAACGGGAAACTTTCCCTAGACGCGCTGGCCTGACGCCGGATCTTTCCATATTCCTTGAGAAAGACCGGCATCCCTTTCAGATAGGTGAACAGGGGCATACCCTGGACGATGATCCGGAAACGCATGGCGACTCTCCCTTACGCCCCGTGGATACGGATGATATCATCCTCCACGACGAACTCGGCGTCTGGGCGGTTCCTTCCGACGAATTCCCTGATTTCATTCAGCGTGGGGAACCCATCCTCCTTCCCGAAAAGTCTTGCATCATCGATCAGGATGACGTGATTTCTAACGGGATGAGCGAAGACGCAGTTCAGTTCCCTGATGATCGGCGAACCGACATTCCCCCTGCCCGTTCCTTTCCCGGAGTAATGCGCGTCAAGCCAGAACAGGACCGGTTCGTCCAGCTTCTCGAGAATCGTCGGCAGAAGATTTTCGCTGTCGCCGTAATAAAGGTGTATATGATCGAATTCGCAGAATTTTTCGACGGCCTTCCAATAGAGTGGTTCAAAGATCTCGATGGAATGAATCGTGCGGAAGCACCCCCTCATGGCCTCGACCATGTCCCCTTCATACGTTCCCGTTTCGATCAGCGTACCCAGGCCGTACTTCCTGGCATACTGTCCGACGACCCATTGTTTCATCTCACTCGGAGGCGGCATCGGCCTTCCCCTGAGGATCCAAAGCCGCCGGTTCCAGGTTTGACGGGGAAGACAACTCCTTTTGAACGCCTTTCCCGTCGTTTCCTGTTTACGGGGGGAGATCCTTCGGAAAGATGGTTTTTCCCGGTTGTCGATGGTGACGAAGTTGGTCGTCCGGAACTGTTCGTCGATTTCCCGATATTCAGGCAGGGGACGGAGATAACCCGCCGGGGTGATCCGGTAGATGTGCATGCCGTTTTTTCTGAAGAAATAGAAGAAATCCTTGTAATAGGTCCGCGTATCGATATTGCAGCCGCCGAATTCGAAGGTGGTCATTCCGACGGCCCGTTTTTCGAACATGTTCTGGGCGCCCAGCAGAAGATCCATCTCGTGTCCTTCGATGTCGACTTTCAGCAGGTGGATATAATCCACGCCATGACCGGCACAGTAGTTGTCGACGGTATCGATCTTAACCGTCTCCGAATTGGAAAAGGAGATGCCGAAAGAATCCAACTGACGGTGGCTTAAAGAGCCGCCCGATTCCTTCGATTCGAAAAAGAGATCGAATTCTCCCTTTTCCCGTCCCAGGCCGATATTGTTCAAGGTTACGCGGGGATCGTCCTTGGCCCTGTCGGAAAGGGCGCCGAAAACGCTCGACGACGGCTCGAAGCAGTGGATGTGAAAATCTTCGCCTACCAGCGTGGATAAAACCAGGTCCATATATTGACCCTTATTGGAACCGACGTCAAAGATGCAGTAAGGGGGCGTCTGCAGCTTCTTCAGCTTGTGCAGTACACCCACTTCCCCGCTTTCATACACGTTTTCACCGGAGCCGATGCCCATGTAGAGATGGGCCTTGCGGACAATGCGTTCCAGGAATCTCTGGCCTGTTTTGTTTCCGTAAAGATGCGTCAAGGTCTTGATCATGGCTGAAAATTATCATTCTCTTTATGAGCCGTCAAGGCATATCATGAACGTTTTTCGGGATCTTGAGAATAATGGTGAGAAAAGGGCGTTTTTGTGTTAGAAGAGCCCCGGATAAAGATGACTTCAGGAATACCGATCAAGATGGACATGCTGGACGTTTCGATCGTCGTCGTCGCTTACAATACGGCCGATATGATCGTGATGTGTCTCGATTCACTCGGTTTGGATATGGATCCCTCCCGGGAAGTCTTCGTCATTGACAACGCCTCGACGGACGGTGGTGCGGAGATGGTCCGGAACCGCTATCCCCGGGTCCATCTGACCGTCAATACGGAAAACAGGGGTTTCGCCGCGGCCAACAACCAGGTTCTGCCGCTGTGCCGCGGGCGCTATCTCTATTTCCTGAATCCGGACGCGAAGTTGACCGGCCCCGGTCTTCTTGAAAAATGCATCCGGTTCATGGAAGCCCGTCCGGAGGTCGGCCTGGCCGGCACCCGGTTGATCAATCCGGATGGAACTCCTCAGGAATCGATCTCCTGGCGGTATCCCGGCCAGAAGTTCACCCGATCGGAGATGGCCGGCCTGAAAGGAGACATTGCCTGCGTCCTGGGCGCCAGCATGATCGCACGAACCGATCTGATCCGGCGGATCGGCGGTTTTGACGAGGATTTCATTCTCTATGGGGAGGATCAGGATCTCTGCCTGCGGATCCGCCGGGCCGGTTATGAGATCGGCTTTGTCGATGATGCCGTCGTCCTCCATTATGGAGGCCGCAGCGAAAGGCAATCACTCCCCGCAGAAATCTGGAAGAAGAAGACCCGGGCCGAGTACCTCTTCTACCGGAAGCACTATTTTCCGGAAACCATCGCCAGGATTCGGAGGGCCGATCTGTGCAAGGCCCGCTTCCGTCTGTTGGCCCTGGCGCTTGCGATGCCTTTCATCCGGGACAGGGCCCGGGCCGAGGAGAAACGGACCAAATACCGGGCCATCTATGAAACGCTCAAACCGTTGAATAACGAGGGGGAAAACTGATTTCATGGAGCGTGCCGCTGCAAACTGCATTCTCTGCGACAGTACGGAAAGAAGCCTTCTCTTCCGGCAGGACGACTGGTGTGTCTATCGCTGTGACGGCTGCGGTCTCGGTCTTCTGGATCCCCGTCCCGACCCGGATGAATTGAATGAATTGTACCGAAGCAGCTACTTTCAAAGTAACTATGACAAAGGATTGAAGGTGGAATCGCCGGAAATGAGACACCGTCTTTCCCAGGAGACCCATCGGATCCGGTTCTTTGAAAAGGCCGGAAGACAGGGCCGGCTCCTCGACATCGGTTGCGGCATGGGCTATTTTCTTCTGGCCTGTCGTGATCGGGGATACGAGGCCGAGGGGATGGACATTTCAGCCGATTCCGCCGCCTACGTTCAAGAAGAGCTGAAGATCCCGGTGGCCGTCGGGACCATCGACGGCGTCGATTATCCGCCGGCATCGTTCGACGTCATCACCATGTGGCATTTTCTCGAACATGCACGCAGGCCGGATCGATATATCGAAAAGGCCCGGAGGTGGCTGAAGCCGGACGGGATCCTGGTGGTGGATGTTCCGAATTATCAGGGGACGGACGCCCGGAAGACCTGGACTCGTTGGAAGGGGTGGCAGCTTCCCTTCCATCTGTACCATTATACGCCGGAAACCCTGAAACAGTTCCTTGCAAAACAGGGCTTTCGGACGATCAGCCACAAGGATTATCTTTCCGAATACGTCAAGGAGCGTCTGGAACAGTCGTTTTTTCCGAAACCCATCGCCCGGCTGATCGCCCGATTCTATTCCGGGCATAGCTACGCGGTGGTTGCACGGAAGAACGAAAAACGGTGAGAAGGGATCGTCGTGGGAGACAACGGGAATCATCTCGATAAATGGCTGGAGGACGGCGAGTTTCGCTTCGCCAGGTTTTATCTGCCGGACATCGACAACGGACCGGTCATCATGGCAAACGCACCGGAGATTGTGGAGCAGGAGACCTGCCTTTTCCATCGCAGCGTCGCGGAAGGAGTCGACTACCTGGAACTGCTGCACCGCTTTGTGGAGAAGGGCATGACGGAGCACAGACCGGCCCCGGTGGTCCGCTTTGCGGACGGCGAGTACGCGTTCTATAAGCTCACGCTGGGCTGCAACGGCCTCTATCGGCAGGCCGAATCGGTGGAGGCCATCCGGAGGGCGATGCCCCTGCATATCGACGCCTTCAGGAATCTGGCGGCGGGCGGGAAAATGGCGCCGCTGATCTTTCCCGGAAACATCGGCCGCAGGCGGAAGCGGTCATTCCTCTCATTCTTCCGGGATTCCGAAGAGGCGACCGCCGTTTCCTTTCTTAATTTTCTTCAGGAACACGGCATCGCATGGACGGGTGATCATTACATCCCTTTTTACGCCGTTTACGCTTACCTGACTTCGGAAGTCTTTGCCCGCGTTGTCGACTGCAGGAAGCTGTGCATCATCAACGCGGAATACAACCCGGATGCCTGCCGCAACTGGTTCGCCCGCTTTGAGAGCAGGCCGGAAATCGTTTTCATCGAGATTCCGTCTGAATATGTGGCCACAAGGTGGGAGGCAATGCGGGAGGGAATTCTGCAGCAGATTCCGCCGGATGCCGATCTCTGCCTGGCCGGCGCGGGTGTCGGCGCCCTGACGGTTTGCGTCGATGCCGCCGCCCGTTGCGCGGTGCCCGTCCTCGATGCCGGTCATGTGCTGAACATGATGAACGGCCGGGAGGACAAGTCGAAGGGGCCGCGGATGTATACCCTCAGAAAATCAGGGGAGGGCATGGCCGAAGCCAGACCCGTGCCGTCATGAACGATCCGCTGAAAACATACCGGAGGCGATTCCGAACCTGGAAGAACGGGGTGAATCTCCGCAGCGAGCTTAAGAATTACGAAGCGGCGTTTGCTGCCGGGAATCTTGCGATTCCCGATGATTCTGCCGTCCGTTTAACCCTGCGGAACCGCTTCCCCGGCCTTGTGCCGAAACCGAAGGGCACGCTTTCGATCATTGCCGTTTACCACAACTACAACTGGGAAGAGGGGGCCTTTGAACCCGCGCTGGCAAAATTCGGGACAGTCAGGCGCTATGACTGGTTCACGGCGTTTGATCACTCGGGCCGGAACTGGCGGGGTTCTGTCAAGGCGGAGATGAACAGGGATCTTGTGGCCCGCATCGGAAAATGGGTTACAGAAAAACGCCCGGACGTCATCTTCACCTATCTCTCCGGGGAACTCGTTTTTCCTGAGACCGTCCGAACCCTCCGCTCATTCGGCGTTCCAATGATCCACTTCAGCCTCAATGACAAGGAACATTTCGTCGGCAAGGTAAGAGGCGGTCTGGCGTTTGGTTCCCGGGATATCTGTCGCTGGTTTGACCTGTGCTGGACCAGCACGGAGGATGCATTGAAGAAATACTGCGTGGAGGAGGCGCTGCCGGTTTATCTCCCGGAAGGGGCAAACCCGGAGCTTCACAAACCCGGGGAACAGCAGAAGAGTATTGATGTCTCTTTCGCGGGACAGTGCTATGGAAACCGCCCCGAAACCATACGCCGTCTCGGCGCAGAGGGTATCCACGTGGAGGCTTTCGGATATGGCTGGCCCAACGGTCCCCTCGCCACGGATGAGATGGTCCGCCTCTATGCGAAAAGCCGGATCAACCTCGGTTTCGGGGGTGTGGAGGGTCATGGAGGGACCTACTGTCTCAAGGGGCGGGATTTCGAGATCCCGATGAGCGGGGGGCTCTACCTCACGGAATACCACCCCGAACTGGAGAGGATCTACGATCTTGGTCGAGAGATCGTTGTCTATCGGGGTTTTGACGACCTTTTGGCCAACATCCGCAGTCTTCTGGCCGATCCGCAGAGGGCGGAGGAGATCCGGCAGGCCGGATTTCGGCGGGCGCGGAAGGAGCATACATGGGAGATGCGGTTCGAGCGGGTCTTCAGCCTGATGAACCTCATCTGAATGTTGCAATTCCATGAATAGAGGTAGAAGATATCGAGTAGATCCGGTTGCTTTTAATATCATTGGGGAGAAATGGGATGGATAACAAGGCGGCGCTTTCCGTGGCCATGATTGTTGAAAACGAGGAGCAGAATCTTCCGGATTGTCTGAAGAGCGTCTCCTTTGCCAGCCAGATTGTTGTCGTCGATTCGGGCAGTCGTGACGAAACCATCCGGATCGCCTCTGATTTTGGCTGCGATGTTTTCAATGAGCCGTGGCGCGGTTTCGGTCTCCAAAAGCAATTTGCCGTCGAACAGTGCCGGGAGGCGTGGATCCTCGTACTGGACGCCGATGAACGGATTCCCCCCGAGACGGCCCGCGTGATCCGGCAAATCGTTGAATCTCCGGCCGCCGTGGCCGGCTACAGTTTCCCGAGAAAGAATCTTTTCCAGGGGCGATGGATCCGCCATGCGGGATGGTGGCCGGACCGGGTGGTCCGGCTCTTCCGAAAAGAGCGGGGGCGCATGACGGATGCCGCGGTCCATGAGGCTATTGCCGTCGAGGGCCAGGTCGGCGTGCTGGAGGTTCCCATCGACCATTGGACGGAGAGCCGCCTTGGCCCGATACTGCGGAAAATCGACCGCTATTCTACCCTTGGAGCGGAGGAAGCCTTTGCAGCAGGCCGGAGATCGACCGTCTGGGGGGCGTTTCTCCGCGCGGAGACGACCTTCCTTCGGGATTATCTGCTCCGGGGGGGCTTTCTGGACGGTCCGCAGGGATTGACGCTCGCCGTCACCGACGCGGTCAACAAATTCTTCAAGTATGCCAAACTCAGCGAACTGAACCGGCGGGCGGCGGAAGAAACGGGGGAGGGGAGAAACCTCTTTGCATCGGAAAAACACGACTGAGCATCATAGGGGAAGTCCTGCGGGCTTAGGATTGCTCTCGTCCCCGGAGGTAAGCTGGGGCGGACAGAGCGTCTTCGGAATGAAAAGAATGGATCTTTCGATTATCGTTGTCAATTGGAATACGCGCGAACTTCTGAGAAAATGTCTGGATTCGATCGAAACGACCGTCCGGCGCCTGTCCTATGAAATCATCGTCGTGGACAACGCATCGACCGACGGCAGCGCCGCGATGCTGCGGGAGTGCTTTCCCCGGGTCCGTTTGATCGCGAACCTCGAAAATCGGGGTTTCGGAACGGCGAACAATCAGACCTTCCGGGTCATGGCGGGCCGCTATGCGCTGCTGCTGAACTCGGACGCGGTCCTTACGGGAAATGCCGTCTCCGAACTCTTTGCATGCATGGAAAACCACCCCGGGGCGGCGATGGCCTGCGGCCAGCTTCTCAATCCCGACGGCAGCCGGCAGAATTCCATCGCCGCCTTCCCGTCTTTGTTCACGCTCATGACCAACACGCCCCTGCTCGAATACCTTTTCCCGCGGCGATTTCCCAGCAAAAGATACAGCCATGCCGGGCCGATCGAGGTTGACTCGGGGATCGGCGCCTGTCTGCTCGTCCGCAAGGAGGCGATGGATGCGGTCGGGCTGTTCGACGAACGTTATCACTTTTTCTTTGAGGAGACGGACTGGGCCTACCGGATGCGACGGGCCGGATGGAAGATTTTACACGTACCGACCGCTTTTATCTACCATCTTCAGGGACAGAGCATCGGCCGGAATCTCTACTCCCGCATCGCGTTCTACCGTTCCCGCTATCAGTTCTTCCGAAAATGGAGGAGTCGTCCCTATTACATTGTAATTTGCATCGTGATCCTGCTGCGGCTGGTTCTGGACTGGCTGCTGACCTCCGTCGGGATGCTTCTGACTCTGGGACTGAGGCGGGAGCTCCGCGACAAGTGGGCGGTCTATGGCCGTCTGCTCGTATGGCACCTCCGGGGACGCCCCTGAGCGCCGGCATGGAAGCGGTTTACTGATGATGTGGTATAGACTTTTCGGGACGATGCGGTTGGCGTCGGACCGGTGTCTACCCCAAAGCACACAACGGCGTTGAGACGGATTTATGAATATTGCAGATCGCTATAGCAAACCGCCGCGGATGAAGCGCATCCTGATCATCCAACTCGGCGACATCGGCGACGTTGTCTGGTCGCTTCCCGCCCTTCAGGCCGTCCGTGTGGCATATCCGGACGCGGAGGTTGCTATTCTGCTCCGTGAAGGGAGCGGGTCGCTGCTCGCGGCGGGTACATTACCGCCGAAGATTTTCGAGGTCCGGAAAAAACTTGGAGAGTCGTTCCGTCTGATCCGGGCGCTCCGCCGGGAGCGGTTCGGACTCGTCTTCGACTTTCGGGGAGACGAGCGGGGGGCCTACATGGCCTTCCTGACCGGTGCGCCGGTGCGCGCCGCCATTTATCTGCCGATGCTTTCCGGTCTGCGGAACCGGTTGTTTACCCATCTCGTGGCGCCGGCGCGTTTCCCCATGGCGGTGGGTGCCGCCGACTCATCCCTCCATCTCCTCCAGGCCTTCGGGATCGAGGCCCGGAATGCCGTTCCCCGGCTCGATCTTTCCGATGAGACGAAATGTCGAGCGGAGAAGATTCTCGCCGACGAAGGGATTGTCGCGGTTTTTGAACCAACGGCGGTTGGAGATCCGGAAGCCTGTCCCGCCGTTGCAGGGGAAACGGTTCGGGGGACGAACGGCGGCTCCGGTCCGGCGTGCGGCGGGGAATTTTCCCGGATTCCGTCGACGGACGGGAATAGGGGGCAGGTCCGTCCGTGGATGACGGTGAATCCCTTCTCCCGCTGGTCTTACAAGGAATGGGGCACGGGGAAATGGGTGCGAATGATCGACTGGCTCCGGGAGGAGTTCGGCATAACCGTTGTTGTCGTCGGTTCCCCGGCCGAAAAGGAGAGGGCCGCTGAACTGACCGGGGCCTGTTCGGGAAGTGTCTGCAACCTGGCCGGAAAGACCACCCTTGCGGAGCTGGCGGGCGTCCTTCATCTGAGCCGCCTTCACATCGGTGTGGACAGCGCTGCGCCGCACATCGCCGCTGCCGTGGGAACGCCCACGGTCACCCTCTATGGTCCCTCAGACTGGCGTTACTGGGCGCCGCCGGGGGAGCGCCACCGCGTCGTTGTTTCCGACATGGAATGCGCACCCTGTAATCAAAAGGGGTGCGAGGGGCAAGGGGCGAGCCGTTGCCTTGATGCCCTGACCGTGGAACGGGTTCGGGCCGTTGTCCGTGAGATCCTTTCGGTCTGACGGTCCTCGGCCTGTCCATCGAGCGTTTCGATGATTCCCGTGACCCTGCCGCATCGCTCTTTATCTTGACTTTCAAGGGGGATTTGATTAGCTTCCGCGCGGTGTTCGGATCTTTCCCGGGAGAAAGATGGGAGGGCGCGAACGTCTGAAACACGGACAGACAAAAACAAGGATTATTTTTACAGGATGCCGTCATTGAAGGAAACGATAACGGGTGAAAAAATCTTCAAGGGATTGAATCTCTGCATTCCCGTGCTCATAGGGCTGTTCATCTTTTTAAACCCCTTCCCCTTCACGACGGCCGTCAAAGAGATTTGCTTTTACAGCTCCGTCGTTATGGTCCTCATCCTGGCGTGCTTCAGAAAGCTTGACTTCTCATTCCGGTCGCCGCTGACGATCCCCTTTCTCCTTTTTGCCCTGTGGGCCTTCATCGGTCTTTTCTTTGCCCTCGACCGGGGAAACAGCATCCATGATTATCAGACGCATCTGCTGAAATACCTGGCGTTCTATTTCATCCTGATCAATTATTTCCGTTCCAGGGAACGTCTTTTTTACCTTTCGGGGATCATCATGGTCTCCGCCGCCCTGTTTTCCGTCGGGGAGATTGTCTATTTCTACGGGATACTCGGCCGCACCCTGTCTACAAAACTGGTGACGGGACTCCCCGAAGTGGCGGTCAATTGGGTCGGCATTATTGCGGTTCCCGCCGCCGTCTTTTCCCTCCACAACATCATTGCCGATAATCGACGGAATGTGAAGGCGATTTCCTTCGTCTGCCTCTTCTCCACGTTTGCCGTATGCATCCTGACGCAGGCGCGCAGCACCGTATTGGCCCTGTTTCTATCGGGCATTATCCTGTTTTTCAAGAACAGGAAAATCATGGTTGCCTGCCTGGGCATCGTCTTGATTTTCACATTGACGACCTCGATCAAGGACCGTTTTACTGATATGGAACCGGTTATCGCGCGGCTGAGCACCTATTGCATAACCTATGAAGTCATAAAGGATTACCCCGTCATGGGGATCGGCTTTGGGATGGAAACCTACGGCAGCGGAAAGCATATCGATCTTGAGGCCTATAGCAAACGGATTCCCGAAAAACACAGGGGCTATATCTACACGGATCCTCATTCCATGCCGTTCAGCATCGCCGTGCGGACCGGCCTCATCGGGCTTGTCCTGTTTTTTTACATATTGTTCGCCTCTTTCAAAATGGGCTGGATATCGATCAGGCAGGGGAAGGATGATCAGTGGGGGGTGCGTTTAATTTCAGCTTTTGTCGCGATCCTGGTGATCGGATTGTTCGAGCCGTTCTTCAGCCATGTCCCTGAAGTCGTTTTCTTTACGATTCTCGCGATGATCACCATAGTGTGGAAATGGGGCGATATCCGGGCCGCACAATAATCATTTTCGGCTGATGAGAATGTGGGAAAACCGGTTCAGGAGAAGCCGTTTCCCGCAAAACGCTAAATTTGAGGGGCTCCAACCCCGGATTGACGCTTCGCTTAATTGAGACCTGACCCCCGAACTTGCCGTCACTTTCTCTTTTCCACAATCTTCGCCCAGGTATCCCGCAGGGTCACGGTCCGGTTGAAGACCGGGGCATCCTTGGAGGAATCCCCCGAATCCAGGCAGAAATAACCCAGTCTCTCGAACTGAAAAAAGTCTCGTAGGAGGGTCTTGTTTGTCAAGGCGATTTTATCGAAGCGGATTGTGTTGATGTCCTGCCCGGTGCGAGTGTCGGCCGTCGAGTATCGGATAGGCGACTAATACAGTTTTTCTATGTCCTTTAGATACGTTCTCAGAACCTCTTTACGCTTCAGTTTCATGGTCTGGGTAAGTGACCCGTTTTCCAGAGTAAAATCCTCGCTGGCCAATATGAATTTCCGAGGTATTTCATAGCTACCATATGATTTCTCAAGATGTCTCTTGATTTCATCTGATAAGAATTTCTGAACCTTTTCATTGTTTACGACTTCCTGCGGCAAACCTTGCGCCCACTTTGCAATCCGATCATCTTTTTTCATCATCGCGAAGTCCGGAACGATTATGGCGATGTTGTATGCCTTGCCTTCGCCGTAAACAAATGCATTGGCAATGTTTCTTAAGAGTTTGATATCGGTTTCAATAGATTCAGGATGTATGTACTTACCGTTGGAAAGTTTATATTCATCTTTAAATCTTCCCGTAATGTATAGAAACCCGTCGCTGGTCAGATGGCCTTGATCGCCTGTGCGTATTCCCGGAAATCCATTCCAATTGTCCTTCATCATAATCTCTGCAGTCTTTTCCGGCTTATTGTGATACCCCATCATCACATGAGCGCCATAAGCTATAATTTCTCCATCAGGGCTATCGTCTGAAAGAAAAGACTTGTCAATTTTGACGTGCATATTTTCCACACATTTGCCGACGGACCCATATCTGTTTCCCCGGAGTGGGGAATTCATTGTTATGGCTGGTGCGGTTTCCGTCAGTCCATAAGCGTCGTAAGTGGGTATGCCGAGATCGGCGAAGAACATGGCGATCTGAGGATTCATGACCGCACTGGCCGTCAGAACGCCTTTAAGCCGGCCGCCGAATCTTTCCCTGATTTTTGAAAACACGATTTTATCGAATATTTTGAGTTTCACAGATTTTGTTGCCCTGCCCCTGCATTTTACCGCTTCTTTACATGACATATCGAAAAGCAACTTTTTAAGCCCGCCTTCTTCGTGCATTTTTGCCTGAATCCCGTCGTATATTTTATTGAAAACCTTTGGGACCGCTATCAGGAAGGTGGGTTTAACCTCGAGCAAATCTTCAGCCAGGGTGTCAACCGATTCCATTAATGCAATGGCTCCCCCGAACTGCATGAAATTATGCAATTCCGCGCTCAGGCCATAGCTGTGTGCCCAGGGAAGTATTGCCAGAGAAACTGAGTTCTCGTTGAGATCAGGAAATATGTGATAACCGGATTGGGAACATGCGGACAGGTTACCGTGAGAAAGAAGAACCCCTTTCGGCTCTCCGGTAGTCCCGGATGTATAGATCAAATCGGCCGGTTCCGTCCAGTGAGGCTTGTATGATTTAACCGGACGTTTCTTCCCGGCTTCTTCCAGTGCCTTGAGGCTGTTCAGGCCTTCCCCATAGATTATAAAGACTTCCTTCAAGGTTTTGATTTCATCTTTAAAATACCGTATTTGCTCGAAAAGTTCTTCATCTTTCACAAAAAGGTATTTTATCCCGCTGTTCCTTACTATGTATTGCCACGTTTTCATCAATTCTTTCTCGTACATCGGGACAAAGATCGCGCCGAGTCCGTGCGCGGCATTTTCCAGTACGTACCATTCGACGGAGTTCCCGATGATAACACCTATGGCATCACCTCTGATTATGCCCAGCTGGTTAATACCGCCCCTGACCTCATTGATTCTCTCGGCGAGTTGTCTGTAGGTTATCCATTCGTACTGTTTTGTATCACGATTCTTTGTCCCAATGGCGTTTCGATCGCCCCATCGGGCAACCGTATCTTCAAACAAATCCACGAGATTTCTCGGATGCTTATAAAATTTGTCCAGCTCTTCAATCTGTTTTTCAGTGTATCTGATCATGGTATCACCCCTTTAATTCTGAAAAAATGGCCGCTTTACTGAGTGCCGTTTAATTTCATTGTTTCACCCGTCTGATCAGGGCTTCAAGGTATCTTGATTTCACCTGGCGACTGGCCATCGCCTGCTTCACTGGGGGTAATTTCAGAATGACACCAAGAACAGCCGCCATGGCCCTGTGACTGGAAAGAGCCTGATTATCGAAGATGAGATCCTGCAGCTTCCCTCTTTCAACGGCCATCATGACGGCCAGATGAACCGAATTCAACGGGGTGATGACCCTTTGGGGACGTGATTTCAATGCAATGTGCTTTCCCTGGCAGGCGCGTACACATAGACCGCAACCCAGGCAGATTTCCTCGCGCAGGTGCGCTTTTTTTGCCTTCGGTCTGTGAGGATCGTTTGCAGAAACGAGACTCATGGCTTGCACGGGGCAGATGGTGACGCAATCACCGCAACCCGTGCAGCTTTCTTCTTTAATCTCCGGCAGGAAATTCGTCGTATGAACGGGATGCAGAAGGCTGAAACGCCGTGCCGCGATCATCGCCTCACAGCAGCAACCGCAACAGTTGCAGATGAAATTGACATGCTCGCGGACATTGGAACCGAACTGAACCAGATTTTGATCATAGGCGGTCTGGAGCAAATCCAGGCATTCCTCTGAACTGACTGGTCTTGCGTGGCCGTGGCTGATCAAAGACCGTGCAGCCGCGTTAAAGGTCATGCAGATCTCCTTTGTTGCAGCGCAATCCCTGCCCATGTGCTGCATTTTGTGGCGGCAGTAACAGATGCCGATGCCCCTGAAGGAAGCCGTTCTAATGACCTCCGTGGCCCGTTCGTAATCAAAGACCTGCAGGCTGAATTCCGGGGAAAGGGATGGCTCGTGGATGAATACACGACCCAATTGCGTCTCTCCCTCCGTAAAGAGGGCTTTTATGAAATCCTCCTCGACATTGAGATATTGATAGAACAGCCCGCTCAATGCTTTCTGGTCAATATCCCCGCGGATTCTCATCAGGGAGAACTCAAAGAAACCGGCCATGGGAGGGGGCAGAACATAGGCTTGTTGTCCGTTGTTTTCGATATCAACGAGAAGCGCCCGGTTCGCCAGATCGTCCAATATCTTTTGAGCCGCGGGCATCTTCATCTTCCATACGCGGGCGGCATCCTCTGCCGTGAACGGCTTTATCGGAAGACGTGATACCAGACCGGCATCTTTTTCAGTGAACAAAATGCGCAGGATTTTGTAAAGGGTATCCGATGGAGGCGCCCCTTGGGGAAAACGGTTAAGCCGATCGACCAGAGCTGCATAGCCCGACTTCATCAGGTGATGCGTCATCGCAACCTCGATGATGATCGTGTCCCGGTTAATGAGATAGCGTGAATCGCCACTTGCAGTACAGATCCTTGGGATGCGGATCGGGTGGAGCGAACAGACATTGCACTTCTATAGCAGGATCGACCTCCCGGGCAAAAACCTCAAACTCGCGACGGTGCATCTCTTTGCACACGAACTCTCCCAATCCCCTTTTGAGCCGCGCTTCCTGGGTAGGACAGCTGGGAACGGTGATGATCACTTCGTCCTCTTTCTCATCGATCTGATAGCCTACAAGAATGGTCCAGGGGAAATAGCTCAAGGCTTTCACAAAACCCGTGAGACCCTTCTCTTTGATTCCGAAACGCCGGACCAGGTCTTTTGCAGCCATTCCGCCCATACGACCCCAGACCTGTTCATTGAGCCTTTCTGCTGTTGGCTGATCGAACTTCTCAGCCACAAATATAAACCACAAGGCGTCCATGACCCGATAGTGCCAAAGCAAGAACTGGATGTAATTCTTGAGTTCCTGATCATCCATCTTTTCAAAAATTTTACAATCCATATATTCTTTCTTCTTGCTCATTCTCCAGCAACATTATCACTCCACATGGCAAATGGTCCGTCCTTCCATCAGGGAACCGGCAAGGCGTTCGGGCAACAGGACATTAAGGGATCTCCCGGGCCGTAAATGTCGGATCAATCCCGTATCGGGAAGTGATGGCCGGCTAAAAACGGCATGAATCGGATCCTGCCATCACCCAATGCTCAAGGGTTCCCGTTTTCATTGAACGAGGTGGCAACATCAAGGTCCATCCCGCATTTTGGACATTTCATAAAGTGCAGTGCTCTCAGTTTCTCTCTTTCCTCTTTCGATGCCCTTTTCGTCTTCTGTTCCTCGATCTTCCTCTTGATCTCCTGCTCTATCCGCGCGAAATATTCATCTTCTTGTTCCGTCGGTTTTACCGGCATAGAAGCCCCCCCTCTTCAAATTCTATCTTTCCGGCTGCGAGAGAAAGGGAAAGTGCGGCCACCATATTTGCCCCGATGAACTGACAAAACATTGACTCAGGCGGATGAAGTATAAGAGGTAACGGTATCGCACGTCAATGACATATTGATCAGGAAATTGAAGTTTCAGGTTCCCGCTTAACAAGCAATTGATTATTTTCGATAAATCACATTCTGGAGATAGGACCGGAAGAATCCGTAGGTTTTCTCGAACCGTTCCTCGTAGACCTTGATGAAGTTTTCCAGGCGATCCTCGACACAGCGGCAATAATCGGTAGCCTGTGGATTGCGGGGCCTGTACACGGCAGATGAGGCGGCCATGATTACTTCCCTCCGAAGAAAACAGGCCGTTCATTTTAGAACGCATGTTCTATCTGTCAAGATGAAGTTTCGAAGAAAACTTCTGAGGATGAAATGCATACCGCCAACTTCAGACGGCATGACGATGAGGATTGAGTTTATCTTCCCTTTTCCGCGATCTTCGCCCAGGCGTCCCGCAGAGTCACGGTCCGGTTGAAGACCGGGGCATCCTTGGAGGAATCCCCCGAATCCAGGCAGAAATAACCCAGTCTCTCGAACTGGAAACGGTCTCCCTGTGCCGCAGCCGCCAGGCTCGGCTCCAGCCGGCAGGATTTCAGGATTTCTCGTGATTTGGGATTCAGGTACGTCGTGAAATCGCCCTCCTCCGAAAGCGCATCGGGAACGCGAAAGAGGCGGTCGTAGAGCCTGACCTCGGCCGGAATGGAATGGGCCGCAGGCACCCAGTGAATTGTCGCGTCGACTTTCCGGCCGTCCGGGGCAAAACCGCTTTTGGTTTCCGGATCGTATGTACAGTGGATTTCCGTGATTTTTCCCGAACCCGGATCTTTTACGACACCGGTGCATTTGATGAAATATCCGTAGCGCAGACGCACCTCCCGGCCGAGGGAAAGCCGGAAGAACTTTTTAGGCGGGATCTCCATAAAATCCTCCTGCTCGATGAGCAATTCCCGGGAGAAGGGGACTTTGCGGGAACCCATTTCGGCGTTTTTCGGGTGATAGGGGCAGTCTAACATCTCGACTTGTTCTTCCGGATAATTGTCGATCACGACGCGGAGCGGCCGGAGAACAGCCATCACGCGGAGTGCCTTCTCATTCAGGTCGTCCCGGACGCAGTTTTCCAAGAGCGCCATGTCGATCAGGCTGTCGTTTTTGGAGACCCCGATCTTTTCACAGAATTTCCGGATCGCCTCCGGGGTGAAGCCCCTCCTGCGCATTCCCGAAAGCGTCGGCATCTGCGGATCGTCCCAACCGGCGACGACCTTGTTTTCCACCAACTCGAGCAGCTTGCGCTTGCTCATGACGGTATAACTCAGGTTCAGGCGGGCAAACTCGATCTGCCGCGGACGGGGCCATTCGACCGACTGGTCCAGAAACCAGTCGTACAGCGGCCGGTTATTCTCGAACTCCAGGGTGCAGATCGAATGGGTGATCCCCTCGATGAAATCGGAGAGGCAATGGGCGAAATCGTACATCGGATAGATGCACCACGCATCGCCCGTCCGGTAATGGTTCTCCTTCTTGATCCGGTACATGATCGGATCGCGCAGTGTGACGTTGGGGGAGGACATGTCGATCTTTGCGCGCAGGACGCGCGTTCCGTCCGCAAATTCCCCGGCCCGCATCCGCCCGAACAGGTCCAGGTTTTCTTCGATGGAACGGCCGCGGTAGGGGCTCTCCTTCCCAGGTTCGGTCAGGGTTCCCCGGTACTCCCGGATCTCATCCGCGCTCAGGTCGCAGACGTAGGCCTTGCCTTTCCGGATCAGCGCAAGGGCGTATTGATAGAGTTTTTCATAATAATCGGAGGCGTAATAGAGGCGATTCCCCCAGTCGAACCCCAGCCATTTCACGTCCCGGATGATCGACTCGACGTATTCCATGCTCTCCCCGCTGGGATCGGTATCGTCCAGGCGCAGGTTGCAGGTTCCGCCGTACTGGGTGGCAATGCCGAAATTGAGGCAGACGGACTTGGCGTGTCCGATGTGGGGGTAGCCGTTCGGTTCGGGCGGAAAGCGCGTGGCCACACGCCCTCCGTGTTTGCCGGTTTTCATGTCGTCGTCGATGATGTCCCTGATGAAATCAGAGGGAAGGGAAGGGGCGGTTTGTGTCATATATCGCATTTCCTTTCCGCATGGGTGATGGACTTGTATTCCTTTGCCGTTTCGGAGAGATCAAAAGGCGCATGACCTCCCTTTGACGTGATCCCATCGTTAATCTCCTTTTTTGTATGACGGGGTATGCTTGTAGCAACAACCGGTCAAAAAGGCAAGAACAACCCATCACTCACCGGCACAGCGGGAAATATAATCCCTCCCGGGAAAGCACATTTGTTGCCGTCGCTTCATGGAGACCGGAGGGAGGAAAGCAAATTCATCCTGTTTCGTTATATGAAAACGGATGCAAAAACAGTTCGGTCGGGCGTATAATACAGTGCAGGTTTATCATCGGAGTCGTTCTGTGGGAACGAAGGTAAAAGGGTCGCCGGATACGGAATACCGTTATTTTTTAAAGGAGGAAGAGATGACGTCATTCACCCTCAGAACAACCGCCCGGTGCGAAATGATCGACATCACGGAGCGGCTGGCAGCATTGGTTAAAGAGAGCGGGATCCGGAACGGAAACTGCCTCGTCTTTGTCCCCCACACGACCGCAGCGGTTACAATCAATGAGAATGCCGACCCGGACGTCCCGCGGGTCATCCTTGCCGTCCTGGACCGAATCGTTCCGCTTGCCGACCGTTACAGGCATGCGGAGGGAAACGCCGCCGCCCACATCAAGGCTTCACTCTTCGGCGCTTCTCAGACGGTCTTCATCGAAAGCGGCCGGCTTGTCCTCGGGACATGGCAGGCGGTATTCTTCTGTGAATTCGACGGTCCGAGGACAAGGCGGGTACAGGTCGGGCTGACGGCAGGATAAAAAGAGCCCCCCGGGGGCAATCCCTCCGGGGGGCATAAACCGTCCGGTCATTCCGTCCGGACGGTGATTTTCTTCACTTCGGCCTGCGGCGCTTTGTGCAGGGTCAGCTTGAGGACACCTTTTTTCACGACCGCCCCGATCCGCTCTCGATCCACCTCATCGGAGATGGTGAAGGTCCTTTCATAATCGCCGATGTCATACTCGGCATAGGCGATGCTCCGCCCCGGAAATTCCTGCGGTTTGACCGTCCCGGTGATCGTCAGGATGTTCTTCTCCAGGGTCACCTCGACCGATTTTTCATCGGTCCCGGGCATGTCGGCGTACATCACCATGGCATCCCCGGTTTCGATGATATCCACCTTCGGCACAAAGACCTTCCGGTTCCGGGTTCGTTCCGTCTCCACCGGCGTTTGAGCCGGTTTTTTCTGATATTCAACCTTGTTTTCCATTGGCTCACCTCCTTACTCACACGATACCGAAATCTTTTTCGGCCTGTCCGCTTCTGCGCGCGGAAGCGTAACCCGGAGAATACCCCTCTCGTAGTTCGCCTCAACCTTGCCCGGTTCTACGTGGAAAGGCAACTGGAGGGAACGGGTAAATCGGCCGTGATTCCGCTCCTGCCGATGGTAACTCTCCCCCGCCTTCAGAGGCTCCGCCTTACGGGCGCCGCTGATGGTCAGCGTGTCTCCTACCACGGAGACATCCATCTCACCCGGATCCACGCCCGGAAGTTCGGCCGTCACGACAATATCGGACTCCCCGACCCAGGCGTTGACCGGGGGGACCTCCGGATTCAGGGGTTGTTCCAGCCCGGAAAAAACACGATTCATCTCCCGCTGCAGCCGCTGCATCTCATGCAGGGGATCCATCCTGCCGCCGAATCTCCATATTCCTGGTCCGAACATATATTCACCTCCAAACAAGTTATTTATTTCACCTTCGGATCGACTGACCGCACCCATCCAGCACGCCGGCCGTACTATGCACAACATACGGATAACGTTCATGTCTTTCCGTTTTCGGGCCTAATATAGCCATTCATATCCGGTTGTCAAGACGGATAGGGTGAAACAGACACATAGGGTGTAACAGACACATAGGGTGTAAGGGTTCCAGGCGGTTTTCACCGTTTCGGAAAGGTGTCATCGAAGGCCCGTTGCTTGCGGGTTAAGAGGAACGGAAGAAAGACGGGTTGCATTCCCGTCAAATGGCGCGAGATTAAAAAATTCAGGGGTTGTAGAGGGGATCGGTCCGGGTGAGCAAGCGGGACATTTCGGTATGGATCAGGCCGTTGGATGCGAGGATGTGCGGAGAATGGAGATCGAAGAGAGCGCTATGCAGGTCGGTCACGATGCCTCCCGCTTCCTCAACGAGGAGCCAGCCGGCGGCCATGTCCCAGGGCATCAGTTTCAGCTCCCAGAAACCGTCGAAACGGCCCGCCGCCAGATAGGCCAGGTCGAGGGCGGCCGAACCCGCTCTACGGACCGCCTGGGTGTTCAAAATCATCGATTCGAAGTAACGGATGTTGTTGTTCCGGTCCTCCCG
>JAFGRP010000033.1 GCA_016935075.1 Deltaproteobacteria bacterium | reverse complement strand
GGGAACGCCCGCCGCAGACGGGAAAACCGCGGCCTTGCCCGGCCGCAAACCGCGGGCAGCGAACAGGGCCGCCCCGGTGGCGGCCGCCTCCTCGCGGGAGGCTCCGGAGAACGTTGCGCCGGCGGAAAAAGAAATTAAAGATCTGCTTGCGGACATCCCGCCTTCCACCGAATGGACCGGACCGCAAGACGACGCGGGTGCATTGCAGGAGATGGCTTCCCCGGCGCCGGCGGTCTTTATTCCGGGAGGCGAAGATCCATCGGGAAGCATTGGCTCGGATATTCCCGCAAGCCGTCAGGGGGGCGGCGAATTTTCGCGGGGGAATGATACGGGCGGCCTAGCCGCACGGGGAGAAGGAACGGGAACCCCGCAGGAGGGGAGCGCCGAATGGTCTTCAAGGGACACCGACGCGGTTCCCCGGTACGGGGACAATGCCCTCCCCGCCTATCCTCCACTGGCGCGGTTGCGGGGCTATCAGGGGGTGGCTGTCCTTTTGGTTGAGGTTCGCGCCGATGGCCGCGTCGGTCAGGTGGGGATCAAGCGTTCCACCGGTCATGAAATCCTGGACCGGACGGCTCTGGAGGCCGTTCTCTCATGGAAATTTGAACCGGGCAGAAGGGAGGGACGGCCTATGACGATGTCGGTGGCGGTTCCGGTCCGGTTTGTCTTGAAGGAGAATTCAATCCTGGTAAAGACGGATGACTACCGGTGAAGGGGTGCGCGTGTTTCCCAAGGTCGTGATGAAATCCCGGAAGCGGTTCGTTCGGAGCCTCCGGCTGAAAATGGTCGTTTATCTGCTGGGAGGGGGCGCCGCCCTGTTGCTGCCGGCGGTTGCCGCGGCCGCTTCTCCGGAAAGGATCGTGTCCCTGGCGCCCAACCTGACTGAAATTCTTTTCGACCTCGGCATCGGAAACCGGATTGCAGCCGTGACCGATTACTGCGACTATCCGCCCGGCGCCAGGAGCAAACCCAAGGTCGGCGGATTTGTCAACCCTTCCCTGGAGGCAATTGTCTCACGGCGTCCCGATTGGGTGGTCATGACAGAGGACGGAAATCCGCGGGTCCTGGAGCGGCGACTGGGAGCCCTGGGAATCCGGACCTATATCTTCAGGGCCAGGCGGATCGATGACCTGCCGCGGGAGATCCGGACCATGGGCAGGATTTTCGGGGTCGGGACCGCGGCAGACCGGAGGGCCGACCAAATCGAAATGCGCATCCGCCGGATCAGGGAAAGTTCCAAGACGGCATCGCGGGGAAAGGTTAAAAGGGCCCTCTTCATTTTTCAACCGGTTCCGCTGATCGCCGCCGGAAAAGGGACTACCGTTGACGACGCCTTTGCGATTCTGGGGATGGTCAATATCGCTGCGGCGGGGCCGACGCGGTATCCTAAATATTCCCTGGAGGAGATCATCCGCCTGGGGCCCGATGCGCTGTTTTTCGGAAAGGGACGCGGGATGGAGGAACGGATCAGGCCTCTGATGGAAAAACTGGCGACGCTCGACGCCGTTCGCTCGGGAAGGGTGTTTTTTGTCGGGGATGCCATCTACAGGCTCGGACCCAGAATCGCCTCCAGCCTGGAGGAGATGGCGGCCTGTCTGCATGTCCGGTAAAGGGAATCCGGGGTGAGAAGCAGGGGTCGCGCCCCGAGGGTCCCTGCAGAGGCGATCCGCAATATGCAGTCATGTTCTTTCCGCAGCGATGGATTCCGGGTTGGAACAATCCCGGATCGGTTTACCCCTCGCCCGGCCATATCCCGCGGACCGGCTCGGGACAGAAGATTGCCGGTCCGCGGGGTGCGGAATGTGAAAGATTACAGCCCCTTCTTCTCGAACCAGATGAATAGGCCGATGAAGGCCGCAACCAGGACGATGATGACGATCCAGTGGTTGATGCCCAGAACGGCCGGCAGCGTGATCTTGCCGAAATTCCCCCAGGTCAGGACCGTTCTTTTCATGATCGGATACACCTCGGCATAGAGTCCCGCCCCGAGGATCATTCCCAGCAAACCGAAGACGCTGTCGTAACGTCCCTCTCCCAGAGCCCCCATGGCCGTGGCAGGGCAGTAACCCACGATCCCCCAGCCGATCCCGAAGACCAGGCCGCCCAGCACGTTTCCCCCCAGGATCAACGGTTTTACGGAAAGTTTGATCAGCCCCAGATCAAGCAGCAGATAAATGCCCACCATGGCTACCAGGATGGTGGTCAGCATAAATTTGACGATGGTCATGTCTTTGAGACGCAGGGCGGCCAGCTGCCGGTCGTACCGGATCACCTGGGCCTTCTGCATGAGGAATCCGAAGAGGATTCCCGTGACGGCGCCGGTCAACAGTTCATTCATGGCCGTTCCCTCCCCCGTACAGAATCCTGGCCATGATGACGCCGGCCAGAAAGAAGCAGATCAAGGATACGTAACCGCTGACGGCTACCTGAGCCAGACCGCTCAGGCCGTGGCCGCTCGGTCACCCATCGGCGAGTCGCGCCCCGAACATCAGGACCGCTCCCCCCAGAAAGGCCGCGACCCAGCGGCGGGAGCGCAACGGCCCGAAGCGGCCCTCCCACATCGGCGGCACGGCCACCGCCCGCTTCTCTCCCGACAGCCAGGCCGACGCCAGGGCGCCGAAGAGCACCCCGACGACGAAAAGGAACTGCCAGTCGATCTTTACCTTTTCCTTGAGGAAGTACTCCATGCCGGCCACCCGCTCCGGCGAAACGGCCTGCTCGACCAAACCCGCTGCGCGGACGAAGGTGGTTGAGGCGCCGAAGTATTTCCCCGTGAGGAAGACGGACAGGACCAGCAGAAGGCCTGCCAGCGCTCCCGCAACGTAGGGAGACCACGTTTTTCCCCGAAAGAAGCCCATGATTTTCACCTCCTTCAATCGCTGATTTGCCACAAGACCGGAAAATCCTTCCGGTCGCCTGAAGCATACCGGTGAAAAAGAATAGAACCCGATTTCATGGATATTCTAAGGGATGGAACGTCTCCTGTCAATAAGCAGATGGACATAAGCAGATTGGCATAAGCAGATTGGACGGCGCCCTGTCCGGTTGCCCGGTGCAGGGAAGCGGGGGGGAGGTGAAACAGAAGATCGCGCCTTGATGGGCCACGTGAAGCGCCGGTTACGGCCTTCCCTTTGCTATCCGTGGTTTCGGAGCATCAATTCGATGGGGTGAGGGTGGAGATAGATCTGCTTTTGCAGATAGGATTCGCCGTAGAGACGGACATAATGGGCGATCAGCGTGACCGGGACGATCAGCGGGAGCAGACCCCGGTGGTAGAGCCCGATCACTTCCTGCAATTCCTTCTTTTCATCCGGTGTCAGCCGTTTCTTGAAATAGCCTGCCATGTGTTCGAGGACGTTCGTCTGTTTCCGGACGGTGGCGGTCAGGCGGAGTCCCTCCATGAGGTTGCCAAAGTAGGCCTCGCGGAGCGCCGGGAGCCTCATCCGGTCCGGGTTGGCCACGAGACGGCCGAGCGCGGTCAGGTGTTTCGGGCTGTGGGAGAGGATCAGGAGCTTGTGTTCCGCATGAAACGCAACGAGCTCCTTCATGCCGCCGTTGCGCCTTTCGAACTCCTGCCAGCGCCGGTAAACGAAGATCCGTTCGATGAAGTTCTCCCGGAGCAACAGATCGTTCAGGCGGCCGTCCTCCTCGACGGGGAGCAGTGGGAACCGCTTCATGAAAGCCCCGGCGAAGATCCCCACCCCCTTCTTCACGGCCATGCCGGTCTCCGGGTAAACCTTCACCGCGGCCATCCCGGAGCTGGGGGAGCGGCTCTTGAAGATGAAGCCGCACAGATCAAGGGCGGCGAGCGCCTCCAGACGTTTGCCCGCCCAGGCAAGCATCCCGTCCGTATGGTCGATGCGGGTCCGGATGGTGACCAGACGGGGGGCTTCCGGATCTCCGACGAGTCGCATCGCCTCGCGGGGGACGGGGAGGCCGTACTCCACCTCCGGGCAGACGGGGATCCATTCAAACCAGCGGCCCAGAATGTCGGTGATGTAGCGGTCGTGCTGATGGCCGCCGTCATAGCGGACGTTTTGCCCCAGCAGGCAGGCGCTGACGCCGATCCGAATCTTCTCCATCGCGTTTTCCTCCTGATTGCCGGTTCTGTTCAGTTTATCCGTCGGCGCTTCCTTAACCTGAGTTGTTTTCCGCTTGAAAAATTTCATCGTTTCCACGATCCGGTGCGGAGACGCTCGATAACGGTCAAGTGCCCGTCAATCCTCCAGGGCTTCGAAGACCTTCTTGAGCCGGTGCAGGGGATCTTCGTGGTTTCCGTTTCCCCGGCCCTGATTCTCCGGCGGCGCCTTGCCCTTGGGGGCCTCCGGAGGTCGCGATACAATGGTCTTCGAGGCGGCGGGCTCGGCGGCGGTCGGCGGCGGCGTAATCCGGACGATTTCGCGCGGCGGCGCTTCAGACCGGCGTTCTGTCTCAGGTATCTGCGGCACGGCCGATGAGGTCTCCGCCGGTTTTTCTCCCATTGTCTTCCTCCGCCGGCGAGGCCGCCTGCGGGATCTCTTCTTCACCGTTTCGGGCGCGGGTTCGTGTTTTTGCGTAGGAGACTCCGTGCTTTGCGCGGGTTCTTCCTTCCGGGGTTCTTCCTCTTTTTGTTTTTCTTCCCTGGCCAAAACCTGCTTCGGGGGGCCCTTCCTTCGAGGTTCCCTCTTCGAAGCCCCTCTGTGTGGACTGTCTTTCCCGAGTTCGGTTTGCTTCGGTGTTTCCACATCCCCGGGTGCGGGGATTTCCGTTTCCCCGGATTCCGGTTCCTCCGGTTCGTCCGGTTCCTCTATCCCTTCTGCAGCCTTGCGGACGTGATGGGTCTGCTCCACCGCTGCCGGCGTCTCGCGCTTCGTCGTTTCGATTTTCCATTCGTCCCAGGCCATGTTGGAACTTCCCGAGATATGAATCGACGTGTCATAGTCGTTCTCCAGACGGCCGATCACCGCCCGTTTCTGGTTCTGGAGGTAGTCGGCCACCTCATAGGGGACGCTGATGCTGATCTGTGAGGAGAGCCCCTTGACGACCTGCGTTTCGATCTTCCGGTAGGCATTCAAAGCCGTGTATTCGAGGGAGGGGCGCACCCCCCGGCCCCGGCAAAACGGGCAGGACGTGTAGCTGATCTCCTGGATCGTCGACTGCTTCTTCTGGCGCGAAAGTTCCATGATGCCGAATTTGGAGATGTGGGAGAGCTGGATCCGCGCCCGGTCCAGACTGAGGGCTTTTTTAAAAACCTTTTCCACATCCGCATTGTGTTTGCTGTCCATCATGTCGATGAAGTCGATGACGATCAAACCCCCGAGGTCGCGCAGACGGAGCTGGCGGGCGATCTCTTCCGCCGCCTCCGTGTTCGTCTGGTAAGCGGTTTCCTCGACGTTCCGCTTGTGGGAGCCCCGGCCCGAGTTGACGTCGATCGTGATCATCGCCTCCGTCGGGTTGATGATCAGATAACCGCCGGACTTCAATTCCACGCGGTCCTGATAGATCACGCGGATCTGGTCCTCGAGTTGGTACTTGTCGAAGAGAGGGGTCTTTTCCTTGTCCAGCTTGATCATTTTGACGTTCCGGGGGGCGATGACCTTGCAGTAGGCCCGTACCTGGCGGAAGGTTTCCATGTCGTCGACCAGGATCTCCTCGATGTCCGAGGTGAAGTAATCCCGCAGCGAGCGGACGCCGAAGGCGCTTTCCTGGTAGATCAGGGCCGGCGCCGCCGCTTCGGCGGCCCTCTTCTGGATCTCCTTCCAGAGACGGGAGAGGTGCTGGTAGTCGCGGGCCAGCTCCTGCTTGGTCCGGTTCATCCCGGCCGTACGGACGATGAACCCGACCCCCTCTTCGGTCTGGATCTGTTCGACGAGCTCCTTGAGCCTCCTGCGATCCTCCTCGTCCTCGATC
>JAFGRP010000032.1 GCA_016935075.1 Deltaproteobacteria bacterium | reverse complement strand
GCTCTTGCCTGATCGAAACTGTACTCCCGGCTCACTTCCGAAAGGATCTTCCTCACCGCCTCCGGAAGTTTTTGCCACTTGTTCAGATTCATGGTCAAGACGGATGCGAGGACGGCCCCAAATCCGCACTCCACATAGTAGTCGGAAACTTCATAAAGCTTGAATGCCATCGTAGTCCCGGGAGTTGCCAGGCCGCCGTCTATCACACCCGATTTGCCGGCGCTATAGGCTTCCCCATAGTTGATCTGCGTAGGTACGGCGCCCAGCGGGTGGAACCACAACAGGTTGGGACCCGCCCCTGCGATCTTTTTGCCCTTCAGGTCCTCGATCTTTTGCCACGGAAAAGAGCCGATCACCACATTGCCGGACGAAGCAAATGGGGCTAGACATTTCTGGTTGAATTTCTGCTCAAAAACCTGCTTTAGCCACGGCACCTCATCGTAGACCTTGAAGCCCACTTCCGTCATTTGCTCGAGATCCGCGATGCCGAAAGGGACAAAATAACTGAAACAGTGAAGGTATAACTTGGACGGCTCGAACGGCAGGCCTATAAGGGAGACATCCAGAACGCCCCCTTCGACGGCTTCGAGTTCCTCCCCCATTTTCGCCAGGGTTCCCCCAAAGGCTTGGACCCATTTGATCTCATGTCCCGTTTTTTCCTTGACGCGCTTTTCCACCTCCACGCAAAAAAAATCCCGTAGCCGTTGGACCCAGATGACGACGGGAGGATGTGCGGCGCCTATCGTCAGACGGAAGGTTTCCGCCTTTGCCGTCCCTTTCGCAAAGGGCGACCCGAAAAACGTCAAAAAGGTAACGATAATAAAAAAGAACAGGGCCCTGGTCATACTCTCTTTCTTCATGAGTCCCCTCCTTTGCGCTACGATCGCTTCCGAAAGTGAAGATGCGTTTTTGCCTTGCTTCGGCCTCTGTGACGGTTTCAAGACACCTTTTTTCCTTTCAAACATCACCTTCCTTGTATGAGCTCATTTGACGTGCCTTTTCGACCATCTTCCTTTTGACGGGCCTTAGATGTTTCAAAATATGGAATAAAGGAGGAACCGGCACGATGTTTTGACTGGCTTTTTTCTGGGTTGATTTCCGGATACGTCCTGAAACGGCCAGTTCGTGACCGGCGGTTTCGAATGCCTGATACACTTCTCCCAGTTTCGGCGCTCTTTTCGCAGCTTCGGGATCCTTCCCCTGTCCGGAAAAACGCCCGGCGTTTCGAACGAGAAGGCCGACCATAGGCGCATCATTAAACTTGGACCAGGTTCGAAACCAGGAAATGACGTTCTTCGGCGTCTCTTTTTCGACATTGTCGCAGCAGATGAGAGCCACAAAAGGTTTGGATCCCCAGTCGGGAATGTCATGAAACAGGAGGCCGCTCTTGGTCAGCTTGAGGGCAAAGGCATCGCCCGTGACATACATTCTGTCCAAAAAGGTCTTCAGCAGGCCGGTCATATTGAAGATGTAGACCGGTGTGGCGAACACGATGATGTCCGCTTCAGCCATTTTATCGAAGACACTTCGGACGTCATCTTTGCCGTCATACACGCATTTGCGCCAATGATCTTTCGTGTTGCATGTACCGCAAGACAGGCACCGGTTGATCTTGAGATCGGCCAGGGTGACTACCTCGCAGTCTGCACCGCTCGCCGACGCCCCCTTGAAAAGCTTGTCGATCAGGAACCGCGTATACCCCTTATCCCCTCGATGAGAACTGTTGATAGCGAGTATCTTCATAGGCCCCCCTATCCTGGTTTCATGGCTCGGTTTGGAGCACAGAGCTTCGGACATCAGCGAGGAACGCGGGATCATGAAATCGGATGAAAAGCCGTCTTCACGGTTTCAAATCCTCGGCTACATCCGCAAGACCCAGTTCCAGTAGTCTTTTTCCGGTCGGCACGCCGGTTGCCCGGTCCCATCCTCTGAGCCCGTAATATCTGTCCAACATATAATCCAGGTTGACCACCTCCCCCTTGGCCGTGCCGTCGGGCATCGGCTGTTTAAGCATCTTTTCAGGCAGCGCATCGTCGGCCCGGGTCAGTCCTTCCCTGAGATTAAAGGCCCTTTCCAGATTGTTGATCCTTTCCCCGGCCATCAGAACGTCCTGCCCGGTGAGGTGTTTTCCCGTGACCGCGTTGTAAAACTGGGCCATCCCTCCGGAAATGGATGTATTCTGGGAATCAACGAGTCCCCGGTACCAGCTGAAACGACAAATCTCCAGGCTGTCCTGAAAGGCGCGCAGGTCTTCGTAATACTTGACCAGTTCCGCCTTGCCTTCTTCATGCATGGGATTGGTGGGGTCCTGATAATCTTTTACGGTTTCCAGCGCTTCGGGCGGCCATACCTTTTCCATCCCCGGCGGACTGCCGCTCTGATACCCCTCCGGAACAAAGGCCCGCACGTGACAGGCGCCCCGGCTGGAGGTGGCGTAGGCCAAAGCCCAGCCTTTGGAGGCCCGGGGATCTCGTCCGGGCATGGCGTGGCCCTTGGAGTGCATACCGTATTTTGTCGAATCCGGCCCGATCCTCAGCGAGGCGCCCTTGAGTCCCCCGGCCAGCGTGTCGCCGAGACCTTTCCGATGGGCTATCTTTTCCGTCAGGCCGAGAATGGCTTCCGGATTACCCCATGTCAGTTGCACCCCCTCGGCCTGGGATGGGGACAAGAGTCCTTTCTCGTAACACTCCATTGCAAAACTGATCAGGGAGCCGGTCTCCATCATGTCCAGACCCAATTCGTCGACCCTGGCGCCGAATTTGAGCAGCAAAGCCGCGTCGTGCGTGCCGAGAAAAGGCGCCATCCCGATATGGATCAATTCCATTCCTTCACCATACGTCCCGGCATAGGCGCCCGACTTGATGATGAAGCTGTGATTGCACCCCAGAGTGCAGGATGCGCAGGCTTTTCGCTTGGCGATGTATCCGCCTGCTTGAAGTTCACCCAGCATGTCGGTCTCGAAGGTTCCCCACTGGAAATTGTGCGTGGCGAGGTTTCCGTTCAGTTGCATGGACCTCCATCCCACATTCACCCCCACCTCCCCGATCACGGCATAAGGGATGCCCCCTATACCCGTGCGCCAATTTTCGCGATCTTCCTGGTTCAGTCTCTTGAGGGCCCGGGAATCGGCCACCCTTACTCCCTTCGAACCCCGTACAGCCACGGCCTTGACCTTCTTGGATCCCAGGACAGCCCCTAGTCCACCGCGTCCGGCGGCCCGGCCCAGATCACAAATGATGCTGGCGAAGGCCACCTGGTTTTCGCCCGCCGGACCGATTACGACCAGGGTGGCATCCGGATCGTGAACCTCCCTCTCGATGATCAGCCGCGTTTCGGAGGTTGTCCGGCCCCAAAGGCGGGATGCGTCTCTGATTTCCACTTGATCGTCACAGATCCAGAGGTATACGGGTGTTTCCGATTGCCCCTCGATCACCAGCATGTCGTAGCCGGCGTATTTCAATTCCGCCCCAAAATCGCCCCCGCAATTGCAGTCGCCCAAAAAACCCGTCAATGGCGATTTGGCGGTGATATTGAACCGCTGACTTCCCGATATCGAGGTCCCGTTGCAAGGCCCGACGCCAAAAAAAATCTTGCTGTCCGGGCCGCACGGATCCGTACCGGGCTTGACCTCGTCGTAGAGAAACCTCATGTTGAGTCCACGGCCGCCGATATACATGTCCATC
>JAFGRP010000031.1 GCA_016935075.1 Deltaproteobacteria bacterium | reverse complement strand
ATGGCCTGTGCGGTCCATATTATCGACCCAAAATCGGACACGATCAGGCAGTTCAAGGTGTCCTGAAAGGAGGCATCCGTGGAAAAGATTATACCCAAAAGGGAATGGTCTGCAGCCGTTCGCTTAAACCATTGGCTCACAGCTGTCTGCATTTTCTTTCTCATTGGGACGGGGCTGTACATTGCCGATCCCTTTACCATCTCCAAGGGGGAGACCGTGGGGAAAATGTTCATGGGAGAGGTCCGCTTCTGGCACATCCTCTTCGGAATGTCCATCGGCCTCCTCTTCGTCTGGCGTTTCTACCTTTCCTTTTTCACCACGTTGTATCCTGACTGGAAGGATTTCCTCGCCTGGACGGACTGGAAGAATTTGAATAGGCAGGTGCGTTTCTACCTGCTCCTTTCGAAAGAACCGCCGGAACACAACCACCTTTATGACCCCCTCCAGGCTCTGGCCTATGCGGCATATCTGGCGATGCTTTTTCTGCTTGTCCTGACGGGGACGATCATGATGGGCGCCGGTTACGGCACGGGCATAACCGCCCTGGTCTACAAGGTGGTCAAACCCGTGGAAAACTGGATGGGAGGCCTTGCCATGGTCCGGTGGATCCACCACATGCTGATGTGGGGCGTCATCCTCTTCATGGCGGTTCACATCAACATGGCCCTTTTGCACGATTATTTGTTCAAGGAGGGGACCGTATCGTCGATGATCAGCGGTACAGTGTTCCACCGGTCGCGTAAATAGGACCTTGGGAGACAGAACTCACCGTAAGAGGGGAGCGGGGCTCCCCTCTTTTTTCGAAGGCCTTCTGATGGGCAAAAGACCGATCATCCTGTTGGGGCTGGGAAACATCCTGTTGGGCGACGAGGGATTCGGCGTCCACTTCGTCCGCCGGTTTGCCCAGCGGTACCGTCTGCCCCCGGAGGCTGAAATCGTCGACGGCGGCACGTTGGGCTATCTCCTTCTGGATTCGATTTGTCGCGCGGCTCACGTGATCATCATCGATTGCATCCGGTTGGAAGACACCCCGGGTTCCATCTACCGTTTCAGCCGAACGGAAATGGAGGCCCATCTTCCTCCGCCGACCTCCGCTCATGAAGTGAAGTTTGCCGATGTACTGTGCAAGGCGGAGATAATGGGGGAGTGCCCGGAGATGACCTTTCTGTGCGTGGTCCCGGGGCGAATCGGCGATATGGATTTAGAGATGACCCCGGCGGTGCGGGCAAAATTCCCGGAGATGGAGGCCCTGTTGATGGCCGAACTTTCGGCCCATCAACTGTTCCCGGAGAGAATCGGCAAAGATGCATGAACTCTCTCTCACACAATCCCTGCTCGATGTCGTGGAGGATTACGCCCGCCGAGACGGTTTCAGCCGCGTGAACGTGCTGAAGCTCTCCTTCGGGCGTCTTTCGTGCATCGATCCCGGCGCGCTCGAGTTCGCGTTCGATATCCAGTCACGGGGGACGAAGGCCGAGGGGGCAAGACTGGAATTTGACATCCGGCCCGCCGTTCTTTACTGTATGAACTGCAAGCAGGAGTCCCTTTCCGAAGGCTTCCAGGCCCTCTGCCCGCTCTGCGGCGGCGAGGACGTCCTGCTGGCGGGCGGCACGGAGGAACTCAAACTACTGGAGATGGATGTCGATTAGGAGATACGATGTGCATTGCATTCCCCGGAAAAATTCTTTCCATTGATGAAGGGCGTTTCGCCGTCATCGAAATCAGCGGCACCCGGAGAGAGGTCTGTCTCGACCTCATTGACGAGGATGTGCAACCGGGAGATTTTGTGATCTGTCATGCCGGCTTCGCGATGCACAAGGTCGATGAGGGGCTCGCCCAGGAAAAACTGGCCTTTTTAAAAGAGATCATCGAGCATGAAGCATATTGACGAATACCGAGATTCCCGCCTTGCCGGCGGTCTGCTGCAGCGGATCAAAGAACGGGCGGAGAAGATCGGGAGACCCGTCGCGTTCATGGAGGTCTGCGGCAGCCACACCCAGGCGATCGGACGGTACGGGATCCGCAGCCTCCTGCCCCCCGGGATACGCCTGATATCGGGCCCCGGATGCCCGGTCTGCGTGACCTCGATCAGGGATGTCGACGCCGCCCTCCATCTGGCCGGCCGTAATAACGTGACTTTCGCGACCTTTGGAGACATGATGCGGGTTCCCGGCACGGGAGGGGCGAATCTGCAGCGGCTGCGGGCCGCCGGGGCCGACATCCGGGTAGTTTCTTCGGCGATGGACGGCGTTGCGCTGGCCGAGGCCGCCGGAAAGCGCGAGGTCCTCTTCATGGGGATTGGCTTCGAAACAACCGCCCCCACCGTAGCCTCCATGGTGCAAACCGCACGGCAGAAAAGAATCGCCAATCTTTCGGTTTTTTCGGTCCACAAGGTGATCCCGCCGGCGCTGCGTCTGCTCATCGCGGACCCGGACCTCGACCTCGACGGATTCCTCTGCCCCGGCCACGTGAGCATGGTTATCGGTTCGGGTGCCTACGCGATGCTTCCCGAATCGGGACAGGCCGCCGTCATCGCGGGCTTTGAACCCATCGATATCCTCGAGGGGATTCTGATGCTGCTGGAACAGATCGAAAGCGGAAAGCGGGAAGTTGCCATCCAGTACGGCCGTGCGGTCCGGCCGGAGGGCAATCCGCGGGCGATGGCCCTGATGAACGAGGTTTTCGAAGCAGGAGACGCCGAATGGCGCGGTCTCGGGAAGATCGGGCAAAGCGGCCTTTTGCTCCGTGGGAACTACGGCGAATTCGACGCCCTGCGGCGGTTTTCGGTTCCGGAACTTGTCTCTGAGGAGGTCCCCGGCTGCGCCTGCGGCGATATCCTCCGGGGGATCAGAGAGCCGGCGGAATGCCCGCTCTTTCGGTGTCTCTGTACGCCGGCCAACGCCGTCGGCCCCTGCATGGTCTCTTCGGAGGGAACCTGCGCCGCCCGCTACCGTTATGGATGAGAGGAAAAAGGGGGGCGAAAAGGGGGAAAAGGGGGGACAGCTCCCTCTTTTCTACTGGAAAGTAGTGGGAAATAGGGAGCTGTCCCCCCTTTTCCCCCTTTTCGCCCAATGCGCGCTTTCGGGATCGCGATTTTCAAAATTGAAAAAGGGAAAAAAGGAGATAAAGCATGAAGATCCAGGTGGTCAAAAATATCCTTGACGCCAACGACCGGATCGCGGACGCGAACCGGTCGCTTTTCGATGAAAAAAAGATTTTTGTGATGAACCTGATGAGTTCCCCCGGGGCGGGCAAGACCAGTCTCGTAGAGCGGACGATCAGGGCACTCCGCGATCGCTGCCGGATCGGGGTCATCGAGGGGGACATCCAGAATACCCTCGACGCGGACCGTATAGCGGTCCTGGGAATCCCCGTGGTTCAGATCAACACCGGCGGAAGCTGCCACCTCGATGCAAACATGGTCCGGGAAGGTCTGTCGGGACTCAATCTGGACGCTCTCGATCTGCTGATCGTCGAGAATGTGGGAAATCTCGTCTGTCCCGCCGAGTTCAGAATCGGCGCGGACGCCAACGTAATGATCCTGAGCACCCCGGAGGGGGCCGACAAGCCCTCAAAATATCCGTTGATCTTCAAGATTTCGTCCGTGATGATCATCAACAAGATCGACTTGCTGCCGCATCTCGACTTCGAACGGGACAAGGCCCGGCGGGACGCCCTGGCCCTTAACCGGGACCTGAACATCTTCGAGGTTTCCTGCCGGACCGGGGAAGGGCTCGACGGCTGGTTCGGCTGGCTTGAGGAGCGGGTCACCCAGTAGGCCGGGCAGACGGCTACGTGAAAGTGATGGCGTAATTCCGGGGATACGTTCCGATTCCTTCGGGCTTCCGGAACGTGTCCCTGATGCCTCACTCGTCAGGAAAAAATGGATGAGATGATTATCCGAAAACGGTTCCTTTTCAAAGGAACGGTTCAGGGAGTTGGATTCCGTCCCTTTCTCTGGCGACAGGCCAGAGAAAACGCGCTGGTCGGCTTCGTCCGGAACCGTTCCGACGGCGTGATCGCCGAGGTGGAGGGATCAGCCCCGGCGATTGCGGCCTTTCTGGAACAGGTCAAGAGACGGCTGCCGCCGCTTGCGTACATCACCGGGATCGGGGAGGAGGAGATCCCGCCTGCAGGCGAAGATGCATTCATCATCGCCGAAAGCGAGGGAAACGTCCCCGGAGATCTCCATATCACCCCCGACATCGCCACCTGCGAGGCCTGCCTCGCAGAGTTTTCCACCCCTGAAGACCGAAGATTCCGTTATCCCTTCATCAACTGCACCGACTGCGGGCCGAGGCTGACGATCATCGACGCCCTTCCCTACGACCGGAGCCGGACCTCCATGTCCTGTTTCCCCATGTGTCCGTCCTGCCGCAAGGAATACGAAAATCCGGCCGACCGCCGTTTTCACGCCGAACCCAACGCCTGCCCCGACTGCGGACCGAGGCTGGAGCTCCTGGACAACGACGGACGCTCGATCGCAGCGAACGATCCCGTTGACCGGACCCTCGATCTCCTCCGGAGAGGGTCGATCCTCGCGGTCAAGGGACTGGGAGGATTTCATCTGTGCGTTGACGGCAGTAACGACGGCGCCTTGAAAGATCTCCGGTCCCGCAAATTCCGGGAGGAAAAGCCCCTCGCCGTGATGGTCCGGGATATCGCCGCCGCATCCCTTCTGTCCGAGATTGGCGACGTCGAAAAGCGCCTCCTTCTTTCTCCGGAGAGACCCATCGTCCTGACCCGGCGGCGGGAGGGGGTGCCTGTTTCGGCTCTCGTCGCCCCTGGGATGGACACGCTGGGGATCATGCTTCCCTACACCCCGCTTCAGCACCTCCTTCTCGCCGGCGACCTCCCGATCCTCGTCATGACAAGCGCCAATCAAACCGATGAGCCGATCTGCATCGGGAACCGGGAGGCCCTCCGGAGGCTGCGGGGGATCGCCGATGCCTTTCTCGTCCACAACCGGGACATCTTGGTGCGCTGCGACGACTCCGTGGCCATGGTCGCAGGGGATGCGCCCTTTCTGCTGCGGCGGTCCAGGGGATACGCCCCCAAACCCATCACGCTGAAAAAATCCTATCCGGAGGTTTTGGCCCTGGGGCCTCAAATCAAGGAGACCGTCTGTATCCTCAAAAGGAACTTCGCCTTCCTGAGCCCCCATATCGGGGACATGGAGACGCCGGAGGCGAGGGACTTCTTCCACGAAAACCTCGCCCTGATGGAGCGGATCGCCGAATGCCGTCCCGCCCTGATCGCCTGTGATCTCCATCCGGGATACTACACCAGCCGGTTTGCCCGGGAAATGCAAGGGAGGGATGTCGTTGCCGTTCAGCACCACCATGCCCACATTGTGAGCTGCATGGCGGAAAACCACATCGAAGGAGAGGTCATAGGCCTTGCCATGGACGGCACCGGCTATGGATCCGACGGCCAGGCCTGGGGCGGGGAATTTCTGATCGCGGACGAGGAAAAATTTGACAGGCGGGGACATCTCCGGTATCTCCCGCTGCCGGGCGGAGAGAGGGCCGTCCGGGAACCGTGGCGGATGGCGGCGGCGCTGCTCCGGGAGGTCTTCGGCGTGGACTGGATCGAGGCGGCGCGGCGTCTGAATCTGTATCCGGACGGGAATTCAATTCCACCGGGGCGAAAAGCGGAAACGGCGGACGAGGCCCTCTCCCGGCTGGAGCGGGTCATGAACAGCGGGATCCAAAGCCCCCAAACCTCCAGCCTCGGGCGGCTCTTCGACGGCGTCGCGGCCCTGGCCGGTCTGCGCCGGAGGGTCAGTTTCGAGGGACAGGCGGCCATGGAGCTGGAGGCCTTGGCGAAGGGACGGACGGACATCCGCCTCCCCTTCACGATCCGGACGGATTCCAGCGATTCCCGAACCCCCCATCCGGGAAATCTGGAGAGCCGCATCCTGGACCTCCTGCCGGCTGTCCGGACCATCGCGGAGGTGCTCCTTGCAAGTCGTCCCCGGGCGGAGATTGCCCTGGCCTTTCACAATCTCCTGCCGGAGGCCTTCAGGGCCATGGCGGAAACGATCCGGAGCGAAGCGGGCCTGAACCGGGTGGTTCTCAGCGGGGGGTGTTTTCAGAACCGCCTCCTCCTCACCGGGTGCCTGGTCTCACTCCGGGAGGCCGGTTTCGAGGTTTTCCACCACCGCCTCGTTCCCACCAACGACGGCGGCATTTCCCTCGGACAGGCGGTCTGCGCCGGGGCAAAAAACAGAAAGGGATTAACGAGATGACCACACCATTCGACCGGATAATGCTGGAACACGGCGGGGGCGGCCTCCTCTCCCACGAACTGGTTACAAAGACCTTCCTTCCGCTGCTGAAGAATCCCTGGCTGGAGGAGCTCCAGGACGGCGCCGTCTTCGAGGTCGGAGAGATAAAACTCTGCTTCACGACGGACTCCTTCGTCGTCCAGCCCCGCTTTTTCCCCGGAGGGGACATCGGGTCGCTCGCCGTTCACGGAACCGTGAACGACATCGCCATGTGCGGCGGGATCCCGCTGGCCATGAGCGCCGGATTCATCCTGGAGGAGGGATTTCCAATGGAGGAGTTGGAACGGATCGTCCGATCCATGGCCGGGGCGGCCAAATCGGCGGGGGTGGTCATCGCAACGGGGGACACCAAGGTCGTCCCCCGCGGGGCAGCGGACGGCCTCTTCATCAACACCTCGGGGATCGGCGTGATTCGCTACGGAGGTGTCATCTCAGTCCGGAGCATCCGTCCCGGCGACGCGGTCCTGGTCAGCGGTCCGATCGGCGACCACGGGGCCGCCGTCCTCTCCGCCAGGCAGGACCTCGGCTTTTCCTCAAAGATCCTGTCCGATTCGGCCCCGCTGAACGGTCTCGTGGAGACGATCCTTGCGGCAAGCCCGGATGTTCACTGCATGCGCGACCCGACCCGCGGCGGTCTCGGCGCGATTCTTGCGGAAATCGCAGGCCAGTCCGGGATGCGGATCACGATCCGGGAGACGGCAATCCCGGTCCGGAGCGAGGTCCGGGGGATCTGCGAAATACTCGGCTTCGATCCCCTCTTCCTGGCCAACGAAGGGCGAATGGCCCTCTTCTGCTCCGCGGAGTCGGCGGAAACGGTGCTCCGGGCAATGCGGGGGCATGAACTGGGCCGGGAGGCCGCCGTCATCGGCGCCGTGGCCGAAGACCGCCGGGGGCGCGTGGTTCTGGAAACCCTGATCGGCGGCTCCCGGGAGATCGACCTTCCGACAGGGGAACTGGTCCCGAGAATCTGCTGAACGGGGAGATCGATTGCCGTGCCGGGTCTTTTATTATGAAACCTTTATGGAGATCTACGACGATCTTTTCTCCAGACAATACAGCTTCCGGTGGCCCTATGTAGAGCATGAATCTATTGCTATCTCGATTGCGGTGATCCGCAAAACGGCTTTGCCTTTGTGAAATGCAAAGAATGCAGCCATGAGCATCTTCTTGCCTTTCCCTGACGGCGCATCATATTCCCCTCGATAAGGAGCGTCACAGACATGATATGCCGGACTGCAGATCCTACTCCTCGCTTTTGCCGATCGGGCGAGTTCTCTGAATACGGGATGTAAGGGTGCAATTCTCGGATGCAAATTTTTACAATGATCGGGGGAAGTTGCTCCTTCCTGAAAGCGAGCTTCGTGTGATTTTGCTGAGAATGCACCCTTTCGAATGGCATTCATTATGGGCTGTTGCCATTTTCCCTATATTTTACCAACTTGGCTTTTAGCCTTCATTATCGTAAAATACCCAATAGTAGAAATTCGATCATTTTGATTGTCTGACGTAATTTTTTCTTTTCATCGTTAACGAAGTTGAATAGAATGTATTTCATATCGGAAATTGCCAAATAGTTGATATTGATCGTTGTGCAAATAAAATAGAGTACGGAAATGAACATCAACCGACTGGATCACTTGGTATTGACGGTCAACGATATAGAGGCGACATGCTCTTTTTATAAGAACGTATTAGGCATGGAGGTTGTTGTCTTCGGCGGTGGCAGGAAAGCCTTGTTTTTTGGAGCGCAGAAGATCAACCTGCATCAAAAAGATAAAGAGTATGAACCTAAGGCATTAAAACCAACTCCGGGGTCAGGCGATTTGTGCTTTATCACTTCTGTTCCGATATCGAAGGTGATAATACATTTGAACTCCTGCGGGGTCGAGATCATCGAAGGCCCTGCCGGAAGAACTGGCGCAACGGGGCCAATTATTTCTGTCTATTTTCGTGATCCCGATTCAAATTTAATTGAAGTATCAAACTATGAGGACGCACAACAAACTCATCCAGCCGACCGGGAATAACCGTAGTGCCCTTTTAACCAGACGTTTGTACCCCGGCGGCTGATGACTGGTGTTACTGGATTTCAAATCGTAATTCGCAGCACTCTATAAAATTTTGTCCGCTTGACTCGTAGGGGTTGTCATCTTCCGGCAAGGTGCAATTATTCTTCGATCCCTGATGCGCAGTACGATTTGAAAGCCGCTACACAAGCGACTCAACCTCGGTCGTTGACAACAATAATGAGCAAGATCACAGCGAGATAAGTCTCTGGAAAAGTATTTGGCCGATAGAGTGCGATATTATAGGGATAATACCTTTGCAGGGCATTAGCTTTGCAATAGAATGCGCCCATGAAACGTAAATTAGGGATGTTGGAGACGCAGTTTTTCGCCTATGTCCAAATGCGCAAGCTCAGGACGGTGCGGGCGGGAGACCTGGTGGCGTCCGTGCTGAAAATGGCTCCGGAGCAAGAGCGTAAACTGCTCAGCCGACTTTCGCGCGGGGGGCTGATCGCAAGGGTGCGGCAGGGGTTATATCTTGTACCGCCCGATCTGCCGCTGGGCGGGGCGTGGACGCCGAGCGAGGCCCTTGCCTTTTTTAGGCTGCGGTGAACTTCACGGCAAAGGTAACAACATTTTCACCCAGGTTCGTCGAGAAGGATTATTTTTGCACTGTTCTGCTGGGGTACCTTGCGACGGTCGGCAATCCCTTCGTATTCAAGGGTGGAACCTGCCTGGCAAAGATTCATGCCGATTTCTACCGGTTGAGCGAGGGTCTTGATTTTCCCTACGATTTTCGAGCGGTGACGATCATCCGGAAGTTCATGAAACCGAAGTCTCCCTTTTTGTCGAAGGGGGAAAAATCGCCGATGACATTGATTCCGGAAAATCCGACCTCCGATAAGAGGGTCCGTATCGAGTCCGGCCCGTAGAGCCTGAGGGAATAGAACTGATCTCTGACCAGCCCGCCCTTCTTGCTCATCACCACCTCCCGCGCGCGAACGACATCTCCATCCAGATATCGGTTCCGGCAGACGACGATATCGTCGCCGATCTCGTGCCAGGCCAATGGATTGAACCTGCTTCTGAGAACGGCGCCGTTGACGATGTCGATGAGCAGGCGCCCCCCGCCTTTCAGCAGGCGCAGTGCCTCGAATAGAATATCCCGGTCTCCGTCCGGGGAAGGGATGTATCCCAGGGAATTGCCGAGGATCAGCACATGGTCGAACTTTTCCGAGGGAAGCCCCGTCTTTCTGGCATCTCCCTGAAGAAATTCGATTGCCATCCCCAGCCTGCCCGCATCCTTTCTCCCCCTGTCGATGAGAAATTGCGAGTAATCGATCACGGTGCACTTTTTGAACCCGCGGCTGTGCAGTTCCATGCTATGTCTTCCGTGGCCGCCGCAAAGATCGAGGAT
>JAFGRP010000030.1 GCA_016935075.1 Deltaproteobacteria bacterium | reverse complement strand
CTTGATTTTTATGGTGGGCCAGGACAGAATTGAACTGTCGACACACGGATTTTCAGTCCGTTGCTCTACCGACTGAGCTACCGGCCCCCGTTCGTCGGGCAATCGCCGAAATGGAGATTTTCTCTATAAAATATACCCCCGTTTGTCAAGGCATTTTTCCGTCAGCTGGGCCGACCATCAAGGGTACGGTACGAAATCGTCGGTGCACGGCCTTTTCGGTTGCCCCTCCGGAGGCGGAACGAAAGTTTCCGGTTCCCCGTGTGATGGAAGAATCATGACAGCGACGTCTGCCGGCGCCGTCTTACTGCAGGCAGCATTTTCAGTGAAATGCCTGTACGCGTTCCGACCGGTTTCGCATTTCTCGCGGATAACGAGGGTGGCGGCAATCTTGTCATGCCACCCCTGTTTCCTGCCGTCAAAGGCGATCCAGAGGAAGCCGAGGCAGAGGACGGGGCCGGAGATCAGATAGCCTACCCACCGCAGGAAAGCAATGCCAGGAGTCATCGGGTCGCCCGATATCTGGATCACGCACAGGCCGAAAAGCATCTTCCCCGGCGTCCGGCCTGCGATTCCGTGAAACCAGGTGAAGTACGTCATGCCGGCGAGGAGTGACGCAATGAGGTAGAGGAGCGCAAAGACGACCATCCCGTACGTCAGATCCGATGGGAAGGTCGGAATGCGGTCCATCATGTCGTCGCTCAGCCCCAGTGCAAGCAGGCCGATCAGGAAAAGGGTCAGGGAGACGAAGTAGAGGATGACCTTGTCGATCAGAAAGGCGAAGAGTCTCCGCCAAAAACCGCCGTACCGTCTGTCCGTCATGGTTTTATGACTTTCATGCCGTTGATGCCGTTTCCACGATGTCTCTTTCGTACTGGAGGATGGCAAGGACGGCCAGCGACGCCGTTTCCACGCGGAGCACCCGCTTCCCCAGGCTGACGGAGAGGAAGCCTGCCTGCCGTGCCAGTTCGATTTCTCCCGCGCTGAATCCCCCCTCCGGACCGATTACCAGGATGAATTCCTTCAAACCCGAACGGTACGGATCCCTGAGGATCTCGCGGATTCCCGTTTTTGTCTCCTCCTCCCAGGGAATCAGTCGAAGGCCGCTTTCGGGAACGTCGCGAAGCATCCCCTCAAACGTCACGACCTCCCCGATCTCCGGGATATCGGGCCGGCCGCACTGGCGGGAAGCTTCGACGGCAATTTTCTGCCACCTCTCCCGCTTGCGTGGAAACTGTTCCGGCTGCCAGCGGGGGACGGACCGATCAGCGAGGAAGGGAATGATCCGCTCCGCGCCCAGTTCCGTCGCATGCCGGATGATCCCGTCCATTTTTTCCGCCTTCGGAACGGCCTGGCAGAGAGTCACGTGAATCCCGGCGGCAGGCAGCCGCTGCCGGCCGGTGATCTCCAGTTCCATCCTCTCTGCCGACCGCCTCCGGATGACCGCCTTATATTCCCAGCCCGTGCCGTTGAAGATGAGCAGGGGATCGCCTTCCTTCATCCGGAGGACGGTTTTGAGATAGCGTGCCTGATCCGCGGACGCCAAGCAGGAGGCGCCCGTCTCGAGGGGTCGCGGGAAGTAGAGCCGGGGGATCGTCACGGCCGCCCGCACTCTTTCTTTAGGACGTAGCAGAGCCATTCCTTTTCAGTGATGAGGCGGTGGACCGGGAATGAATCGCTGGGGAAGTGGGCCTCGATGTTCGGTTTGTTCTGTTCGATGATTCCCGAGATAACGAGGTAGCCGCCGGGCCGGAGCAGTCGGATTAGGTGGGACCGGAGTTTGATCAGGATCTTTGCCGTCATGTTCGCCACGATCAGATGGAAGGACTCCGTGAGGGTGGCGACGTCGCAATTCCGGATTTCAACGCGGTCATCAACCTGGTTGATCCGGACGTTTTCTTGGGCGATTTCGACGGCCTTCTTGTCGATGTCCACACAGAGGACTTTCCGGGCATCTAACTTCGCGCAGGCGATGCCGAGGATACCCGTTCCCGTCCCGACGTCCAGGACGCGCCACTGCTCGACACTCCGGTCTCTGAGAAGGATCTCCTCGATCGCCTCCAGGCACATCCGGGTTGAGGCGTGCTGGCCGGTGCCGAAGGCCATGCCGGGATCGATTTCGATGACGATATCCCGGCCGGTCGGCGAGAAGCGTTCCCATGTCGGCTTGATGACAATGTTCCGGCTCACCCGGAGGGGCTTGAAGTACTTTTTCCACGCCTCTCCCCAGTCGGGATCGCGGATGCTCTCCGTCCGGAAGCTTGGTTTTTCCAACTCGGGAAAGATCTCCGCCAGGCTGTTGATATAGGTTTGAAGCGCGGCCAGACGCTGTTCCAGGCGGACGTCGAAGGGAAGGAACGCCTTCAGGATCTCTCCGGAGGCGTTTTCAGGAAAATCGTTTGGGGATTGCGGTTCCAGGGACTCCTGAAAGGCCCCCTGGGCGCCGATCTCCGTCACAAAGTTGGTGAGGGCGTCGATCATTTCCATCGGGGCGAAAAGCTCGATCTTCAGCCAGTCGCCCTTCTTTTCCCCCGCTTTGCCGTGCAGTTCCGACATGTTTCGCACCTCCTTTCCCGGTAGAGTATCTATAACCTTTTCGAGCGGATATTTCAAGCGGCTTGAATTTCAGGAGCCGTCATGGTAACCTCAATACCAAAGATCCGCGTTGATTTAAAAACGGAACGGAAGGAGCGGCAGTGAGATATTACCCTCTGTGTCTGGACATCTCCGGGAAACGGTGTGTTGTCATCGGCGGCGGAAACGTGGCCGAACGCAAGGTCGAGAGGCTTCTCTCTTGCGGCGCCCGCGTCGAGGTCGTCGGGAAGGCGCTGACGCCCGTACTCGCAGCATGGAAGGGAGAAGGACGGATCGTCCACCGAGAGGCCGATTATGGGGATTTCTGTCTTTCCGGCGCATCCCTTGTGATCGGCGCGACGGACGATGAGACCGTCAATGGGCGCATATCGAAGGATGCCCGCAGCCGGGGAATCCCGGTCAACATCGTTGACAGTCCCGCCCTGTGCGATTTTATTCTCCCTTCTGTCGTCGAGCGGGGTGACCTCCTGATTGCCGTTTCCACCGGCGGGAAAAGTCCCGCTCTGGCGAGGAAACTCAGGGAAGAGCTGGGAAAAATATACGGTCCGGAATACGCCGTTCTGCTTGAAATTCTGGGAGAGCTCCGGGAAAAGGTGATCGCCGCCGGACATTCCTCCGCCGAAAACCGGGAGTGTTTTGCGGCCGTGGTCCGGTCGGAAATCCTGGATGATATCCGGCAAAAAACGTGGTCAAAGGTAAAGGAGACGATCCGCAGGCTGACGGGCGTTGAGATGGAGGTGGAACCGCGGTGACGGGAATCATCCTGTTCAAGACGGCCCTGGCCATTTATTTTGCCTCCGCCTGTATCTACGGCGCCTCGCTATGGGGGAAGCGGGTCTTCCCGTCGCGTATAGCCTCCGGGGTGTTATTCGCGGCCCTGGCCGTTCACACCCTTTCCGTGGCCGTGCGGTGGTTTCCGGCCGGGGAGACCCCGACCATCGGCCTCCACGACGCCCTTTCCTTTTTCGCCTGGGTCATGGCGGCCGCCTATCTGACCCTCCAGTTGAAAACGAAAACAAAGGTTCTCGGGGCGTTCGTCTCCCCCGTCATCTGCCTGTTCATGGTGGTCGCCTCCATCGGTCTGGGGGGGGCGGTGAATGCGCCGGCGATGTTGCGCGGGTCCCTGGTTACGGCACACGTAACCCTCTCCGTGGCGGGCGAGGCCCTCTTCGCGGTCGCCTCCTGCGCCGGCCTCATGTACCTGATTCAGGACGGCCTCATCCGGCGGAAGAAGGCGGGGGGCATGAGCCGTCTGCTTCCCCCGCTCGGCGACCTGGATCGGATCAACCACCTCTGCCTTTCCTGGGGAGTTCCGCTCTTCACCCTGGGAGGCCTCGCCGGTTCGCTCTGGGCGCGGATCGTCTGGGGGAGCCACTGGCAGTGGGATCCCAAACAAGTCTGGACGCTTCTGGCCTGGGGATGTTATGCCTTTCTCCTCCACCAGCGGTTGGCCATCGGTTGGCGGGGGCGCACGGCGGCGCGCTGGTCCCTGGCCGCATTCGTCCTCCTCCTCGTCCTGCTGATGGCCGGGATGCCGTTCTTCGGGACGCTCCACCGCTTTGTGTGAACCCATGCGCATCGTCCTTGTCGGCATGAACCATAAAACGGCCCCTGTCGAAATCCGGGAGCGGCTCCAGATCGCCTGCGGAGACGGAGGCCCCGCGCTTGCGGAACTCCTCGGCATCCCCGAGGTCCGGGAAGCGCTCATTCTTTCCACCTGCAACCGGGTGGAGGTTCTCGCCCGCGTCGCGGACGGAGAAGCGGTTGTGGAGCGGCTGAAGGAATTTATTTACCGGCAGGGAAATCTCGACGCCGCGGAGCTGAAACGCTGCCTCTATGTCTACCGGGACGGGGAGGCGGTCCGCCACCTCTTCCGGGTGGCGGCGAGCCTCGATTCCCTGGTCATGGGGGAGCCGCAGATTCTGGGACAGGTGAAGGAGGCCTATCGCCGGGCGGTCGATCACCGCGCAACGGGCATCCTTCTGAACCGTCTCGTCCACCACGCCCTCCGGACGGCCAAGCGGGTCCGGACGGAGACGGGGATCGCCGGCAACGCCGTGTCCGTCAGTTACGCGGCCGTGGAACTGGCCAAGAAGATCTTCGGCGGCCTCCGGGGGAAGACGATCCTGCTGATCGGGGCGGGCGAGATGTCGGAACTGGCCGCCCGCCACCTGCTGCGCCAGGGGGTGGAGCGCATCCTGATTGCCAACCGGACCTATGCCAGGGCCGAGGAGATGGCGGCGGCGTTCCAGGGGACGCCCACGGCGTTTGACCGTTTGTCGGAGGTTCTGCCGGAAGTCGATATCGTGATTGCCTCGACCGGCGCCCCGGGGTATGTGGTCACGGTGGAAATGGTTGCTGCAGCCCTCCGGCGGCGGCGGAACCGTCTGCTGTTTCTGATCGACATCGCCGTTCCCCGGGACATCGATCCCGCGGCAGGGGAGATCGACAACGTCTACCTCTACAACATCGATCACCTGCAGGACGTGGTCGACGCGAACCGGGAGACCCGACTGGCGGAGGCGTCGAAAGCGGAAGGGATTGTTGCGGAGGAGGTTGCCCTCTTTGACGCGTGGTTTAACGCCCTCGCCGTCGTGCCCACGATCGTCGCCATGCGTCAAAAAATGGAGGGAATCGTCCGGGGGGAATTGGAGAAGTCCGCCCATTGGCTGGGGGAGTTTCCCGAGGAGGACCGGTTGCGGATCGAGGGGTTGGCCGCCTCCGTCGTCAACAAGATCCTCCACGATCCGATCACCGGTCTCAAGGAGGAGAGCCGGGAGAAGGACGAACTGCCCTATGTGGCGGCTGTCTGGAGGCTGTTCAAACTGTAGGAGGGTCCCATTTCACAAACATTCAAGATCGGAACGAGGGGGAGCGCCCTGGCGCTGATGCAGTCCGGGTGGGTCGCGGACCGGATCCGGGAGCGCCATCCGGGCGTTGTGGTGGAACTCGTCACCATCCGGACGAAGGGGGACATCATGCAGGATGTCTCCCTTGCGGCGATCGGCGGGAAAGGGGTCTTCATCAAGGAGATCGAGGAGGCGCTCCTCCGGGGGGACGTCGATCTGGCCGTCCACAGCATGAAGGACGTCCCGGCTGAGCTTCCGGAGGCCCTGGAGATCGTGGCCATGCCGCTCCGGGAGGATCCGCGGGACGTCCTGATCTCGCGGGAAGACTGCAAATTGGAGGAGATGTCCCACGGGGCGCGGATCGGAACCGGCTCGCTCCGGCGCGCGTTTCAGCTCCGGAACCGGATGCCGGATCTCGCTATCGTTCCGCTGCGCGGGAATCTCGATACGCGGATCCGGAAACTGGAAACGGAGGGCCTCGACGGCGTGATCCTCGCAGCGGCGGGGATCCGGCGGATGGGGTGGGTCTCCCGGGTCTCCCAGTTTCTCCCGGTGGAGGTCATGCTCCCGGCCGTCGGCCAGGGGGCGATCGGCATCGAAACCCGGCAGGATGACGCCCGCTGCCGCGAGACGGTTGCCTTCCTCAACGATCCGGTCACCTTCTGCGAGGTCGGCGCGGAACGGGGCTTTCTGAGACGGTTGGGCGGCGGCTGCCAACTTCCGATTGCGGCATTCGCGAAGAAGAACGGCGGGGAGATCGCGCTGGAGGGGCTGGTCGGGAGTCCCGACGGGCGGGCGTTGATCCGCCATCGGGTGAAGGGG
>JAFGRP010000029.1 GCA_016935075.1 Deltaproteobacteria bacterium | reverse complement strand
GCGTGCCCTTCCTCGGCCGCATACCGATCGATCCCCGGATCGTCGAAACCTCCGATCAGGGGCAGCCCTTTGTACGCCGGTATGCCGATACGGAAGCGGCCGCGGCCTTTGCCCGGGCGATTCAACCCGTTTTGCGTCTCAAGGGGCATGGGGCGCCATCCTCCGACGCGGTTGAAGTTTCCCACGCCCCGGTAGCCCCAGTAAAGGAGAAAGAGATGAAAAGTGTAAGAGTCGCCGTTCCCCTGGCCGAGGGACGACTGAGCGTCCACTTCGGGCATTGCCAGCAGTTTGCCCTTTTCGACACGGATCCGGAGGCGCGAAAGATTCTCGACGAGACGATCGTGGATGCGCCACCGCATGAGCCGGGCTTGCTCCCCACATGGCTTAAGGAAAAGGGCGCCGATGTGATTCTCGCCGGTGGAATGGGGTCGCGGGCGCAAGAGTTGTTTCAGCAGAAGGGAATCCAGGTGATCATTGGCGCCCCGTCCGGGGTTGCGTCCCAGGTGGTTATGGATTACCTGTCCGGCGCGCTCAAGACCGGAGCCAATGTCTGTGACCACTGACGGGGAGGAAAAGTTTTGACGGAACATGTGCCGCGAAAGATGTTTTTGACAAAGGGGGTGGGCAGACACCGGGAGGAATTGCACTCTTTCGAGCTGGCGCTCCGGGACGCCGGCATCGAGAAGTGCAACCTGGTTCAGGTGTCGAGCATCATACCGCCCGGATGCATTTTCATACCGAGACGGACGGGTGTGGCACAGATCCGGCCCGGCGCCATCACCTATTGCGTCATGAGCCGCTGTTGCAGCAACGAGCCGGGGCGGCTCCTGGCCGCATCCGTCGGTTGCGCCGTTCCGGCGGACAAGGGGGCGTACGGTTATATCAGCGAACATCACGCCTTCGGCCAGACCGGGCGTCAAGCGGGGGACTATGCGGAAGATCTCGCTGCCGCCATGCTTGCCTCGACCCTCGGCATCGATTTCAACGTGGACGAGAGCTGGGACGAAAAAAGGGAGATCTTCCGGATCAGCGGCAAGATCGTCGGCACGCGGAACATCACCCAGTCCAGCATCGTGAAAAACAATGGTTATACGACGGTTATGGCTGCGGTGGTTTTCGTACTTTAAAGGACAGGAAAGGAGCGGGCCTGATGTTCGGGACCGCCGGTTCGATTTTTCCGGTTTTAGACAGCGGGTCCGGCGGACCATCAAAAGAAAAGGAGGTTTTTATGAGAAAAAACAAATGGATCCTTTTGACGATCATCTGTGTGCCGCTGTGGCTGCTCTCGACCTCCGGTTCATTGCTCGCGGTCGAAGAAACAGGCGGTATCGGGTTGAAAGTAGGTCAGTTATACGACTACATCACGACGGACGAGGACAAAAGAGGAAGCCTCGTGGTGCTGGATGTTTTCAATGGAAGTCCGGCACACCTCGGGGGGATTCAAAAGGGGGACATTATCCTCCAGATCGGCGAGGCCACCACGAGGAGGCGTGACTTCAATGATATTCTGCATAATCTCTTGAGGGGACCCTCCTTTACCGAAATCAAGCTCGTCATCTGGCGGCCGAGCAGGCAGGAAAAAATCGAATTGATACTCCAGCGGATGATGATGGTGTATTGAATCCCGCACGGAGTGCAGTGCGAAACAGGTACTCCGTTCCATCGACGGGGTTTTTCCATCGGTTTGGCGGCATCCATTTCGGTCTCGATCCTCGGAATCGATTTCAACGTGGATGAGAGCCGGGACGGAAAGAGGAAAATCTTCCGGATCGGCGGCAAGATCGTCGGAATACGGAACATCACCCAATCCAGCATTGTGAAAAACACGAAGGATACACCACGGTTATGGCGCCGTGGTGTTTGTATCTTGACGTATCGAAAAAAATCGGTATACTCGGCGCACATCAAACAAAACGCATGGGAAAAAGAACATCATGAAGTTGCCGCCGCTTACGAAAGAGCAATGGGCCAAGGCCTTTTCCAGCACGAAAAAACCGGAGGTCATCAACAAACAAAACCTGCAGGTTCGTTACGCCATAGAAGATCCCGTTGTGGAGGACCGGCCGCGGCGCTTTCTGGAAGCCTTTGCAGCAATCCTTCGACACACGAATTACCGAACGATCCTTGAACAATACATTCGGGTCAGTGCCAAATGTGCGCGCTGCACCGTCATGTGCCAAATCCACATGGCCACCGGCGATTCCCGGGACGTGCCTTGTCACCGTTCGGAGCTTCTCCTGAAGGTCTATCGAAGGCATTTTACGGTCTCCGGCATGCTGAGAGCGCGTATTCTGGGCGATCCCGGATTAACGGACGACGATGTCCGGGAAATGGCGGAATCGTTTTGGAACTGCACGGCCTGCCGGCGTTGCAGCAGGGAATGTCCCTTCGGCATCGATCACGGTCTTGTCACCCACCTGGGTCGTTACATTTTGTCGGAAATCGGCATTGAGCCCAGGGCTTTGGCGGTCAGTGTTCGTGAACAGATCGAGGGTAACACCCGCAACACCTCCGCCATTCCCCTGCCGGCCATGCAAGACACGCTCGCATTCCTCGAGGAGGAAATGAAGGAAGAGAAGGGTCTTCCCATCAAATTTCCCATCGATCAGGAAGGAGCGGACTTCCTGTTCCTCGCACCCGTGTCGGATTTCATCATGGAGGCCGAAACGCTCATGGGAATCGCCGCCACGATGGCCGCAGCCGGCGAAAGTTGGACCATCAGCTCCAAGGTTTATGATGCGATCAATTACGGATTGTTTTACAACGACCGCGTTCTCGAACGGGTCTTGAACGATGTGCGTGTCGAAGCCGAACGATTGAAGGTCAAGGCGATTCTCATCGGAGAATGCGGCCACGCCTCCCGCACAGCCAAATATTTTTATCCGACCTTCTGTGGTGGAAAGGACGCGTTGCCCGTCTACAACATCATGGAGATCACCCATCGGGCCCTCAAGGAGGGTCGTTTGAAGCTGGACCCGACCGTGATCAAGCAGAAGGTCACCTATCACGACCCCTGCAACATTGCCCGGTCCGGATGGATCGTTGAACAACCGCGGGAGATCCTGAAAGCCTTTTGTCCCAATTTCATTGAGATGAAAAATCCGGGGCAGGCGAATATTTGTTGCGGCGGCGGCGGCGGCACCGTATCGATCGACGAAATCCATCCGTACCGAATGGAAATCGGCGGGAGGGCGAAGGCCCAACAGATCATCGATACGGGCGCCGACATTATTATTGCGCCTTGCGCAAACTGCAAGAAGCAGGTCAAGGAATTGATCAATTATTACAAAATCAACATCGAGTCGATGGGGCTGCACGATCTGGTTTACAAAGCCATCATTTTCCCGGGGTCGGAGGAATCGATGAAAAAGAGTAATGGCGAGTCAGGGGGTATGACGTGAACGCTTTGCTGGAGTTTGCAACGGGGTCCCTGTTCAAATTTTCGTTTGCCTTGATGATTCTCGGATCATTCCGCATCGTTGCCCTCGCCCTTTTTGATACGGGTGAAGCGCTGCTCCATGCGGCAGACCGCAAGATCGACTATGGCGAGATCGTGAGGGATACATTCTCCTGGCTGTTTCCGGTCAGGCGATGGGCCACCAGCCGCCCCGTCTACAGTCTGATCTCGATCGTCTTCCATGTCGGTTTGATCCTGGTTCCGTTTTTTCTGGCCGCCCATATCAGCCTGTGGAAGCAGGCAACGGGCGTATCCTGGCCGGCAATGCCCCAGCTTTTTGCCGACGCCCTAACGGTTGTGGTGATTTTCGCAGGGCCGGCGCTGTTTTTGGGACGTCTGTTTCAACGCAGCGCCCGGGCCATTTCGCGGTTTCAAGATTACGTCTGGCCGCTGATGCTGACGGTGCCCGCACTCACGGGGTTTCTGTGTGCAAACGGCGGCCTTTCTGCAGGCGCTTACCAATTCTGGATGCTGATACACGTTCTGTGTGCAAACTTGATCATGATTTTCATACCCTTTACGAAGCTGGCCCATTGCGTATTGATGCCGATCTCGCGACTGGTCGGCAGCGTCGGCTGGAAATTCCGGGTCGGGGCGGGAAGCCGCGTCGAGAGGACCTTGGGCAAGCGAGGTCAAACGACATGAGCGACATGGCGATTCTCACGGATACGACGCTGTGCATCGGATGCGGTGAATGCGTCATGGCCTGTAAAAGGGAAAACGAGCCGGAGCCGGAACAGCCCCGCCGCTGGCAGATTGACGACGGTTTGACGTCCCGAAACTGGACCTCCGTTGTGTTGCGGAGCAGCGGCAAATACGTGCGCAAGCAATGCCGTCACTGCATCGATCCGGCATGCATGAGCGTCTGTCCGGTCAATGCTTTTTCTCAGACCCCTGAGGGTGCGGTGGTCTACGATCCAAAGCGGTGCATCGGCTGCCGTTACTGCATGATGGCCTGTCCGTTCGGCATCCCGCGTTACGAATGGGACAAGGCCGTCCCCTATATCAAAAAATGCACCTTTTGCACGCATCGTATTTCCAAGGGAAGACAACCGGCTTGTACGGAGGCATGCCCGACGCACGCCACGATCTTTGGCCCTCGGAAAGAGCTGCTGCAGATCGCAAGGAAACGGCTCCAGGAGAATCCGCGGTACATCAATCACATCTGGGGGGAACGGGAGGTCGGCGGCACACGGGTTTTGTACATTTCCGATATTGACCTGTCGTTCCTCCATTACGGGCAACCCATCGGCAACAAGCCGTTGCCTGCCCTGACCAAGCCGGCCATGAACGCGGTGCCCTTTGCCTTTATCGGAATGGGGGCTGCCATGGCGGGGCTCCACTGGATCATCGATCGCAGGAACAAGCTCCATAAGATCAAGGACTCGGAGAAAGAAACCAATGGATAGGGTTCGCATAACGAAACTGATCCTGTGGCTGATTACGGGATTTACGCTTCCGATATTCGGGTTTCGCTTTTTGTTCGGTCTTGGCGCAAGCACCAACCTGACGGATGCCCAACCCTGGGGTATGTGGATCGGGTTCGACCTGCTCAGCGGTGTTGCACTGGCGGCAGGCGGATTCGTCGTTTGCGCCTTTGCATACGTCATGAAAAAGGATCTGTACAAGCCGATTGTCCGCCCGGCTGTACTGACGGCCTTTTTGGGGTATCTGGCATTTATCGCCGGGCTGCTCCTCGATGTCGGACTTCCATGGACCATCTGGCATGTCATGATCCACTGGAACCTGCAATCCGCCCTCTTCGAGGTTGCTTGGTGCGTGATGCTCTATACAACGGTGCTTGCACTGGAATTTCTGCCGGTTCCGCTGGAGTCTACCAGCCGGTTTGCCAAGGTGCGTTCCTTTCTCGTCAAAATTCGACTGCCCCTGGTCATTTTGGGCATCATGCTTTCCACCCTGCATCAATCCTCCCTCGGGTCCCTGTTCCTGATCATGCCCCATCGGGTGTACCCCCTCTGGTACTCGCCGTTGATCCCGATCCTGTTTTTCATATCGGCTATCGGTCTGGGGCTGATGGTCGTGATTTTCGAGGGGCTTGTTTCCCATACGCTTTACCGCCGCGGACCGCAGACGGAACTCTACGACAAATTGGGCAATATCGCCCGCTGGGTCCTCGGCGTTTCTTTCGGCCTGCGCTTGATTGATCTGATTCTTCGCGGCCAGTCCGCCTATCTTGTCGCATGGGATTGGCGTACACTGGTGTTCTGGCTGGAGATGGCGCTGTCGGCCATTGTGCCGGTCATCCTGCTCTCCGTGCCCGCCATCCGCCGTTCCGGACGCTGGCAATGGGTAACGTCCGTCATGGTGATCGTGGGCATTGTCTGGAACCGCATGAACATCGGCGGGTTCACGAACATTGATCGGGGCACGGATTTCTACGTTCCCGCCTGGACCGAAGTGGCCATGAGCATCGGCATTATTTCCGCTTTCGGCCTGGTTTTTCTGTTCGCTGTGGAACGATTCAACATCTGGAAAGAACGACCGAAGGATCCCATGGACGACCCGGAAGCCAAGCCGCATTTCGACCCGGTCAGCCGGGTGTGTCTGGACGGGTCGTCATTCTCAGCAAGGATGAACTATTCCCTTGCATTCATTCTTGCCGCCGCCCTGGGTTTTGCGACTGTTTCGGCAGACGCAACGACGGGCATGAAACCGGCGCCGGCCGGCCCGGCCCGCGGAGAGCTTGTCGAAGACCTGTGGATCGACGGAAATCACGATGGATTCGGCACGGTCTTTCCGCATCGGATGCATGAAGAAAAAAACGGCGGAAACGATTCCTGTGTCCTTTGTCATCACATGAACCTGCCCAGGGATAAACATTCATCCTGTGCCGCATGTCACTATGACATGTACCGGTCGGTTGATGCCTTCCGGCACGACTGGCATGCTTCTCCCGAGGGCGGGAACCTCCGTTGCGATCAATGCCACACGAAATTTCTGGCCAAACGAGAGGAAAACGCCGCCCGTTGCGATGTGTGCCATAAGGATTTGGTTCCCGAAGGAACAAAAATCGAGGTGAAGCAGTACATGGCGCCAAGCTATGTAGATGCGATGCACCGGGGTTGCATTTCATGTCACAGGGAGAAAGCCGCACTGCTTAAGAAACCCGACCTTTTTCGCTGTGCGAATTGCCACCGGGACATCCGGCACTTTATCGACGACGAAAATCTCGCGAAGCAGCGGCAAAAACTGATGGGCAAGACAGTGATCCTGCCTCCGATCGAAGAGTAATGAAAAGCGAATCGAAATTTCGGGACAGCATTATGCAAACGCCCATCAGCGCCGGCGTCTGTGCGGTGTTTGATTTGCCGCCGCAATGGGCCGGGGAGAAAACCGTTTCCGTCAACATGATTTCATGAAAATGCAAACCGAAGATGCGGCTTGACATACTGCAGATTCTTTTATAATAGTTTTCGCCAGTAAAGATCGAGGTGGATGTGTGGAAGGGGGGTGGGATTCCCCCCGCTGCCCCGCAGCCGTGAAGGGAACGAAAGCCCGAAAAGCCACTTTCGCGAGGGAGTCGCGAGGGGAAGGCGGGCGAGTAGGCGGCCCGAAGCCGGAAGACCAGTCCACCGGAAACATTCCCGAGGGAGGAAGATCTTGCCCCATACGGCGCCCCATCTGACCCTGATCAGAATATTCAGGGTTTGTCTTCTGTTGCTGGCTTTGCTGGCCGGCGTATCCATCCTTTCCCTGATGGCGGGTTCCGCTCCGATCGGGATTGCGGCCGCCTTCAAAGGTATGCTTGCGGCCGTCCGTTTTCCAGGCTTATCCGATCCCCTGACCGGCGAAGAACGGACCATCCTTTTTTCGATCCGACTCCCCAGGATACTCCTGGCAGGCCTGGTCGGTGCGGCCCTGTCGTGCGCCGGAGCCGTATTTCAGGCCCTGTTGCGCAACCCGCTGGCCGATCCCTATGTCCTCGGCGTTTCCGGCGGCTGCGCCGTAGGCGCCATTGTCGCGATCCTCATCGGTCTCGGTTCCCTTTCCTTCGGCATCCCCGGTATGGCCTTCGCCGGCGGGCTCTTCGCCATGCTGCTCGTATGGGGGCTGGCCGGTTCGGCCGGTGAACGGCGGACGGACCGCACCTTGCTGGCCGGTATCATCGTCAACGCCTTTTTTTCGGCGCTCATCATGTTTCTGGTCTCCATCGCCAGCGGGGAGCAGATCCACAGCGTCATCTTCTGGCTGATGGGGGATCTGGCAATGGCGGGAGAAAACGACATTCTTCTGGCGGCCCTGTTTTTGATCGCCGGTTTTGCCGTAATGGTTCTCCATGCCCGCGATCTCAATGTCCTTCTGACCGGCGAGGAGACGGCCCTTCAGTTGGGGATCCCTGTGGAGAGGACCCGGATGCTCCTGCTCGTCTCCGCCTCGCTGGTGACCGGAGCGGCCGTTTCCGTCAGCGGCATCATCGGTTTCGTCGGCCTGATGGTTCCCCACATGGTGCGGATGCTGTTCGGATCGGATCACCGGCTGCTGCTGCCGGCATCGCTGCTGTTCGGCGGGGCGTTCCTGATGGCCGCCGACACGATCGCCCGCGTTGCGCTGGCCCCTGCCGAGCTGCCGGTCGGGGTGGTCACGGCCCTCTGCGGCGCCCCCTATTTCGCCTATCTGATGAAGAGGTCGGCTTGAACGATGTCCATCCTTGAACTGGAAAAGATCGGTTTCAAATACGGAGAAAAGCCGGTGCTCCGGGATGTCACCCTGACGGTGGATAAGGGGGAGTTCTTCGGGATCCTGGGGCCCAACGGTTCCGGAAAGTCCACGCTGCTGAGCCTGATCGACGGGATACGGTTGCCCTGTGAGGGCGAGACCCGTCTCAAAGGAATCGCCCCCGGCCAGATGAAGCGAAGGGATGTGGCGCGGCTGGTCGCGGTTGTGCCCCAGGAGGCGTCATGGGTCTTCCCGCTGAAGGTGGAAGAGGTTGTCCTGATGGGGAGGACCCCCCATATGGGCCGTTTGGCCTTTGAATCGGAGAGGGATCTTGCCGTCGCCCGCTCCGCGATGGCGGCGGCGGATCTTCTGCCCTTCGCGGGGCGGCTGATGGAAAACCTGAGCGGGGGCGAGCGGCAGCGGGTGTGGATCGCCAGGGCGCTGGCCCAGGAGCCGGAGATCATCCTGCTGGATGAGCCCACCTCCTCCCTCGACATCGCCCATCGGATCAGCACCTTCAATCTGATCCGGGCGCTCAGCAGAAACGCCGGCCTTACCGTCGTGTCCGTCACGCACGATATCAATCTGGCGTCGCTCTACTGCGATCGGATCGCGTTGCTCAAACAGGGACGGCTTCACGCCCTGGGGCGTCCCGAAGAGGTCCTCACCGAATCGAACATCCGTGAGGTATACGGGGTCAACGTCGTTGTTGACTGTCATCCCTTAACCGGACTGCCGAGGGTTTCCCTGCTCGGCAGCCTTTCGCCGCGTCAGGGAAGCCGGTGGGAATCCGGCGCTGCCCCGCAACTGTAAGCGGAACGAAATCCGCGTAACGCCACTGGTCTCCTGAAGACCGGGAAGGCGCGGAGAGTAGGTTAGACCATTGAAAATCGTGATCCCTCCGCGCGCTGGACATTTTTCGACCCTGCGTCCTCATTTTCCGTAACAGCCACTCCGCTGCGGGGGCAGGGTGCCCCGAAAAATCTCCAATGCGCGCTTCCGGGATCCGATTTTCAGGTTGTGCAGAGGTCTCTATGTATGAGCCGCGAGCCAGTATATTTGACCGGCGGATGAAAAGACCGACTTTTCGCGAGGAAAGGTCAGGAGGAAAAGAAATGAGAGGTCTGTCAAGGTTTCTGCGGTTGTGTTTTTGGGTCCTGGTTATGTTGAATGTGACGGCGTCCGTTTTTGCCGGGGCACCGCCCGATGACGCCGGCCGGAATGCGGTTCTGCAGGAGGTGGTCGTGACGGCCACGCGCGACCGGGAGGAGATCCGGAAGGTGCCGGCAAATGTCACGGTCATCACGGAAGAGGAGATCCGGAATTCCGGTGCGACGAACCTGGTGGAAATCCTGGAGATGCAGGAGGGGGTTCAATTCCGGTCGTACAGCGGTCATGAACCCCTTTCCGCCATCGACCTGAGGGGGATGGGCGGCGACAACCCTTACGGAAAGGTTCAGATTCAGCTCAACGGAAGGAGGTTGAACCGGCCCGATATGGCCTCCGTCAACTGGTTTCAGATTCCGTTGAGTCAGGTGGAGAGGATCGAAATCGTGCGGGGCGCGGGAGGCGTCCTCTACGGCGACTCCGCTGTGGCCGGCGTCATCAACATCATTACGAGAAAAGGGGAGGGCAAGCCGGCATTCCACGCCTCCGGCGTGGCTGGAAGCTACGGCCTCCACGACGAAAAGGTTTCCGTAAGCGGTTCGGAAAAGAAGTGGACTTACGCCGCCAGCGGAGAGAATTATTATTCCCAAGGGTATCGGGATCGGTCTACGGTCTCCTCACAGGGTGCGGGCCTGGATCTCTCCTATGACATGAGTGACCATATCGGTCTGTCCATGGGGGCCTCCTTCAACCGGACCCGGTATGAACTGCCCGGGAACCTCACCGAGGTGGAAATGGCGGCGGATCGCCGGCAGTATCAGCCTGCCAGGCCGGCTTATTGGACCTCAGCCAGCTCGGATGACGACGGAGAGGATCGGCAGACGGAGGTGCGTTTTCGGATCGATTCGATGCTAGGCGATTTCGGCCGCGCCGAGATCGGTTTTTCCGCCGGGATCAAGGATGCGGCGACCAACTTCGCCTCCTGGAACTCTTTCAACAGCTATGCGATCCGCACGTATGCGGTGACCCCCAAATACATCCTGGAGAAGGGGATTTTCGGCCGCGCCAACAAGCTGACGGCCGGCGTCGATTATTACCTGGAACCCTTCAAGATGGACCGGTATGCAGACCGGGAGAGGACTCGAAAACTCAGCACGGTTGATCTGGAGAGGAAGACCGCGGGGTATTACGTCCGGGATGAATTCAATCTCACCGAGTTCTTGATCCTGAGCGCCGGTTACCGATGGGAGGAGGCGGCCATCCAGGGGAACAGCATCACGTTTCCCGGCACGGTCGATTTCGACACAAAAAAGACGCACCGGGGGGATGCCCATGAACTGGCACTCACTTATCTGGTCGGTGAAAAATCCAAGATGTTCGCCCGGTACGCCACGGCTTACCGTTTGCCGTTCATCGATGAGCAGGCCTCGTATTACGGCTGGGGGAACGGTTTTCTGGCCGATCTGGAAAAGGAGACGGCCAGGACGATGGAACTGGGCGCCTCTGTCAATCCTCTGAAGAATCTCACGGTCGGTCTGACCCTGTTCCGCATCGACATGGAAAACGAAATCACCTGGAACAGCGCAACCAACCGAAACGAGAATCTGGACAGGACCCGCCATGATGGTGTGGAAGGAACATTTTCCTATCTCTGGGAAAAACGGTTCAAGATTTACGGCAGCTATACCTGCCACAAGGCCACGTTTGAGGCGGGTTCCCACAACGGCAGGGAGCTGCCGCTGGTCCCCAATCGGATGGCCCGCCTGGGCGTCGAATGGTATCTTCCGGGGGCATTCATGCTTCGGCCCGAGGCCCGCTTCGTCAGCGACGCCTATATGAGCGGGGATCAGGACAACAACGGAGAGAAGCTTTCCGCCTATCAGGTTTTTGATCTTTTTCTGTTCTATCGTCCCGAATGGAAGCGATACAAGATTTCGGCGTTTGCGGGTGTGGAAAATCTGAATAACGAAAAGTACGCGGCGATCGGTGTGGAGGGGACCGCCTATTCACCGCAGACCTATTATCCGATGCCGGAGATGACGGTTAAGTGTGGAGTCTCAATTGAATTTTAGGAATGATGGGCCGGGATATCGCCTGCCCGTTCCCCTTGTATGGGGGGTGGGAGCATGATCCGTCTGCCGGTTGCCGAAAGGGGATTCGCTCTGGCGCTGATTGCTTCGACGGCAATCCATGCCGCCCTGTTGCCCCTGTTCCTGTCTTTTGTATCCGGTTCCGTCCCAGGTCATGTTCCGCCCGTCGGGGAGATCTGCATCCAGGCCTTCCTCGTTCCGGGAACGCCCGCCGCAG
>JAFGRP010000028.1 GCA_016935075.1 Deltaproteobacteria bacterium | reverse complement strand
TCAGAGCGAAAGTCTCCTTCGTCGAATCCACTGTCTCCTTCCTTGTGGGCTTTATACAGCGCGCACAGCGGACCGTGGCTCTCGAGGATGTGCGCCTTCATCCACGAGCCGATTAGATAGGCTTGCTTGTCTGCAGGAAGATATTTCTTCCAGTGATAGAAGATGGCGATGAACTGGTCGGAGACGATGGTGGGGATGTTATATTTGCCCCAATGTGGCCGGATGTAATCCTGGTAGGTGGAATCCTGCTCCCAGATGAAAAAGAAGCGGATCTTCTTCGCCACGTAGGCCATCTGGTCCGGATGCTCTTCTTCGATGGTCTTCAGGGCCCGGGCAATGGTGTTGGGCCCACCCCATGCCTGCAACCACACGGGCCGGTCGTCCGATCTGTCCAGCAGCACCTTCGCGATGTACTGCGAGCCGGCCGTGACCTCTGCCATATCGCCCTCAGCTTTCACGTTCCCCAAGAGCGTGCGCGCCCTCAGATACCCGGGCGTGGGATAGCGTGGATCGTGCTTGACCAGATTCGGATAGACCTGCGCATAGGCGTCCAGATAGGGCTCCACCCAGTCGTCCCCCGCCCAGTTGTGGCCGTGCGCGTGGTATTGAGAACTCGAGGTGACAATCGCCTCGACGTCCCATTCGTTGGTGTATAGCAGAAACCGGACCATCGAACACTCGTCGTCGATCTCCCCGTCCGACGTCACAATCACCCGAGGCCTGCCGTCTGCGGGCCCGGGTTCGGGTGTCGCTTGCACCGCATTGGAACCCATGGCAAGAGCGACCGCGGCCATGACAACAAGTGCGAAGTTCTTTTTCACAATCTCGCCTTTCCTTTCAGTATTCGGTCTTTCGGCACTGTTCCTACTTCACGTTTTCGATCAATCAGGGTACGTCCACGCGGAGTCACTGCACGTTGATGATTACACGGCGATAGGCGTAGAGATTGGGAGAACCGTCGTCGTGGAGCTCCAGAATAATATGGATGTTCTTGCCACCCGCATTCGATGGAATTGTCACGGTGGCGGAGGCAGAGGAGCTGTTCTCGATTGATACAGCTCCGTCATAAGAACTCGGTTCCTGGTAGAAAGACCACGCATAAACCAATGAATCGCCGTCGGGGTCGCTGGAACCCGCTGCGCTTAGGGCTACGGTGGAACCGGCAGAGGCCGACACTTCAAGGACCTGCCGGGTTGTGTCGCCATTGACGACAGCGACAGGATGGTGATTGGCTTTGGAGTAGTCATTGGTCATAGTCCAATCCATTCGGGCTGCGAAGTCATTGTTGTAGCCCTCGCTCCAGCGTTTGATCGCGCCGGCACCTTCCGACGTATTACCATACATGTCATATGGATCATACTGTGTTTCTCCATCTTGCCTGATTCTCGTAACGCCCGACATGCTGCGAATGTTTGTCTTCTTGGCAAAACTGAAACGACCGCCCCAGCCACCCTGATCGATCTGGTCAGGATCGTTGAGGCCGTTAGGATAGACGTGCATGAAGGCCGGCGTATCGCCTTCAGTGGCCCATTTCGTATCGGGGTAGACAGCGCCCAGCGGGCCATGGTTTTGGATGTCTTCACGTTGATACGCACCGTTTTTCGGGGGCTGCCAGCCATAGACACCGGTCGCACGGATATAGAAGAGATCCGGGAAATTCTTGGCGAGCCATGCTCCTGCGTCGTCCTGGCCCAGGATGTCAAACACACGCAGCTTGCTGATGAACTGCTTCAGTTCGGCTTCAGAGCGGGTTTTCCGAACCTTCCAAATCGCCTGGGCGACATTGTTGACGCCACCCCATCCGCCCACCCAAACGGGGCGTGGATCATCTTTATCCACGGCGGCGATGATCAATTCTGAACCGGGGCTGTCCTTCCCATCGCCCACGTCACCCATCCCATATCCCCTCTGGCCCAAGACCGAGATGGATTTGAGGTATTGGGGCGTGGGATAGCCTTGCGCGTGGACCTTGAGATTGTCATAGACCTGCTCGTAGGCGTTGACGATTTTATCGAGCATGGCAGTCGAACTTTGGTTCTGCTTCCAGCAACCGGTCGCGACAATCAAGCCTTCGGTCTCGAACTCATTGGAGCAGACCAGAAAACGCACCATGGATTGCTCGTCGTCGGGATCGGCGCCGAGGTCGGTGGTGTTGATGATTCGGGGCTTGTGCCCGATTGGCCCAGGCGTCTTTAGCGGGACAGGGGTTGCCGCTGGTTCAGGCTTTTTCTTCTGAACAGATTTACTCTCGAGAGGAGACCCTATTCGACCTGTGGGAGGTATAACCGCGGAGGTGCTGATTGCCGCATCAGAAATGGCCGGGGAAACCTTGATGGCATTAATCTTGGCATTCTCAAGATTGGTGACAAACTCAATGTTGAACTCACCATCACCTACGGTAACAGTGGTCTGGACAACATAGGCGGCATTGCCTCCAGCTTTGGCATATAGATCGAGATCACTAACATGTTCCGTTCCCTCCATACGCACGTCAAAGCTCCTCGATCCTGCTTCTGGATGAAAGGTCTCTGCAAAATGGAGAGTCACTTGGTAACGGCCATTGGGAACCTTGGCAGCATACGTACAATTCCCATATCGTTCACTGTGATAGAGAGTGTCATCGCTTGTTCCTGAAATGGATTCCGTATTGGAATAAGTCAATCCTCCTGAATACCCTGTGTCAGCGGCATAGACGGTACCGTCAGAACTCGTATAAGCGTCTCCGCCGCAATTCACCGCAAAAACAGCGGTTGGTGTCGTCGCCGGTGCGGCTTTGGAGGTCGCGGCAGGCATTGTTGTCGGTTTCGGCGCCACCATCGGTATGGCTGCCGCAGCAGCCACAGGTGCGGCCTCCACACACCAGTCTGCGCGTTCCGCAAATTCCTTCTGGTAGTCCTTACGCCACCTGGAGATGCTCGAACCGCCGGGGCCATCAACATAATGATTCGTATTGGCCTTGCGTTTGTACTGCCCACCCCAACTGGGCTGGGTAGGATCCTCGGGGTCGTTGATCCCGCGATTGGCGCTGACCAGGTACATGAACGTAGGCGAATCCCCTTCGCACACCCCGGTGCATCCCATCCCTTCATGCGGATACACATCGCAGAGGGGCCCGTGGTTGTTGCGAATGTTCTCGTTGACCCAGGCGAGGTTCGAAATCGGATCACCGCCACCGAACATTCCCTGGTAGGTCTTTCTGGAATCGATAATAAACAAGTCTGGGAATTCCTCCATGAGCCACCCGTGCGTAGCGTCCTGGCAGGCAATCAAGAAAACACGAAGCCTGCTGACAAAGGCCTTGAGCTCTGCTTCGCTGCGCGTATTCTTCACATCCCAGATGGCCTGGGCCACCTCGCGCGGACCACCCCAGACGCCGATCCATATCGGCCGTGGATCAGGTTTGTCTGCGGCTGCAATAATCGCATTGGACGCCTCGCTGTCCATACCCTCGCCAATAATGTCCGTGTACGGTTGGGTATTGCGCCCCCATTTAACGTTAACACCATGATTGTTGCCCTTGCCCTCGAAGGTAACCGAACGCAGGTAGTCTGGGGTAGGATAGTCGGGATCATGTTCCCTCAAGTTTTCATATACCTTCTCGTATTGGTCAATTACGCCCAGAATGTTCTTCTTATGAGCTTCCATGGCAAAGGTGCCTGCGGAAGCGATCAGTCCTTCGATGTCAAACTCATTGGCATACAACAGGAAACGGACCATAGACTGCATATCGTCCGGATCGCTTTTTTGCGTGTTGGGTACATCGCCACTCTTGACGACGCCGATGGGCGGAAAGTCCGATGACATGACCACCCGTAGCCTGTTGTCCGTGGGCCGCGGTTCGAGTTTCGCCAGCGCCGCTTTGGAACCGGCGCTGAGAGCAACGACAGTCAGGAGAGCACGTAACAGACTCCTCTGCATGGGTGTACCTTTCATTTGCCTATTCGATGATCAGTTTCAGGCAGCGAGCGGACAATGCGTGACGCGCTCTTTACTTTGACGTTTCCGTTGACGCCGGCGACTGGCACCGGAGCATCCGTTGGGCAAAGTCGCTCAGAAAATCCTCGCGCCATCGACTCACGGTCTTGGCACCGCTATGCGATCCTCCCGCAACGTCCGGAGACGGATCGTCCGTCCACCAGTTGGGGAACTTCGCTGACGGATGCTGTGCCACATCGGGTGACGGGACGTAAGCCGTGATTCCTCCGGTCTTCCCGTCGAGGGCAGACACATTGCTTTGCAGCTTGAAAGCATATCCTGTTGCACTCTTAGGGCAGAAACGAAATCGCATGGTACCGTCGCCAGGTGCATAGCCGGTCAACTCCTGATTGTCCGCCCTCAACACGGCCTTAGGCTGCTCCGGAATGTCATGTCCCATGGGTAACACAAGCTCCAGGACACCGAAGATCTCCATGCGATCCCCTTTGGTAGGCATCTGCTCAAAGCGGTTGTACGGACGTTCCCAAGCCCGCACGTAGCTTCCGCCCCACCCGGGCAGCGAAGGATCGTCGCAGCTACCCTTGAGCAGCCAGCCGACCGACGGCGTGTCGCCCATCTTGACATCGTCCTTCTTACTGACAAAGAAACTGCCCAGGGCACCCTTGCCGGCGACGTGTTGAGATACAAAGGCTCTATTGCCCCATTGGCCCGACTGATTACCCCCCGTGAACCAGCCGCGATAGGTAACGTTGGACTCGATGATCCACAGTCTGGGATGGTGCTCTACGATGTACTGGTAGGCATCAGGCGACCATTTCTTGTTCGGCCCGCCGATCCAGTGCACGCGCAGCCTGGGCAGGATGTCGGGTGCATCGTGCAGCGCCTGGGCGAGGTCTTCAATGAGGCCCCAGACCAGAACATAGAGTGGGCGCGGATCGTCGCGCCGTGCACATTCAACGATCCAGCGTGATCCCTCCGTCGAGCGTCGCACACCCGCGTAGGGTGCCCGCTCGGTCTCGCCCTGCTTGGTGATCGCACGCAGCGCGTCGGGCGCGGGGTACCGTTCGGAATAGGTCCTCAAGTTGGCATAATCTCTCTCATAGCAATCGATGACCCGCAGAATGTCTTCTTTGCGTCCCCCATCGAATGGCGATGAAATGAGACCTTCGATATCGAGGACATCCGCGTAGACGAGCAGGTGCACCATCGACTGAAAATCGTCCGGATCGGTACCGCCGATATCCGTAGAGACAACCACCCGGTGCCGTGGCCTTTCGGTCTCGCCGCACAGCCCTCCTGCTCCGGAATCGCCCGCGAGCCCCTGAACAGCCGCAAGACAACAAAGGCCCAAGATGAATGCGATTCTCTTCATCGATACCCCTTTCGCTGAGTCAAACACAGGCGCTTACCTAAGCGTGTTCAGGTTGTTCTCAGGCTTGGTATAGTCCATGAACACGGTCGGATCGGTCCCGTTGAGGTATTCCTCGACGTTGGT
>JAFGRP010000027.1 GCA_016935075.1 Deltaproteobacteria bacterium | reverse complement strand
GGATATCAGCGATCCCGCTACTCCGACCCTGACCAAAACCATTGATCTCACACCCTACGGCGCCGGTGTCAACAGCGTGGCCGTCAAGAACGGCATCGTGGCCGTGGCCGTCGAGGCTGAACCCAAACAGAATCCGGGGCAGGTGGTCTTCTTCGACACCAACGGCACCTATCGCAATAAGGTACAGGTGGGCACCCTGCCCGATATGCTGACCTTCACCCCGGATGGCAGCCGTATCGTGGTGGCCAACGAGGGCGAGCCCAATGCCGACTATACGGTTGATCCGGAAGGTTCGGTGAGCATCATCGATATCACCCGCAACCTGTCGCGCATCAAGGTGCGCACCGCTGATTTCAAGCTGTTCAACAATAAAAAAACGCAGTTGCTGGCCCAGGGGATTCGAGTGTTCGGCCCTAACGCCACCGTGGCCCAGGATTTCGAGCCAGAGTACGTCACCATCAGCGCTGATTCCCGCTATGCCTATGTCACCTTGCAGGAGAACAATGCCATAGCCCGCGTCGATCTGCAGGCCGGCCGTGTCGTCGAGATCATGCCCATGGGGGTGAAGGATCTGGGCCTGTCGAAGAATGCCCTTGATGTCACCGATAAGGACAAGGCGATCAACTTTGTCAATGCAGAGAACCTCTTTGGCCTCTACCTGCCCGATGCCATTGCCGCCTATCAGTCCAAGGGACGGCAGTATCTGGTCACCGCCAACGAGGGTGATTCCCGCGATTATGACACCTTCTCTGAGGAAAGCCGCATCAAGGATCTCAGCCTGGATGCGACCGCTTTCCCTGATGCCGCAGCCTTTCAGGGGAGCAATGCTTTCGGCCGCCTGAAAATTACCACCACCCTTGGGGATACCGACGGTGACGGCGACTATGATCAGCTCTTCGCCTTTGGCGGCCGCTCTTTCTCTATTATGGAAACCACTCGCAAGGGACTGGTACAGGTCTTTGACAGCGGCAGCCAGTTGGAGGCCATAACCGCCGCGATCCTTCCCACTGCATTCAACAGCTCCAACGATGCCAATGACTCCTTTGACGACCGCAGCGACGACAAAGGCCCCGAGCCCGAAGGTCTGGCCATAGGCACCATCAACGGCCGCGTCTATCTCTTCCTCGGCCTGGAGCGGGTGGGCGGCATCATGGTCTATGACATCACCAACGCTCATAACCCCGACTTCGTACAGTATATCAATAACCGCGACTTCAGTGGCAACGCCGAGGCCGGTACCGCAGGCGACCTTGGCCCGGAAGGCCTCACCTTCATTCCGGCTCACCAGAGCCCCAGCGGCAAGAACATGCTCGCCGTAGCCAACGAGGTCAGCGGCACCACCACCCTCTACCAGATCGATGTGGAGAACGGATGCCGTCGGCATGGCGGTCCTCACTACGGCTTTTTCAAGTGCAACTAATGGCAGAAAATCGCGCTGAAAGTTGGTGATGATGATTTAAGGCAGGGGGAGTTCTTCCCTCTGCCTTTTTTTATCCATAATAAATGGCATCCGTGCCGGCTATTCAACAAATACAAAGTAATCTGACAGGTAATGGTCTATTGGCGTTCTCGTAAGAGCGCCGAGAACAACATTTCGATCTTCATAATGTGCTGTTTTTAACATACGAGATTTATTGGTTTTTAACTTTTTACGACACCTTCATCTATTTGCATATCGGCTGGATTAGGTCATCCGTGACAGTCCCGGAAGTCTGCGACTTGCATGTGAGGAGAAGGAAATCCGCTGCGAGATACTGAACCCGTAAATAGGAGGTATCCTTAATTTGGGATGGATTTACGAGATGTAGAGGTTTTCCTTGGCGGTTTACATAAATTTAAAACTACTCTGACCCTAATTATTAAGTTCCGGGGCATATTGAATCTCGTCAAGCACCAGGGGGGCGGGTGGTTGCGAAGAAAAAGATCCGGATCACGCCTGGCCCCCTCCAGATCTATGCTCGCATCATCGTTTTGCAAGATGTTTTGGCGGAAAGGGGATTCAGTGATGCTTGCGCTGTTCTTTGATACTGAAGAATTGGCTGGACTGGTGGGCGGGAGAGAGTTTGGTTGGGACCTCAATCAGGTGGAACATTATTCTTCTTGTCGATTCGTCAACAATAATAGGAGAGATCTTACCATGGCCCGATTCTGTCCAATAAACCAAGACCATTTCCATATTGCTATGAAAATTAAAACGATTAATCCGTGTTCCAAGGATTGAGTATCGGGACGCCTGTCCTTTTGAAATCATCGATATTACGAGTGACAACAGTCATACCGTGGACCAGGGCCGTGGCCGCGATTAATCCATCCCGGACCGGATGAGGATTCGGAACGTGTAATTTTGCGCTCTGGAGAGCGACCGTCAGGTCGACCGGCAGAATGCGGCCTTCGAAGGCCGGTAGGACATGGCTGTTCAGCCAGGTTCTGAAAATGGCGCCTTTTTCAGCATCGCGTCGTTCGGCAAGAAGCACCCCGATCTCTAATTCCTGAATCGTGACCACTGAGAGATAGAGGTCGGGCGTGGCGACACTATCTGCCCACCGAGCAACATTTTCATCGGCCTTGCCGAGACGGATTTTTCTCAGTTCGGAGACCACATTCGTGTCAAGAATAAACATTATGAAAGCTCAGCAGGACATGGCGGCTCACCCATCCGGGGGATTTCCAGTTCAAGGTCTTCGATGCCGGGCATAGCCAGAAGGTCGGCAATCTTCTGCCTGCTACCGGAAAGCCGTTGATACTCTTTCATGCTCAAGAGAACATGGGCCGGACGGCCTCTGTCGGTGATAAACACCGGGCCATTCTTTGCGGCCTTTTTTGCCACGCTGATATGTTGATTGAATTCACGGCTGGATATGGTTGTGACGGTCATGATGCACCTCCTTATGAACTTATATGTAGCAATGTTACTACATGCTGTGCCGTTATGCAAGAAAACATCTAACGCGGGCAAAACGCCCGCAACCCAAGGCAGAAGGTAGAAGATGACGGCCCGCCTGCTGTTTCTGTCCCCCCTTCAGTTGGTGGATGCGCTGCTATTTTCTTCTGTCTTAAGCCTGTTTTCCCGAGAAACTGATAATAAATGCCGCTTGATTTTCTTGTTTTTTATAACAGACTTTGGGGAGTAAGGTACCAACGCGGGCCTACCGCCCGCAACCCAGAGCGGATTGGGGTCAGAGCGGATTGGGGTCACGGATTGGGGTCAGGCTTCCAAGATGCTAAGCTTCCCTGTCGATTTCAGCTTTTAACGAGAGAAGTCGGCGGGCAAGATCCGGGTCTTGTTGAAGGCGTTCAGTTAAACGGCGC
>JAFGRP010000026.1 GCA_016935075.1 Deltaproteobacteria bacterium | reverse complement strand
GATCATCGGCGTCGTCCTCAACGGCCTCAAGGCGGAAATCAGCCCGGATTACGAATATCACGATAAATACTACTACTATTACGGCAGCGAACGGAAAAAGAAGCCGACCCTCGGCAAAAAGATCGCCTCGCTGCCGGAATGGTTCAAGCGCCATGCCGGAACACTTCCCGGAACAACCAAATCACCCGGGGGAAAACCGGCAACAGGGCAACCGCGATCGGGAATCGCCGGTCTTAAATCGCTTTTTAAATCGAGGATGCTCAACATCATTCTGCTGCTGCTGGCAATCGGCCTGTTGGGCACCGGTTTTTACTATATGTTGGAGAAAAAGGTTTTGAATAAGGCGGGCTTGACTGACCTCCCCTATACCGTTCAAGTGGACGCCACGCAGTACTTGCGAGCCGCCAGGGAGAAGGTGGCGGCATTGAAATCGAAAGGTTATGACGCCCACAGAGAGATGGTCGATCTGAAGCAGGAAGGCATCTGGTACCGAATCTATCTCGGCCGGTTTGCCTCCGAGGATGAGGCCGGTCGGTATATCCTGAAAGAAAAGATCAAGGCCGTTTATCCACGCTGTACGATTCGCCGTTTGGAAAACAAGCACCAACCTTCAGAAAAACCGTCTGCGCCGCAATGATGCCCTTCAGATGGAATTGACCGCCGCCATTTTGGAAGTAGATATCCAGTAACCGTTTCCGGAGGGCGTTACCCAAAGGGCGACCGCGGCGCCATCATCGCCCACCCCATGTCCATGACAGCCGGCGTCTCCATAGGTATGAATTCCGCCGCTTGAAGCAGGGTCAGTCTGTAAATAGCTTCGCAAAATGCCATCTTTTGCGTTTTTTCCAGTTCCCCCGGCGCCAGGCGAAGCTCGCCAGGAGCGGGAGGACGGAGGTGGCCTCCGCATAGACCATCTGCTCGTTGCTGCTGTCCACCTTTCCCCAGGAATTGGCCTCCCTGAGCGTGGAACTGGAGCACGCCCCGTCGCGAACGTCTGCCACGGTGATCTGGACGGCGTACTTGTGCATCGGGACCTCTTTCCCCAGAACCTCCGCGCAGACGACCGTGTCCTGGGCGAAATTCTTCGGCGCGCCGCCGCCGATCATCAGGAGACCCGTCTCTCCCGCCTTGATCTTGACCTGGGTCAATTCCCGGAAATCCTTCACCGAGTCGATGGAGATATGCGCCTTCGGATGCTTCACTTGGTGTAAGACAAGGCCGAATCCGGCGCTGCTGTCCGAGAAGGCGGGACAGAAAATCGGAACGTCATGTTCGAAGGCCGCCTGGACGAGGGAGTCTTTCTTCACGGCATGTTCGGTCAGGTAGCGGCCCATCTCCCGGATGAATTCCCGCGAGGAATGGGGGCGGGGCGGCAGGTCATCGGCGATGGTCTGGATGGTCTTGTCGCAGACCTGCAGTTCCTCCTCATCGATGTAGGTATCGTAGATCCGATCGATGTAGAGGCTTCGGAGGACCCGGTCGTCCACGAACGGCGTCCCCTGGTAGTGGCGGAAACCGAGCGCCTCGAAGAAGTCCATGTCCACCACCGTCGCGCCCGTGGCAACGATCGCGTCCACCATGTTGTTCTTCACCATCTCCACATAGATCTGCATGCAACCCGCAGCGCTGGTGCTCCCTGCGATGGTCAGGATAATGCCGCACTTTTTTTCGGCGAGCATCCTGTCGTAGATGCCGGCGGCCACCGACAGATCCCGGGCCGTAAAGGACATCCCCTGCATTGCCTCGATGATCGGTGTGGCGTCGTACGAGGTGATGTCGATGTGTCGGACCGGTGTCTTTAAAAAGTCTTTCTTTTTCATAATCTCCTCTGGTAAATCGTGATCGGGGATCCCGTTCTGCCGAAAATGGAACCCCGGCGTTCAAGGAACGGAAAAGACGCATAGTCTTTCATCAGGGCGTATTATGGGATAGAGCCGGACAAAAGTCAATGAATCTGTCGGTGGGAAGCGTAAATTCGGCCTTGTCACGGCGGCTGATATCTGATAGTTCCCCGCACATGGACAAGGGAAACCTGAGAGAGATTCTGACCGTCTCAGCGCTCAACGATCGGATCAAGGCCCTGCTGGAGGAAGGATTCGCCCTCGTCTGGGTGGAGGGGGAGGTATCGAACCTGCGCCGCCCGGCGTCGGGCCACGTCTATTTCACCCTCAAGGATGCAAAGAGCCAGGTTCGGGCGGTCATTTTCCGAAACCTTTTCGACGGGGGCAGGATCCGCTCCGCGGGCTTCATGATCGAAGAGGGCATGAGCCTTGTCTGCCGGGCGCGCGTGACGGTCTATCCACCCCGCGGCGAGTACCAGCTCGTCGTCGATGCCGTCCAGCCGCGGGGGCTGGGAGCCCTCCAGAAAGCCTTCGAACAGCTCAAGGCCCGGCTCGATGCGGAGGGGCTCTTCGATCCGGCCCGTAAGAAACCCATCCCCTTCCTGCCCGCACGGATCGGCGTCGTCACTTCGCCGACGGGAGCCGTTATCCGGGATATCCTGACCGTCACCCGCCGACGCTTTCCCGCGGTGGATATCCTGATCGCCCCCGTCCGCGTCCAGGGAGCGGAGGCGCCGGCGGAAATCATCCGGGCGATCGGCGAGATGCAGATCGCCGTCGGCGTCGACGTGATCATTCTCGCCCGGGGCGGCGGCTCGCTGGAGGATCTCGCCCCGTTCAACGACGAAGGGGTGGCCCGGGCGATCGCACGGTCGCGGATCCCCGTCATCTCGGCGGTCGGCCATGAGACGGACTTCACCATCGCCGACTTCACGGCGGATCTCCGCGCCGCAACCCCATCGGCCGCGGCCGAGCTGGCCGTACCGTTCCGCGCAGAGCTTCTGGAGGTCGTGGCGTCGCTCCGCCTCCGCCTGATCCGCCGACTGCGCCAGGAAACGGATCAGCGCCGGAACCGGATCACCGATTTCCAGGGAAGGCTCCGGGACCCGAAGCGGCGTCTTGCCGACGCGCGGATCGCCCTCGACGACCGGGTCGAGCGGATGAGGCTCTCCCTCGCCCACTTGCGGGAGATCAGCGGTCAGGCGTGGAATCACTTGCGCGTCCGCCTGGAACACGTGGATCTCCGATCGCGGATCGGCAGAAATCGCGAAGAGGTGGCGGGCCTCGGGAGGGCCCTGCGCACGGCGTGGGAGAAACAGGCCGTGTTGAGAAATAGCCGCACGCATGCCGCGGTGGCGGTGTTGTCATCCCTGAGCCCGCTGGCCGTACTCGGGCGGGGATACAGCATCACCCGACGGAGACCGGACGGTCTTATCCTCCATCGGGCCCGGGACGCCGCCCCCGGGCAGGAGGTCGACATCCGCCTCGCCGCGGGGAACCTGCACGCAAAAATTATTCAAATATTCAAGGAGCAGTCCGATGTCCAAGGAAAAATTTGAAGAGGCGCTGGAGAAGTTGGAGGAGATCGTCCGCCGGATGGAGGCGGGGGAGATGACGCTGGAGGAATCCCTTAAGGCCTTCGAGGAGGGGATCAAACTCGCCCGTCTGTGCGCGAAAAAACTCGACGAGGCCGACCGGCGCGTGGAACTCCTCCTAAGGGAGGAAGGGGAACTGGTGACAAAACCTTTTGCGGGGGAAGAACGTGAATCCTGACTTCTCCCTGATCACCTATCTCAACGAACGGAAAGCGCTCGTCGATCGCGCCCTCGATGGTTACATCCCCGGCGATAAAAACGAACCGCCGGTGATCTTCCAGGCCGTTCGCTACACCCTTCTGGCCGGAGGGAAGAGGATCCGGCCGATTCTCTGTCTGGCTGCCGCGGAAGCGATCGGCAGGGAAACGGACACAATCCTGCCGGCGGCCTGCGCCCTGGAAATGATCCATACCTATTCCCTGATCCACGACGACCTGCCCGCGATGGACGACGACGACTGCCGCCGGGGGAGGCCCACCTTGCACAAAGTCTTCGGCGAGGACATTGCGATCCTTGCCGGCGACGCGCTGCTGACGGAGGCCTTTCACCTCCTGGCCGATCGGAAACGGATGCCGGGCATACCGGCGGACAGGCTTCTCGACGCCGCCTTCGAGATCGCTGAGGCGGCGGGCTATCGCGGCATGGTTGGGGGACAAGTCCAGGACATCCGCGCGGAAGGAGAAAAGGTGGGGCTGGAAACCTTGTACGCCATCCACCGGTGCAAAACGGGCGCGCTCCTCCGCGTCTCCATCCGGGCGGGGGCAATCCTCGCCGGG
>JAFGRP010000265.1 GCA_016935075.1 Deltaproteobacteria bacterium | reverse complement strand
GACCGGGGATCTTGCGCACATTCCGCTCCCACAGCGAAGCATCCACCACGATTTCGACCGTCGTCAATTTCAACTCGCGCGCTTCGTCATACCGATACCGCACGCACATCAAGGCCTGCCCATACTGCTTCACCCATTTTTTCGTCCCGGGCTGCCCCGGCAACAACGTGCGTCGTGTCTTCATCGCATCCTCCCTTCCCCACAAAAAAACTTGACACCCAAACGCCTCCTTGCTGATAGATCTCCCTATACGAGAAATCATTGGCCTCTGTCAAGTAAATTCAAACGATTCAGAAAGGGAGGATCCCCTTATGCCTCAACAACAATTCTCTCAGCCTCCGCAACCCCGACTCCTTGAGATGGTACGCAATCGTTTGCGCCTCAAACATTATTCCATCCGCACTGAAGAAGCGTACGTGGATTGGATCCGTCGCTATCTCCGCTTTCACGGCATGCGTCATCCTCGCGAAATGGGCGCGGCTGAAATTCAGGCGTTTCTCACCTCCCTCGCTGTCGAAAAAAATGTCGCCGCATCAACCCAGAATCAAGCTTTTAGCGCCCTGCTGTTCCTCTATCGCGATGTTTTGGAAATGGATTTCCCTAACCTGATTGACGCGGTACGCGCAAAAAAACCTCGCCGCATCCCCACAGTTCTCACGAAAGAAGAAGCCCGGCGAGTTCTCGATCACATGCCTGGCCTGCACCAGATCATGGCGAAACTTCTCTATGGCAGCGGTATGCGCGCTATGGAATGTTTGCGGCTGCGCGTCAAAGACCTGGATTTTGAATACCATCAAATCGTCGTGCGCGATGGGAAAGGGATGCACGATCGGGTGACCATGCTGCCCGAAACATTGATCGTCCCCTTACAAGAGCATCTGCGCCAGGTGAAGCTCCTCCATGAAGAGGATCTGCGGCAGGGGTATGGACAGGTTTATCTGCCCTTTGCGCTGGCCGAAAAATACCCCAACGCCGACCGCGAATGGGGCTGGCAATACGTCTTCCCGGCCTCAAAACTCGCCCTCGATCCGCGCAGTAACCTCATCCGTCGCCATCATCTCGATGAATCCTGCCTGCAAAAGGCAATCCGGAAGGCGGCGCGAGCGGTCGGCATCATCAAACATGTCGGCTGCCACACCTTTCGCCACAGCTTTGCCACGCATCTGCTGGAAAATGGCTACGACATCCGCACTGTGCAGGAATTGCTCGGACATAAGGATGTCGAAACCACGATGATCTATACCCATGTGCTCAACCGGGGAGGATTGTCTGTCAGGAGTCCGCTGGATTGAACAACAGGGGCGGACGATATGAGTAATCGCCCATATCGAAGAGAGCCATCGCTAACGCTGCGCGTGTTTGGTGTTCACCGGAAAGGCATACCCATACTGTCGGACATCAAAGTCCACTCCCTCGCCGGCCTTGCGGACCACCGGTAGCGCTCCGTAACACAACTGACCATTTTTCGGAAAGGTCGAACCTTCTTGCAGCATCAGCAAATGATCTTTCCGCAGCGGAGCCGCCGCCGGGGCCGCTGCCATCGCCGCGACGATTCCTTGACGGCGTTCAAGCGTGTACCAGGACTTTGACAGGACTTTGCGCAGTCCGGAATCAGGCACAGTCAGCGATAGGGTCACGACATGCTGACTCTCATGATCCGGCGGTTCCTGGTACGGCAGTCCTTCAACGATCTCGATGCCCTTGAATTGTCCCTGACCGGACGAAATTCCTCCGCCAATCCCGCGATCCGCCAGAAAATACAGCACCGTCTTCAAGTCGCGCGCCAGATCCTGACCGTTCTCTTCCCTGTATTTGACGCAAAAAAAGACACCCGCCGTCTCCTCTGGCAACGGAGCGTGAACGTCCGCCTGGCCCCCGACCTCCGGAGCGTCAACCGGTGATCGCAACAATTCCTGATACACCGCCGGATCCGGCATGGCGCCCATAATGATGCGGGAAAAAACATCGCCCGTGACACTGGATACCGCAGACAACCGGCGCAATGCCGTAAGCTCTTCACGCGTGGGAGGATCGCTCATCAATGGGTCGAGCACATACGGGTCGCCCAGCGGCTTCGGGAAATAATGCGTTTTCGCGGCCGCCGACCCCCGATACGGAAACATCGAAGAGAGCACGCACGGAAGCAGCCCGTGGTCATAGGCGTGCAAGAACCGTTCGACCCGCGTTGGCCCGAACAAGAGCCGGAGACCCCAGCAGATCGCGCCGAAAAGCGTATCGGAACGCGGCAGGGTGCGCCCGCGAAAGGGCGAACGGGGGATCAAATAGACGGTCATTGCGGGCATGACGCTGGCTCCTGGGGAGATGGACGAAGTAGACCAAGTTTCGCCTGAATTGCGGCGATCACCTCGCTGGCGCTGCGTCCGATCACACGCAGACCGACCTGTTCCGGACCGGCGGCCTGCGCCTGATAATCATCAGTCATCTTCAGCGCCGCCGCCAGATTCGTCATGGCGATTTTCCCGGAACCACGACTGCCGCCGCCGCCGAGCACGCTGGCTTCCAGCAGATCGAGCGCCATATAGACGTACCGGAGATTCTCAACATCGGTCCGTCCCTGATCGTTCAGATCGTAGATGCCATAGACCAGTTCAACGTCAAATTGCGCGCCGGCCGGCACCCGTTCGATGAACCGCGGGCTGGCCTCCGACGTGATACGATCGATGCT
>JAFGRP010000025.1 GCA_016935075.1 Deltaproteobacteria bacterium | reverse complement strand
TGACGTAGGCGTTGCCCGCCCCGTCCACGGCGATCCCATAGCCAATGTCAAGGCCTGACCCGCCGATATAGCCGCAGTAGGCCAGAGCCGTGCCGGACGCGTTGACCTTGGCCACGAAGGCGTCAATAAGGCCGTTGAACGTCAGGTCCGGCCCCACCGCAACCGGAAAGGTGGCCTCGGTGGAGGCCGTGTAACCCGTGACGTAGGCGTTGCCCGCCCCGTCCACGGCGATCCCGATTCCTATATCGCCGTTTGAGCCGCCGATATAGCCGCAGTAGACGAGCATCGCCGGGTCGAGGACCAGGGTCCTGGACCGGTCGTATGCGCCCACTTTGAACCCGTAAACATGGTCTCCGTATTGTGGACAGGTCCCGTAAAATGCCGCGGAGTCGTCCGCGCTCAAGGAGAGATCGGCCAAATGGACACCGGGCATCCGCTCCAGGGCATAGGCCACCGGAACGCCCGTCCGTTGCCCGTCCGTCTCCTGCCAGGCCACGGGGATGTCATCCTGCAGTATGCCCGCGGGCGTGGTCAGCTCCAGACGCCCCTCCCGCGTGACCTCCACACGGTCGGCCCCACGCCAGGAAAGCCTGATCCTTTCCGGATCGGCACCGGGGTGGACGATGAATTCGTACTTCATGCGGTTCACCGTCCCGTAGTAGACGAGGTCGATCCCCGGCCAGAGGTCGCGGTAGATGATTTTGGAGCTGGTCCGCAAACCGGCCTTCCACTCCCCGGGCCGGCCCCTGAAGTAGGAGATCAACGTGTCCGCCTGCTCGAGAGATTCCGGCCGGACATCACGGCGGGAACCGACAAAACCGAGCTTGACCACCCAGCGCTTCTGATGAACCACTTGCTCGACCTCTCCCGGCTCGATCTCCCGCAGAAAACGCTTCTTATTTGCCGGTAAGGCCTTCACCGGCTCCGAGAGAACAAAGGTCAGCCCCTCCGGGGTAAAGTAGACCGACTTGTCCCTGCCCCGGATCGCATAGGCCACCCGCTCATCGAGCTGGCCCTTGTTGGGGATGAAGAAGAGCGGGATGTTTCCGTAATCCGCATCCCTGTGTGCCATGCCGGAAGTCGGATCGGTCCGGGCTATGGCCGGTTCCATTCCATTGGCCATCATGGCAACTGCCGTGAAAACTATTATGAGGAGAAATCTCCAGAAGTGCTTTTCCCCGATATACGTTTTCAAAATGCCCCAGGTCAGGCCACACATAAGCAACCCCCCTTCTAACGATACCATTGGTTTATATTTGTTTGCGCCTCGTATAAATAGTGTCCATCCGGAAAGTCCGATTTTAAAAGAATCTTTCCTTGGTAAACCCTTCGAAGCTATCTACAATTAAACCAATAAAGACGGGAATTGCCCCCCCCCTGATACATCTGAAACCAAAGATCAGGGCAATTAATTTTGCTGTTTGCCTGCTTTTGCTTTCACATACTCCGGATACCAGGCGGTGAATTTAATTGCTGCTATCAGAACAAGAATATGTATAATCCAATCTATCAGATAAGGATGCTTTACATATAAAAATGACAATACTGCGTTAACGGCGAAGGCAATGCACCAGACCACACTGATCGTAAGATTCGTTTTGTAGAATCCCGGCGTATTCCAGAATTGCTTATCAACTCGTTCGTAAGCATACTGCAATGTGAAAGGTTTGTGCATTACCAGAGAGATCAAAACAATCAGAAACATGGCGGAATCGCTCAATGGCGCAGAATAATGATCGATCCAGATCGCCTCAGTGGTAAACGAGATAATCGTGAGAACAATAAAAAAAATTAAAGTTCCCAGGTCGAGAATTTTAACCTTACCTTTACCCAAATCCCGTATGTTCAAAACAATAACTACGCATACCGCTACCAGGCTGGCAATTTGATAACGACCATTCCCGCTTAGAATCCAAAATGCTATCCAAGGCAAAAAACTTAGAAATATTCCCATTTGATTTATCCTTCATCCTTTGTTTGATAAAGCATCGCTTGTTTCCAGTAAATTAATTGATAATGGATTGATAAGAACTTGCTTTCTTACGGTTCGAAGATATGGGAAAATATCTTGTACGTCAAGAAAATTTCTAACAACCAAATTTCTCACAACCTACTATGGTGGAACGGGATTTGATTCCATTCGAGCGGAGCAGATTGAGGACTTCAGCCAATGCAGATTACCGCTCGAAAAAGTGGATCTCTTCAAGCATTGTCGGACACTTGATAGCAGGAAGGATGTCTGCCCACTCCAAGAACAAGAAAGAAAAGGGGCTGTCCGGTTTCTACAAGCTTTCAAACCATATTCAATGGTCTGTCTGGATCATCTCGCCTCTCGCTTTGGAATTGAAATGGTGTGATCAGTTAACAATTATATTTGATCTTTGATGGCTGGAATGTGATGCTATCTACAATGTCATAACTGACCACATCGATGAGAATCAATGGATGCCGTTCTTGTCAATGAGAATGCCGGTGACTGTTTTCTGTGAAGTTCCGGACAAGAAGCCGTTCCGGGTTTCTCAATGATGTCGAAGCTATGCCGCATCAATCAACGGCATATGCGCCCATCAGTCTTCTATGTTCACCGTCTCTACCAGCACCTTGGCCGTTCCCTGTTTATAAAAACCCAATTTCTTGGCGGCTCCTGTGCTCAGATCGATGATGCGGCCGTCCACAAATGGACCGCGATCGTTCACCCGGACGATGATGCTTCGTCGGTTGGAGAGATTAGTGACCCGCACGAAAATGGGCAGGGGCAGGTATTTGTGGGCGGCGGTCAAACCGTCGGGGTTGAGGAGATGTTTTTTTAACAGCGGCGGACCGATCCGCTGCAGTCGCGGTCTGTTTTCTCGCAACGGCATTGCGGTGCGATGGTCCGGCAGAGCCAGCTTGGTAGTTATAATACCTAATTCCGAATCCGGGCGGTCCCGGGGAAAGAGTTCTAATATTCGATCCCGGCCCGGTCCTTGATGCCGGCGTTGTAGTGGTGTTTGATTTCCCGGATCTCGCTGACTGTGTCGGCGAGATCGACGATTTCCGGCGCGGCGTAGCGGCCGGTGAGGATGAGATCGAGAGTGGGCGGCCTGGTTTGGATGATATCGATGACATCGGCAAGGGGAATCAGTTTGAAGTCGACGGCGACATTGATCTCATCCAGGATGACCATGTCGTAGTCGCCGGAGGCGACAGCCTTCCGCGCCAGATCAAGACCCTGTTTTGCGAGTTCGATGTCCGGCGGTGCGGGATGGTCGCGCATGACGAAGCTGTCGAGGCCGGAGAGGTGAACGGTGAGGTTTGGAAGGCAGCGCTCGGCGGCGAGGCATTCGCCGTACTTCCTCCCTTTCATGAACTGGATGATGCAGACCCGGAAACCCTGGCCGACGGCGCGCAGCGCCTGGCCAAAGGCGGCGGTCGTTTTCCCCTTGCCGTTTCCCGTGTAGATTTGAACGAGACCTTTGTTGTATTTTTCCAGAACGGTTTTCCGTGCATCCGGTGTTGGTTCCATTTCCGACATCTTTATCCCTTCATGAATAAACGGGTGAATGGGGGTCAGTAAATGGGGGTCAGGTCTTTAGATTTAGCGTTTTGCGCGAAAAACGCTAAATCTAAAGACCTGACCCCGTTACTTGCTATTTCAGGTGGCGACGGGCGACCTCCCCGGCGATCGTGTAGGGGTCCGTCTCCTTCCGGAGGAGGCGCCCGGCGATCTCCTCCATCTCCCCGCTTTGGGTCATCTCCTTGAGGATCGGCTCCAGGATTGCATCGCGAAGCGCCTCATGAATCTCGACCATTGTCTTGCGTTTCATCCGGTCGCCGAGAAGATCCGTCTCCACAAGGCGCCGGTGATGGCCGATGATTGCGGTGGACAGTTCCTCCATGCTCTCCCCGAAGGGAACGGGGTCAAAACAGTTTCCGATCCGCAGTACCGGGGGACGCCAGCCGCCGGGGAACTCGGGGACCATGTTCAGCATGGAGGCCAGTTCGTTTGCGAGCTGGTCCGCTCCGTTGCGGTCCGCCTTGTTGATCACGAAGATGTCGGCGATCTCCATGATGCCCGCTTTGATCGTCTGGATTTCGTCCCCCATCCCCGGAACGAGAACGACGACCACCGTGTGGGAGTGGTTGATGATCTCCACCTCCTGCTGTCCGGTTCCCACGGTTTCCGCCAGGATGAGGTCCTTCCCCATGACATCCATGACGTGGACAGCGTCGCCGACGGCCTTTGAAAGACCTCCGAGCGCGCCGCGTGTGGCGAGGCTGCGGATGAAGACGCCGGGGTCTTCCGCGTGGCGTTGCATCCGGAGCCGGTCGCCGAGGATCGCGCCGCCGGTGAAGGGAGAGGTCGGATCGACGCAGAGGACGCCGACGGTCTTCTCCTTTTTCCGGAAGGAGGCGATCAGGGCATCGACGAGCGTGCTCTTCCCCGCCCCTGGTGCGCCGGTGATCCCCACGACATGGGCGCGGCCGGTGTGGGGGAAGATCCGCATGATTGCGGTTTTTGCCTCGGGGAGGTCCTCCTCCAGGTTCCGGATCAGGCGGGAGGCGGTCCGGACGTCGCCCGCGCGGATCTTGCGGAGCTGTTCCATCTCTTCTCGTTTCTGTGTCATGTGTCTGCCATACCGTACCCCGGTTCTTTCAGAAGTTCAACCATTCGGAGGAGAAGGACAGCGGTGATGCAGGAGGGGCAACCCGGTCCCGCCAGATCCATGTTCTCCACCCGGTCCATCGAAATTCGTTCCATCAAGGTCGGGAAATCGCCGAGGGTGCCGATTGCGACCAGGATGTGTCTCAAGTTCAGCGACCGACCGGAATTCTGCACAATGCGGCCGGATCGCCGGGCGGCGTGATGCAGCGTCTGATTTCTATCTCAGTGCCGCGCCGCCTGTCAAGAAATATCCCCCATTTCCGTCTGAAACGCCGGGCAAATTGTCTATTTTAAAATGGGGTTGCAACCTCTTGCGCAGATGCGGATCACATCCTGATTTCCGGTACCTTTTGGACGTCGGCACAAGGTTGTTAATATTTTCCGGCGGTCGCCGCCGGTGGTCTTTACCCTGACTTCAGTATTGACGATCCCGGTAAAAAGTCTTAAAAGCCGTCAGTCATGGATGCCCCCGGATTGTTTACAACCGCTTTGCGGAAAGGATGACGACCGGTTCCAGGGGAACGTCCTGATGCATCCCAACCGTGCCTGTTGTGACCGAGGCGATCCGGTCGATGAGCTCCATGCCGTCTGTGACCTTTGCAAAGACGGCATACCCGAAATCCCGCGTACCGTGGTCGAGAAAAGCGTTGTCCTTGAGATTGATGAAAAACTGGGAGGTGGCGCTGTGAATGTCATGGGTCCTTGCCATGGACAGGGTGCCCCGTTCGTTTCTGAGACCGTTTCCGGCCTCGTTTTGGATTGGCGGACGGGTTTTCTTCTGCTTCATGTCGGTCGTGAAGCCTCCGCCCTGGAGGACGAATCCGGGGATGACGCGGTGGAAGATCGTGCCGTCGAAGAAACCGTCGTCCACGTACTGAAGAAAGTTCTTAACGGTGACGGGCGCCTCGGCATCGAAAAACGCGATCGTCATGTCCCCCAAACTGGTCGATAGGATGATCATGTCTGTCTCTCCTGAAAAGTTTTGGACGACCATAGCACCCCAAAGGGATCGGGGTCAAGGAGCCTCGCCCGGTTTTTAAAAAAAGGAGAAGAATTATGGATGATACGATTGAAAAGCCGGAGGAGCTGGACCGGGAAGATCTTGCCCGTCTGGTGATCGATTTCTTTCACCGGACGATGGTTCACCACACCCTCTGGTTCAGAGAGGTGGAGCACCAGATGGGCATGGCAAAGGCCCTCGACGTCCTCGGGACGGCCTGGGAGAAAAGCTATGCCGCACAGATGAAGAGGCTCTCCCGGGCGCTCGGCTTTGAAATGGAAAACGGCGTCCCGAAGGCGCTCCTGGCAATGCCGAAGGAGGATCTGGTCCTCCTGCTTCAGGAGCTGGGCCGGAACTGGATCGCCGGCGACGGGGTCTGGTTCCAGGCGGTCGAGGCGCTGGACGGGATCTGGGACGCCAAGCGCTGCAACGACTCCTGCTGGACCCGATTCTCTCCCTTCGAGGCCTGGTCGATCCGGCGGTTTCTTGACCTGCCTGAGAATCCGGGACTTCCGGGCCTGAAGAAGGCGCTCGGCTTCCGCCTCTACGCCGGGATCAACATTCAGACGATCGTTGAGGACGGCCCGGAGAATCTCATTTTCCGCATGGACAACTGCCGTGTCCAGGCGGCGAGGAAAAAGAGGGGGCTTGCCGATTATCCCTGCAAGTCCGGCGGACTCGTCGAGTACCGCGGTTTTGCCGAGGCCATCGATTCCAGGATCAGGACCTCGTGCATCGCCTGCCCGCCGGACGCCCATCCGGAGGAGTGGTTCTGCGCCTGGCGATTCACGCTGGAGGCATAGGGGGAAAAAGGACGGCCGCCTTTTTTTCTATCCTTCCATCCGGCGGTCGGCACGCAGGGCGAACGTGAAGAGCGAGACGCAAAGGCAGATCAACCCGAGACCTGTGACGATCCGGGAGACCGGGAAAAGGCTGATCAGATAGAAAGCCGTGATGTTCGTCCCGAAGAACGAACCGACGGTGGAGATGAACAGGACCATGCCGGCGGTGAGACCGGATTGACGCCGCCAGGCAGCCGTGATTCCGATGATGTAGGGGGAGACCATCGCCATGATGGAGACCGGCACGAAGAAGATCAGGTTCATGGCGGCAAGCGAGCCGAAACGGACGTCATCGATGCGTTCGGAGAGCAGTTCGCAGACGGGCTTGTAGAAGACCGGAATGAGAGTCACCCAGAGGGAGCAGACGACGAGGAAGGCGGCAAGGACCGCAATCCGGGGGAAGCGCCGCGACAGGTATCCGCCGAGGACGTAGCCCACGGAGAAGTGGACCATGAAGGAGCTGATGATGCTTCCCCAGATGTAGATGGAGCCCCCGAAGTAAGGGGACATCAGGTTTGAGGAGAGGATCTCCAGGCTCATCACCACCGCGCCGAACGTGACCAGAAGCAGAATGAAAACGGTATAAACGATCCGCATGCCCATTCCTCCTTTGCTGTCGCCTGCCCGAAGGGTATTCTGTTCCTTCCAGCCGGATCTTCCCCGTCGAGGGGGAACAAGAGCTCTGTCCCCTTATTTTTTCTGCATCAGGAGCAGGTTTGCCGGGTTGAAGTCATCCGTCAGGACCGGGGTGTTTTTCAGGGCCGGGGCAACCTTGCATTTTCCCGCCTCGGCGACGAGGTCGATCCGGCCGATTCTCCCGCCCGCTCTCTTCGCCTGTTTCCGAAGTCCCTCGGGTCCGCAGGCGGGCCGGTCGGAGGCGATGATGATGCAACTCCCGCTTTTCTGCCCCTCGAAGACGAACACCTTCGCAAAGACGGTCCGGAAGGTCGCGATCTGGGCGTCGAAGAGGTTGTTCCAGCAGAAGAGGTTCTGGATGACGATTCCCCCTTCGTTCAGGCGCGATTTGACCAGCTGCAGGAACTCCTTTGTCGTCATGTGCGCGGGAATGTAGTCGGAGTTGAAGGCGTCGAGCCAGATCTGATCGTAACGCTCCCGGCTCTTCTTGAGGAACTGGCGGCCGTCGTCGATGGCCAGCGCCTGTCCGGGCGGGACAGTGAAACGGAAATACTGCTTCGCCAGCTTTTCCACGAGGGGGTCGACCTCAACGGTCTGGAGTCGAACCTGCGGGAGGTGCATCCGGAAGACCGTGGGGATATAACCTCCGCCGAGGCCGATCAGGCAGATTTTCCCGGCGTCCGGCTTGAAAAGGAAGCCGGCGAACATCATCGCCGGGTATTCGAAGATGGCGGCATCCGGCCGTGCCAGGTCGATACAGGTCTGGCGGAGATCCCGCTGGCGGCCGAAAATCATGCATCGCTCCCCGCCGCACTGGCGGATCGTGATGTGGTGATAGATGGAATCTCCCTCGTAGAGGGTCTGATCGTCCGCAGCAGCCCGCGCCGGCGGTGCCGGGAGAAGATAAAGCCACGCCAGAAAAATGAAACCGATCGCCTTGCCCGCTTTCATGTGCCTCCCTTTGGGTTGAGCGGGATCCGATCCGATGCGGACGGACGCCGCCGCACTTCTATGCGAACCCGCAACAAATATCAATAATGATTTGCAATGGCATGGAATCCAGCGCCCGGTTATTCGTCAATCGGCTCCCAGGGATGGCGTCAATGTACGGAAAAGATCCCCGTGTGTCAAGGCAGGCGGGAAGGGACAAGCAGGAAGGGATGGCCATCCGGGGATTTTCCCGGTTGATCCATTGCAAAAATCGTTATAGAATCCAGAATTAATGGGCGAAATACTCCCGGTTGATCCACTCCGCAAAGCACGGTACGGCGGGGCCGGCGGCGGGGGAAGATCCGGTACGGAGAGGGGCAGGGCAATGGCGGATGGCGGCGTGGTCGTCGACAGCGATCTGGACTTTTTACGGGCCGTGGCCGGCACGGCGGCGCCGCGGGAGGTTCTGGATAGACTCTGCCTGATTGACATCCCGTATTGCGGTTTCGACGGCCGCCGGCACAAAGGCCAGATCGTTGTTCACCGTGACCTCGCAGCGGAATTGCAGGAACTCTTCGCTCTAATGGAGCAACTGCGGTTCCCTGTCGCCGGCGCGGCGCCGATCGTTTGTTTCGGCTGGTCCGACGAAACATCGATGGCCGCGGACAACAGCTCTGCCTTCAATTACCGGTTCATCGCAGGGACGGCCCGGCTCTCCCGGCACGCCCTGGGCCGGGCGGTGGACATCAACCCGCGGGAAAACCCGGCGGTTTATCCGGACGGCCGGATCGCCCCCGCGGGGGCCGTCTGGCGGCCCGGAAAACCCGGGACCTTCACGGAGGACCATCCGGTGGTCGGGGCCTTCCGGGAGAAGGGCTGGCGCTGGGGCGGGGATTTCACCCACATCCGGGATTACCACCATTTTGAAAGGGCCGAAAAATGAAGGATCAATCACTTCAGAACAAACTAACAAAAACTTGAAAAGTGTGTTATCTAAATCATGAACAGAAAAAGGAAAATCGCAAAATAGGCGGTAAAATGGCTATCGACTAACCGGCAATCTTTACGAAAAGGAGAACCATCATGAGCCTGACGAAGGTTGACATCATCGACTCCATTTACGAGAAAATCGGTATTCCCAAACAAGAGTGTGTCCGTATCGTTGAAAGTGTTTTTGAAATCATCAAGGATGATCTCGAAAGCGGCAATGACGTCATGATTTCCGGATTCGGAAAATGGACGGTCAAAACCAAGAAAAAACGGAAGGGCAGAAATCCACAGACGGGAAAGGAATTGATGATCGATGCAAGAAAAGTGGTTACATTCAGACCGTCTCAGGTGCTCAAGGGCACTGTAAACGATTGATCCGATTTGCATGGAAGATATGCGTTCTAAACGAATGTTTGCCGGGCAGGGTTGATCTGTGATCGATCGGGAAGTTTCAACGGTGATCGAGGCGGACAAATGCATCGGATGTGGTCTCTGCGTCCGGGTTTGTCCATCGGAAACGATATCCATGCAGGGAGGCAAGGCCGTTGTCAGCGGCAATCGCTCTCTTTCCTGTGGTCATTGTGCGGCGGTTTGCCCCGTCGATGCGATAACGGTTCATGCCATGGATCCGGAAGCTTCAAGGTTTGCTACGTTCCATGCCGACGGCCGTTGGCTGCCCCACGGAGAATTCGACACCGTCCAACTGGTCCGGTTAATGGCTTCTCGAAGGTCCTGCCGAAATTTCAAAGATAAAACGGTGGATCGTGCATTGCTGGAAGACCTTATAAAAATCGGCGCGACCGCCCCTTCGGGAACCAACAGCCAGATGTGGACATTCACGATCCTTCCCAACCGGGAATCGGTCACGGCCCTGGGGGATCAGGTAGCCGTGTTTTTCAAGCGTTTGAATAAACTGGCTGAAAATCAGTGGCTGCGCAATTTATTGAGACTCATCGGCAAGCCTGAGCTGGACCTTTATTATCGCGATTACCACCAATCCGTGAGCGAGGCATTGGCAGAAAGGCAGAACGGCGGCAGGGACCGTTTGTTCCATGGAGCGACGGCCGCCGTTGTCGTGGGATCGAGACCGGGAGGAACCACTCTGAAGGAAGACGCCCTTTTGGCAACGCAGAATATGCTTCTCGCCGCCCACAGCATGGGGTTGGGAACCTGCCTGATCGGGTTTGCCGCAATCCCGATGGTCAGGGATATCCGGATACCGAGATCACTGGGCATTCCGGACAACGAAAGGGTGCATGCGGTCGTTGCCCTGGGACATCCGGATGAAAGATACGTCAGGGTGACCGGGAGAAAGAAGTACGTCCACAGGTATTTTGAAAGCAGCTAATAATCGCTCGTCATAATAAACAGCGGTTTCGATTCGAAGCTCTCATAATAGGGTCGCAGCCGGTCTGAGTTGTAATATTTCTTTACATCCACAACTTTTTTCATACTGGTGACCACATCGATCGGGACATTGTCATACCGGCCGTTCCGCAGGCTCACCAGCCTTCCGTGAGAGTGGTTCATGATCAGGCTCAGGGCCACGTTCCCGAAGGCCATCGGGGCGATGGAGTCGATGGCGTCGGGATCCCCGGACCGCACCAGATAACCCAGTCTCTGCTTGATGACATTGATCTTTCTGCCGTTGTTGAACTTGGCGGAAGTTTCGTGGATCTCCGTGGCGACCAGATCCCCGACACCTCCCAGCTTCCGATGTCCGTACTGGTCGCTTTCCCCTTTTTCGAAGACCATCTCCCCCTCCTCGAACATGGCCCCCTCCGAGACCAGAGCGACCGAATAGTGGCTTGGATTGGTGAACCGGTCCCGGACGAGCAGCTCGGTCAACCGTTCGATCCTGAACCGGTACTCCGGGATGACACACCGGTTTGCCGCCCCTGCCATCGTGGGCAGCAGGGCCGTAAATCCGGCATACCGCCCGAATACCTCAATCACCAGAATCCGCTCGTGGGAGCCGGCCGTGGTGCGCAGACTGTGGGTCATTTCGATGGTACGGGTAATGCAGGTGCTGAACCCGATACAGTAGTCCGTTCCGGGGACGTCGTTATCCATGGTCTTGGGGATTGCGATGACGTTCACGCCATTTTTCGACAAATGTACACCGTAACTTAGCGTGTCGTCACCGCCGATGGCAACCAGATGATCGATTCCCAGAAAATCGAGATTCTTCAAGACCTCCGGCGTGAGGTCGTTGATCGGATCGGTATATTTGCCCTGCAGGTGGTCGGGAACTTCATCCTTGGGGATGTGGCTGGGGCGGGTACGGGACGTATGGAGGAAGGTCCCGCCGGTTCGGCCGACCTTGTTGACGATCTCTTCCGTGAGAATCTGGAAGCATTCAGCCTGGTCAAGGTTCTTTTCCCGGAAGCAGGAGACCAGGCTTTTCCATCCCCTGCGGAGTCCGATCACCTTGAAACCCTCCCGGATGGCCCGGATGGTGACGGCCCGGATCGCCGGATTAAGGCCGGGAACATCTCCTCCCCCCGTCAGGATGCCAATGGTCCCTTTTTTTCTTTTGATGCTTGCCATTTTGATTCCCTCCTTCCATTTTCCGGATGGCCTCGATTTTATGACAGATATAAAAAGAAAACCAGAACGAAAATTTGCCCACCGGTCTTTTTTCTTCCGGGGTTGCCGAAGTCGAGGGTGCCGCTTTGAATCCTCCCACGAGAGAATTTCCCGCGGCTTGCCGCGGTGCCGGCGCGTGAAGATCAAGATGGTTTGTTCCCCTTAAGGATCGAAGATTCTTCGCAGCTTGCTGCGGAGATCTTCAATTGTACGGGGCGGATGATCCGTGCCATATTTCTTGACGCCCCGTTGCTTGACCGTTATAATCATTCACCACTGAAATAAGGAGGCTGCAATGGGTGACCGTTTGAAGATCGCGATCAACACCGGCGGCGGGGATGCGCCCGGACTCAATGCCGTCATCTATGCTGTGACGATGGCGGCCGACCGCCGCGGCTGGGAGGTTTACGGAATCCACACCGGTTATAAGGGATTGTTCAATATCGATGAGATCACCCGGCTGAGCCCCGAGAAGGTGGCGGGCATCGTCTCGCTGGGAGGAACGATCCTCGGTACGACGAACAAGGGGGATCCGTTTGCAATGCCTGTCAAGAATGCCGTCGGCGATGTCGAGGTCCGGGATGTCTCCGCGAAAATCGTCTCCAACTTCAAGCGTCTGGGTCTGGATGTTCTGATCGCCGTTGGCGGCGACGGCTCACTGCGCCTCGCCCACCGCCTCTCCGGGTTGGGGATGTCCGTGGTGGGCGTACCCAAGACGATCGACAATGATCTGGCCAGTACGGTCATCACCTTCGGTTTCGATACGGCGGTGACCACGTCGACGGAGGCGATCGACAAACTGCACTCCACAGCCAGTGCCCACCAGCGGGTGATGGTGGTCGAGGTGATGGGACGATACGCGGGCTGGATCGCGCTCAACAGCGGCATTTCCGGATCAGCGGATGCGATCCTGATTCCCGAGATTCCGTTCAAGATCGACAGCGTCTGCAACAAGATCATGGACAATGAGCTGCATGACAAGGACTACGGGATTGTCGTCGTCGCGGAAGGGGCCAAGGCCGAGGGGGGCGAATTGGTCCACAAGGGAACCGGGGAGGAGGGCCGTCAGGAGGTTCTGCTGGGCGGCATCGGCGAGTGGGTGGCCCGGGAAATTCATCAGCGTACAGGAAAGGACACGCGCTCTCTGGTTCTGGGACATCTGCAGCGCGGCGGTTCCCCCACCACGTTCGACCGTCTTGTAGCCCTGCGCTTCGGCGCCGCAGCCGTCCGTTTCATCGCGGAGGGCCGGCGCAACGTGATGGTGGCCCTGCGGCCGCCGGATATGGTGGCGGTACCGCTGGCGGAGGCCGTCGAAAAGATGAAATCGGTGCCCCTCGATTCCGATTCGATCCTGACCGCCCGCGATATGGGGATCAGTTTCGGCGATGATTGAGGGCGGTCCCGGGATCGGTTGTTCGCGGGAGCCGCTGAATCCGTTTTGCCGTGCGGTCGATCCTCTCGTCGTGGATGACCACCAGCCGTCCGTCCTGCGAGAGGCGCACGTCGAGCTCGATCATGTCCGCGCCGGCCGCGGTGGCCTTCTTAAACGCCAGAAGCGTATTTTCCGGATATCTCGCGGAATATCCCCGGTGCGCGATTTTCAGCAAAGGATCCATCGTTTCCCCTTTCCACGATTTTTCCGTTAGAAGTTTACACGAAATTTGCCCATAGACAACGGCCGGAATCAGTCAGAATCGGTTTCCAATCCGCGATGGTCAGCCGACCTCCCCTCATCCCGAAAAACAAGAGGTAAAAAGAGGTTGCATTCTGACCGATAATTTTTTATCTATATTCTGTTGAGAAAGCGTGGGGCGGAAAAGAAAGTCGACGCAAACCATTTGTCGGGCTTTAAAAAACACGATACGATTACAGCGGGTCGATCAGGCGGCATCTCTCATCAATTCACGGAGGAAAAGAATCATGGGCGAGGGGATATCGGATTACACCAGATTTGCTGTGGATCTGCGGCGCCAGATGTGGATGGCCGGCGTGGAGGAGGAGCTCCGCCGTCTCATCTGGCAGATTGCGGTGACGGGAAAATATATCTCCGCCAAGATTCATGAATCGAACCGGAAACTGGCCGGTTTCAAGAACGTCTACGGTGAGGAACAGCTTTCGCTCGACCGGAGTTCGGACGAGATCATGAAGAACCAGCTTCAGTTTTCGGGCTTCGTCCGGGAGTACGCCTCGGAGGAGCAGGATGCCGTCGTGATGCTCGGCAAGGGCCGGGAGAAATACTTTGTCACGGCGGACCCGCTGGACGGCTCCTCCCTGGTCGACACGAACCTGGCCATCGGGACGATCATCGGCATCCACAAGGAATCGATCTTCTCGCGGGGAAGGGATTCGATGGTGGCGGCCCTCTACATTACTTACGGACCGCTCATCACGATGGTCTATTCCGCAGGCAAAGGGGCCCACGAGTTCGTCCTGAACCGGGAGGGGGAATACGTCCTTTCCCAGGAGCACATCATGCTCGAGGAGCGCGGCTCCATCTACAGCCCCGGAGGGCTCCGGAAGGATTGCATCGAAAAGCATGTGAGGTTTCTCGAGTATCTCGAGGCGGAGGGATACAAGCTGCGCTACAGCGGCGGTTTCGTTCCGGACATCAACCAGGTCCTGATCAAACGGGGAGGGATTTTCACCTATCCGGCACTGAAAAAGAGCCCCCGCGGAAAACTGCGGCTGTTGTTTGAGCTTCAGCCGATGGCCTTCATCATTGAACAGGCCGGGGGAATTGCCACGGACGGCAAGGAGGAAATCCTCTCGGTTCGGGTGGAAGATCTTGAACAGCGCTGTCCGATCTATATCGGAAGCCGGTTCGAGGTGGAAAAGGCGATGGAATTTCTGGCAGCAGGATCATAAAGAATAAGGAGAGGGTCCGGAATCCGGGCCTTATGCGTACCATGAGCGAGGTGAGGCCATGATCTGCAATAATACGGATATGCTGAAGAAGACAATGGAGGATGCTCTGGCATTCAATGGAAACGGCGTCAGGATTCTGGATGAAAAACGTCTGCGGGAAGAGCGGATAGACGATCTGATTTGGACGGCGGTATTTGCCCCCGAGGAGAAGACGCGGGCGGCCGCCCGTTGGCTGATCCGCCGGTCCGGGGCGGCGGCGGGCATCCGATCCGCCTCGATTCAGGGGCTTTACGAGGCGATGGGACGGGGAGAGGTTTCCGGGTTTACAGTGCCGGCGATCAACATCCGCGCCTTGACCTACGACACGGCCCAGGCCGTTTTCCGGGCCGCTCAGGTTTCCGGGGTCGGGGCGATGATCTTCGAGATCGCGCGGTCTGAGATCGATTACACCCGCCAGCGGCCGGCGGAGTACACCTGCGCCGTGACGGCGGCCGCTCTGAAGACGGGATACCGGGGGCCCCTTTTCCTCCAGGGCGACCACTTCCAGGTGGGGGCGAAGAAATACGCGAAGGATCCGGGGGGCGAAGTCAAGGCCGTCAAAGACCTCATCTGGGAGGCCATCGACGCAGGCTTCTACAACATCGATATCGACACCTCGACCCTCGTCGATCTCGCGGAGGCGACCGTAAAACAGCAGCAGAGACTCAACTACGGCCTGGCCGCAGAAATGACGACGATGATCCGGGATCTGGAACCGGCGGGCATCACGATCTCCGTCGGCGGAGAGATCGGCGAGGTCGGGGGGAAAAACAGCACGGTCGAGGAGCTCCACGCCTTCATGGAGGGGTATCTGGAAACCCTCCGCAAGAGCGGAACGGGATTGAAGGGGATCAGCAAGATCAGCATCCAGACAGGGACGACCCACGGCGGGATCCCCCTGGCCGACGGGAGTATCGCGAAGGTCAAGCTCGATTTTGACACGCTCGAAAAGCTCTCCGCCGCGGCGAAGAAGGAATACGGCCTGGCCGGCGCGGTCCAGCACGGCGCCTCCACGTTGCCAGACGAGGCGTTCGACCGTTTCCCCGCGACGGGAACGGCGGAGGTCCACCTGGCAACGGGATTCCAGAACATTGTTTATGACAGCCCGAATTTTCCGCCCGCGCTCCGCGGGCAGATCTACGACTACCTGAAACGGGAAGCGGCTTCCGAGCGGAAGGATAGCGATACGGAAGAGCAGTTCCTCTACAAGACCCGGAAGAAGGGGATCGGCCCCTTCAAACGGGAGATGTGGGATCTCCCGGAGACGATCCGGACGGCACTTGGCAAGGAACTGGAGGCGCAATTTGCGCTCCTTTTCGGGAAGCTCAACGTGGGCAGCACCCTCGAGACGGTGAACCGCTTTGTCACGCCTGTGGACGTCCCGCTGCCGCCCCCGGCCGGCCTGACGTAATCTCTACCGCTTCCCGACGATTTCCACCGTCAATCGGAGCAGTCTATTCGATTTGGGGACCCTCTCCTGCGCGAGGACCTTTACCGCCCGGAGGTCCGCTTTCTCGAACTCCTCATAGCAGATCACCGGTTAAAAAAATTTCTTGACATTATGTTTTCACTTAGATTAGTATTAATATAACAATAAACAATATACAATAGACTTTAGGCAATGTGAAAGAGTGATGACAAATCATGATAGAGCCTTTGAGCGTCACCGATAGTATCGTTGATTATTTAAGATCGAAAATCATTACGGGAGAACTGCGACCCGGGCAGAAACTGACCGAAAGTCAGCTTTCCTCAAATCTCGGTATAAGTCGTCCGCCCATAAGGGAGGCATTTAGGATACTTGAACATGAGCGTGCGATAATAAGCATACCCAGAAAAGGAGTTTGTGTAAATAAACTGACGGTTCGGGATTGCCAGGAGGTTTACAAAGTCAGAGAAATGCTTGAATGCTGTGCGATTGATCTTTTGAAAGAACAAAAAATCTCGGATCTTCCGGAAGCCTCTTCTATCCAAAAAATATTAGCCGGTTTATCGATCTCACCAAAAGACGATACAGATCAACGTTTGAGACATCATAAGATATTTTTCGACTTTCACGCTAAAATCGTAGAGGCAGCCGGTAACAGTTGGTTGAATAAATTTTACAGGTCGCTTGAAACGACTCTACGCCGATATCAATTCAGGTACATATATTTACCCGGCGCATCGTCTCCCTCTATCGAAGAACATCATCAAATTCTGAGTTTGATCAAGGTGGGGTCCTACGAAGATGCCAAAAAATGTCTAAAAGCCCACATCGACAGGACGGTAACACTATTAAAGGTCAGCATTAATGCCGAGTAAAATATTCGCGTCATCAAGTAAACGGCAAAGGATGAAGCCCGAGAAATCGGACGGGGTTATCAACCCATAGATTGTTTTTCAGAAGGAGGATGGTATGGCTCGATTGCATGAGCATGAAGGTAAAGCGTTGTTCAAGATTGCCAAGATGCCGATCCCGCAGGGGGATGTGGCCAAGACGCCGGAAGAGGCAGGAAAGATTGCGGAAAAGATCGGGAAGCCCGTGGTTATCAAGGTTCAGATATGGACCGGCGGCCGCGGGAAGGCGGGCGGTGTGAAGTTCGCCGATACGCCTGCGGAGGCCGAAAAAATGGCGGCCCTGCTGATCGGCGCCACGATCAAGGGTTACCTGGTGGAGAAAGTCCTGGTTGAGGAGAAGTTGGATATCGACCGGGAATACTACGCCGGGATCATCGTCAACGCCCAGGCGGATGCGCGCTGTCCGGTGGTCATGTTTTCGACGGAGGGAGGCATGGACATCGAGTCGGTCCCCGGCGACAAGATCGCCCTGATGAACGTGGATGTCATCCGCGGCTTCAAGATCTACGATGCCCTCAACCTTGCGAACAAGGTGAAGGTGCCCAGCAAGCACATCGCGCAGGTGGCCCGGCTGATGGTCGGTCTCTACGATACCTTCAAGAATTATGGCGCCCGTCTCATCGAGATCAACCCCATGGTCGTCACCAGGGACGGGAAGGTTCTGGCCGGCGACTGCCGAATTTCCATAGACGATTCTTCCGTGATCCGTCATCCGGAGCTGGGGATCGAGGTGGCCCGCGAATCGGGTACCCCCCCCACGGAACTGGACCGGATTGCCTGGTGGGTGGAGGAGAAGGACCTGCGCGGCACCTGCTACTTTGCCGAGATGGACAACCGGATCCAGGGCGAGTGCTTCGGGACGATCGGCTATCACGGTATGGGCGGCGGCGGCGCCATGCTCGGCGTCGACGGTCTCAACAAACAGGGGCTGAGGGTCCCCGATTTCGCCGATACGAGCGGCAATCCGCCGGCCTCCAAGGTTTATCGCGCCGCCAAGCTCGTCTTTTCCCAGCCTGGGATCGACGGCTACATGCTGGGCGGCTTCATGGCAGCCAATCAGGAGCAGTGGCACCACGCCCACGGCGTCGTCAAGGCGCTCCGGGAGGAACTTCCCAAGCGTCCCGGATTCCCCGTGCTGTTGCTTTTGGCCGGCAACAAGGAAAAGGAGTCATTGGAAATTTTGAGGGAGGGGACGAAGGATCTCAACGCCCGGATCCGGATCTACGGCGGTGAACGCGTATACGACACGCTGGGGCTTGCCGCGGAGATGAAGGAGATGGTGCTCGAATACAAGAAGGAACAAAAAGGGTAAAGGAGGCCACCCATGGAGTTTCAAGAACAGACGATCAGAGTCATCATCGATGACGAAAAGTGCAAGGAGTGCGAATCCAAGGCCTGCATTGCAGCCTGCAAGACCTACGCCCGGGGGATATTGGTTCTGAAGGACGGCAAGCCCGTCGTGGAGGGGGATGCCAAGCGCCTCGGGACGGAGTGCCTGGCATGTGAATATGAGTGCTGGTTCAGGGGGAAAGGGGCCATCCGGATCGAGGCGCCCATCCCGGGGCTGGAAGAGTACCGGAAGAAGCACGGAATATCCTAACCAGAAAAGGTGGTGAAAATATGGCTATCTTGTTGACGAAATCAACGAAAGTGGTGGTTCAGGGGATCACGGGGAGGGAAGGGTCGATGCGGGCCAAGTTCATGCGGCGCCTCGGTACGAATGTGGTTGCCGGGGTCACACCCGGCCGCGGCGGCGAGGAGGTGGATGGAATCCCCGTATACAATACGGTGAAGGATGCGGTGAAAAACCACGGTCTCTTCGATGTTTCCGTGACATTCATCCCGGGGACGGGTTTGAAGGACGCCGTTTTCGAGGCGCTGGACTCCGACATCAAATGGATCGTGATGCCGGTCGAGCGCGTTCCCCTGTACGATATTCTCGAGATGGTCGCCTACGGGAAACGGAAGGGCGCGATGCTTCTGGGGCCGGGTTCCATCGGGTTGAATACTCCGGGGATCGGCGCCCTGGGCTGGCTGGGCGGATCGGTCGAATTCGCCGGCAGGCATTTCGTGCCCGGCCATGTCGGGGTCATCTCCCGCAGCGGCGGACAGTCGGGGACGCTTCCCTACGTGATCACCCAGGCGGGGTTCGGCATCAGTACCGTCCTTCATGTCGGAACGGAGCCGATCACCGGCATGTCCTTTGCGGACGTCCTGCCGCTGTTTGAGGAAGATCCGGATACGGACGTGATGGCGATCTTCGGCGAGATGGGCGGTTCGCACGAGGAAGAGGCGGCGCAATTGGTCAAGGCCGGCAAATTTACCAAACCGATTATCATCTACGTGTCCGGCGCATGGGCGCCGGCGGGGATGAAGTTTTCCCATGCCAGTGCGATTGTCGAGCGCGGCAGCGGGTCCACTCAGGACAAGATTACACGGCTCAGGGAAGCGGGGATCATCGTGGTGGACAATCCCAACGAGATCCCCGGGAAGCTCAGGGAACTCAAAGAGCGGGGAAAATTGAGGGTAAAACAACCCAACGTCAAGAAAGGAGATTAGGATTATGGCAGTTATGAGATCGGTATTTTATGTTCCGGGCAACAACGAAAAGATGGTTGCCAAGGCGCCGGAATTTCCGGCGGACATCATCACCCTGGACCTGGAGGATTCCGTTCCGCCCGCTGAAAAGCCGAAGGCCAGGGAAATCGTCCGCGAAAACCTCAAACACGCCGGAACAGGCGGATCGAAGGTCTATTCCCGGGTCAACAACTGGGAAACCCTGATGACGAACGACGATCTCGAAGCGATCGTCCATGAGGGGCTCTCCGGTGTCTGTCTGGCCAAGACCGGCGAGGCGGACAATGTCAAGCGGCTCGACTGGAAGCTGGAGGAGCTGGAGCGCAGAAGGGGCCTCAAGGTGGGGAGCATCGCCATTCAGCTTCTGATCGAAACGGCCAAGGGGATGGCCAACGCTTACCCCTCGGCCACCGCCAGCAAACGGGTGAACTCGCTGATCTTCGGCGCCGTGGATTATACGAAGGACATGCGGGTGAAGCTGACCTCCGAGGGTACCGAACAGCTCTACGGGCGTTACTACACCGCCGTGGCAGCCCGCGCCGCCGGCTGCGTTGCCATCGACTGCCCCTTCGTCGATTACAAGAACGTCGAGGCGTTCGAGGCGAGCGTCCTGCAGGGCCGGCAGATGGGGTATGAGGGCAGGATGCTGATCCATCCGAGCCAGATCGAGCCTTCGCACCGGCTCTACATGCCGTCGGCGGACGATGTCGAGTGGGCGACCGGCATCGTGAAGATCTTCGAGGAAGAGGGTATCGCCAAGGGCGCCGCCGCCGTTTCCTACAAGGGGAAGATGGTCGATACGCCGGTTTATGAGAATGCCCGGCAGATCCTGGCGACCATGAAGGAAATCGCCGATATGGAAGCCATGCGGAAAAAGGGGTAATAGGACGGATTCCGGAGCGGCAAACCGAAGAACGGGAAAAATCGATTTGCCGCTCCGGAGCGGGGCGCGGCTGCCTTGAAAAATGTTTTTGCCTATTCATATTCAGGACGGTTGAAATGACTTGATCAGAACAGCCGAATATGATAGTTGCTCCCTCACTTTTGTTGGCTTTTTCGAATCGAATCGTAAGATATAAAAAGGGATAACTTAATAAATCAGGAGGCATAAAATGAAAGAAAAAAAGAAAATCGGTATTTTGCTCTGCGAAAAGCATTGTTTCAGGTGCCCCGGCATGAAGTGTTTCAGGGCATTAAACGACAGGGAAGGCGCGTTTGCCCCTTACAAGGACGTCGACCTTGAACTGGTGTCCTATGTCGGCTGCAGCGGATGTAACTCGTCCGCAGGCAACAAGATCTTCGCCGAATGGAAAAAAGCGGGGATCGAACTTGCCTTCTTTGCATCGGGTTTCCACTGTGCATATCCGCCTTGCCCTAACTTGAAATATATGCAAGACCTCTGCGAGAAATCCTACGGGATGAAGGTGGTCATGGGAACGCACCCCATCGATTCCAATTTCTGGGCATCGCATCAGGCGGTAGGGTCGTGGGATTCTCCCGAATGGCAGGAGGCGCTCAAACTCGTTGCGACGGATGAAGCGACGCGGAAGGCTTATACCTATTTCACGAAGAATCAGATTCCGAAGGCATAAACCCTTATCAGCAGAGGGTCTGCAATCCGAAAATGAACAACCGGCAGGCGGAATTATTCCATTCCATCTGCCGGTGTTGTAAGAGGCCCGTTTCAATATAAGCGATGTTGCGGAGGTTTTTAATGCGGGGTTGGAAACGGAAGTGCAAATTGCTTGTTTCGGTCCGGGTGTACGGTTTGAAAACCAAAAGAAAGATTGCTTTGAGAGGGAGGGTATGATTATGAAAAAAACATGGATATTGGCGGTTATTTTCCTGGCAACCGTGTTCTCCACGGACGCGTTTGCCGAGGCGTACCGGATCAAGTGGGGGGCTCAGACGCCTCGTATCGCGATGTTCACTTACGTCGCCACGCTTGCCCGCTACGTGAACCAGGACTTGAAAGGGCAGGTTTCCATCGTTCCCATGGAAACCAGCGGTTTGCTCGACAATTTGGTGCGTGTTTCAAGAGGCCTTTGTCAGGTCGGTCTGACAAACAATATCGGTGCGTATGCGATGTACAAGGGAATCTTAGAGTTTGAAGGGAAACCCGTTCCGACGATCCGGAGCCTCTGGGGCGGATACGTAGGTCCCATCATGAACATTGCCATCGCGGGCAGGGGGATTGAGACCATGCACGATCTTCACGGCAAGCGTGTCGGTTTTATACCGGGCACCTACGGAGCCATTATCATTAAAAGATTATGGGATTCGTTGGGTATCAAACCGGATCTCAAGCTCATGGGGACCAGCGCCACCATCGATGCGATGAAAGGTGGTACGATCGACGCCTATTATCGGATTGGGCCCCTTGATGCCTCGGTTCTGGAAATCGAGGCTGTGCAGAAACTGAAATTTTTGGGAACCACAAAAGAAGAACTGGCTATCATGGAAAAGGCATTTCCCAACCATGCGATCCCCTATATTTTGCCTGCCAAAACGTACAGGGATCAACCGAACGACGTGATGTTCCAGGCATATACCTGCGGGGACTACACCAACACCAGCGTTCCCGAGGACGTCATCTACAAGATCGTAAAGTCGGCATATTCCCATCGAAAGGAAATCGCCGACACCGTCCAGGTAACCAAAGTCGGGGAGTGGGCGAAGATGTTCGAACAAACGGTCAAGTATGTAAACGTGCCCCTGCACAAGGGCGCGGTGAAGGCCTACACCGAACTCGGCTACAAGATTCCCGACAAACTGATCCCGCCCGAAGCGAAATAGTCAGGGCATCCAAAGACATTAAAGGAGGTGTGTGCGATGAATAATCGTTTTAGGACCTCGTACCGTTACGCGGGAATTTTGATCGTTTTGGGGCTGTTCCTGTTTTCCGCCTGTTCCACGATGCCAGTCAAGGAATCCGCGGGATCAGCCGCCCAGATATCCGTCACGGGAACCGGACTCCCCAAGGCGGATATGCTCATCACGGGTTCAGGCTTCAAGCCCGGCGAAACCATAGAACTGGAACTCAATATAAACGGTCTTCCCATGCTTATCGGCGAACAGGCAAACAAGCCCGTCGTCGCGTCAGACAAGGGCACACTTCAGAGAAAATCGGCCTATCCGGACAAGGCGGTTCTTGTTCCAGGGACATGGGACCTTTACGCGAACGGGAACAAGGGAAGCAAAGCGCAGTGCAAGGTTCCCATGAAATTAAAATAAGCGGAAATTCCATTTCATAATATCTGTTCCTGCGAGAGCCTATACCCGTCGTTTTTTCAAAAACGGGATCGCCGGCTCCCGCAGGAACAGGTTATTCAGCAGGACTTGCTTCCTGAAAACAGAGCAGGTCGTTCCCCCGGCAATACCCAACTGCGAGGGGATCGGAGAGCAACGGAGGCGCCGTTTTTTATGAACAAAAGAAATCTTACCGGATTCTGGATGGGTTACACGGTCGTCATTACGGTCATCACTGTCGTTTTCGTAATCGGGACTTGTCTGCTGGGCGCCTTTCACCCCGCTCTTCAGGGTTCGTTGATGGTGGCCATGGGTTTGTCCATCGTTTTTATCAATTTCCCCATGAGCAAACGTCATCTTGCGGAAGAACAGTCGAAATCCTGCGCCCTGTTGGTCTACGGAACGAAAAATTATCCCTCGGTGCTGGATATTCTCTTGACGGTTATGGGGGTTGTTCCCTGCCTGATCATCAGCCTTTTCTGGGAAACGTTTGTTCTCATGCCGTTCAGCTTTGAGACGTACCATCTTTACCTCGGCGGGATACTGTTTTTCGTTCTTCTTGAAGCGACGCGGAGGACCATCGGGATCATGGTTCCCATTCTGGTAGGCGTCTTCACCGCCTACATGCTGCTCGGCCATCATATCCCGGGCGAATGGGGCCATGCCCATTACCCCGTCTACGAACTGTTTTACGTCTTTTATCTTACAACAGAGGGCGTCTGGGGAGTCCTGACGGATATGGTCAGCCGTCTCGTCGCCATTTTTATTCTTTTGGGCCCGGTCCTTTTTGCGACGGGTCTTGGCAGCTTCTTCATTAAACTGTCTCGTTTCATTGGAGGCAGGATTCGCGGTGGCGCAGCGCAGATCGCCGTTATTGCGAGCTCATTTTTGGGAATGATCACGGGCGCTACGGTGGCAAACGTCGCCACGACAGGGACTTTCACGATTCCCACCATGAAGAAGTTCGGCTACAAACCGGAAATTGCGGGCGGGACCGAGGCGGCGGCATCCTGCAGCGGGCAGATCCTGCCACCGATCATGGGGGCCGGCGCCTTCATTATGGCGGAGCTGGTGGGCATCAGCTACGCCTCGGTCGTGAAGGCAGCGATCATTCCCTCCATCTGTTTCGTATTCGGAATCGCCGCCGGGGTCTATTGTCTCGCCGGGCGAAACGGTTTGGGCAAGCTCCCGACCCGTCTGATTCCGAAGGCCGAGGAATTGTCGAATCTGAAAGAAATTCTGGGCACGGTCGTACCCATCGGGCTCCTGGTGTATCTGCTGATAACCTATGTCCAGCCTGAGAAATGCGGCGCCATTGCGATGATTTCGGCGATCGCCATTTTTCTGTTCTACGGTTCCTGGAAACCCTCGGTAATATGGCCGAGGGTCAAGGGAATTTTGAAGGCGTTTTACAGCGGCGTCAACGGGTCTCTCGTCATGCTGGTCGTCATGATGAGTTGCGTCCAGGTGGTGGTCACCATCATCAACGCGACGGGATTCGGCATCATGATCTCCCAGTTCATCATGGAAATCGCCGGAGGGATAAAAATTTACGCCCTGTTTGGCGTTATGATCGTCGCAATCGTCCTTGGCATGGGCATGTCGACGACGGCCGCCTACGTGGTGGCCGCCGCCGCCTTGATGCCGATCATGAAGAGCCTGGATTTGCCCTTGCTGGCTACGCATCTGTTCATCTTCTACTTCGCGATCGCGGCGGCAATCACGCCGCCCGTCTGCGTGGCTGTTTTCACGGCGCGTGCCATATCGGGAGGATCCTGGTTGCGTGTTGCCGTTTATGCCATGGGTTTGAGCCTCGGCGGATATATCGTCCCCTATTTTTTCATTTTTCAACCTGCCATACTCATGGAAGGTACAGTGATGGAATCGCTGAGGGTATTGATCGGTTGCATGGTGGCGATGTTTTTTATCGAGGCGGCCACATTCGGCCATATTAAAAGACCGACAACGGTGCTTGAGCGTTTTCTCTTTTTCGGGGGAGGTTTGCTCCTGATGTCTTCAAGTCTGATGACCGATTTTATCGGGTTCGTTTTGGTCGGTATCGGTCTGCTCTCCCATTTCTTCCTTCCGGTTTCGCCCATTCCTTTGATCTGCAAGAGGGCCGAGCAGGCGCCTCTGGTCGAAATGGACAAGCTGGATGTGGACCAGGAGGAAGTTAAACATTTTCTGGACGAAAGCGGCAGGAATATTGCCGAATCGGAAGATGCCGTAGGATAAGGGTTTCAATCGAAAATATCGAGAAGGTAAAGGCAGGATTCCGTTTCCGAACGGAATCCGAAGAGCAAGAGAAATGAAGGAGTGATCGAATGTCGAATCAGCGGGATTTCCATCGTCTATTTTCTCCGATTCAAATCGGTTCCGTCAAGTTGAAGAACCGTATTATCCAGGCGCCCATGGTCACGCGTCTGGGAGCTGCGGACGGTTTCGTTACGGCAAAGGAAAAACGGTTCTATCTGAGGCGTGCGCAGGGCGGCATCGCGCTGGCCACTGTGGGCAATTGTACGATCATGCCGAATGTCCAACCTGAGGATCGTCACGACGCAATTTGGGACGACAGGTTCATTCCGGCATGGAAAGACTTTGTGGCGGCCATGCACGATTACGACATGAAGGTATCGCTGCAGCTGTGTCACGCCGGGAGTCAATCCCACTTCCACGTGACGCATACCGAGGCCGTTGCGCCATCGGAGATGGTTTCCCCGGTCACGGGGGAGAAATGCCGCGCCCTGACCAAAGGGGAGATCGAGGAGATCGTGGAACACTTTGCCGCCGCCGCCGCCCGGGCAAAAGAAGCCGGGGCGGACATGGTCGAAATTCAGGGGGTGCAGGGATTCCTCGTGCAGAATTTCATGACGCCGCTTTTCAACAAGAGGACCGACGAGTACGGCGGCAGTCTTGAAGGCCGCATGAAATTCCCCCTGGAGATCGTCAAGCGGATCAAGAAGAGGACCGGGAGGGCTTATCCGGTGGTCTTCCGAATGGTGGCCTCGGATCTCGTCGAAGGGGGGATTACGGTTGAAGAGGCCAAAAGGATGGCGCCCATGCTGGTCGAGGCGGGTGCGGACGCCCTGCACTTTACCGCCGGCGCCGGGCATCACGTGAGGCACCTTGGTATGCCCCCCGTCGATGCGGGTCAAGGCTGTATCGTGGACCTCGTCGCGCAGATCAAACCGTTCGTCGATGTACCCGTGATCGTTGTCCAGAGAATCATCACTCCCCGGCAAGCGGAAGAGATTCTGGAAAAAGGACAGGCCGACATCATCGGCCTTGGCAGGGCGCTTGTTTGTGATCCCGATTGGGCGAAGAAGGTTGTCGATGGCATCCCGGACGAAATACGGCGATGTATCGGATGCTGCCAGGGATGTTACGACGAGGTCCGGGCCGGGAGATCCTGGACGTGCCTCTACAATCCTGAAGTGGGCAAGGAGGATGAATACGAAATCACCAAGACAGAGAGTCCGAAAAAAGTCGCTGTGATCGGCGGCGGACCCGCCGGTCTGGAAGCGGCGAGGGTCGCCGCACTGAGGGGCCATGATGTGGCGCTTTACGAACAGACGGATCGATTGGGCGGCCAGTGGATCCTCGCCTGTGTTCCCCCCCGTAAAGAGGAATATCTCGAAGTGATACGCTGGTACAAAAACCAGATCGAAAAGCTTGGGGTAAAGGTTTTGCTCAGCAAAAAGGCGACGGCGGAAGATATTGCGGCGGCGGGATCGGATGTCGCAATCGTTGCGACGGGCGTAACGCCCATCCTCCTCAAAATCCCCGGGTCGGAGGATCTCAAGGTCGTGACCGCGCATGACGTTCTGGCGGGCAATGCAGGTAATGTCGGAAACAGGGTGCTCGTGATCGGCGGCGGGATGGTGGGCATCGAGACCGCAGAATTTCTGTCGGAACAGGGGAAAAAAGTGACCGTCGTCGAGATGTTGGACGAAATCGCGTCAGAAATCGGTATCGTGAGAAAACCATACATGAATCAATGTCTCTCCGATCACGGTGTCGAAATATTCGTCTCCACCAAGGTGGAGCGCGTGTCCGGCGATGGGGTCATGGTGAACGGGAAAGAATGCGGAAAAAAGAATATCGGTTCCTTCGATTCGATGGTCCTGGCCGTCGGCGCAAGACCCCGCGACGAATTGGCCAGAACCTTGGAGGGTAAAGTTGCTCAAGTCCATGTGGTGGGAGACGCCCTCAAGCCGGCCAACGCCCTGGCGGCCATTGCCGATGCCGCACGGATTGCACGGGAGATATAGAAGGAATCACGCAAATCCGGTCCGGTAGGATGTTCGATGGGTGTGCAAATGTGGCTTATCGGAAACGCTAAAAGAGAAAAAATAAGATGTCCTGGATACCCCGCAGCTTGTTGCGGGGTTGTTCATTTTCTTCCGCCCAAAACTCCAGACTCCTGTCTGGAGTTGTAGCGGCAGCCCGGAGGGCTCAAGCAGCCTTACGTTTGTAGCCCAAAGATGCTCCGGTTCCTCCCGGGGGAGGGTGTCGCTATGCTTTGTAATTCTTTCCCATGCCCGCCGCGATAAAAATCCGAAAAAATTCAAAGAAAACTCAAAAAATTTCTTGACGGAGGGTTGCCTCTTGGGATAAAAACAACCTAACAATATACAATAAACAATAGGCATTGATTCCAATGAAGTTGTTCGAGTATTAACCGGCGATGCTGCAGTGTCGTATAAGAAATTATAAAAGAATGCGGAAAATTCATACAGAGGAGGTGATTGGCGTTAATCTAATCGGAATCGAGGTGCCATGAGTATGGTAAAAATTACGGATGGGAGAGAGAACAATCAGCCATTAAAAAACAATTTTTAATACAGGGAGGCTCAAATGAAAAAGACCAGAAGGGATTTTTTAAAGAGTGCCGGGATCGGCGCTGTAGCCGCAGGGGCTGTAATGGGCGGCCTTCCACTTGCCCAAGCTGCAGAAGAGCAATTCAAATGGAAGGGTCAAGCTTTCTGTACCCGTGCGAACAGATTTTATGATACCAATGAAGACTTCGAATTCCTGATTGAAAAATACACGAACGGGCGCCTCCAGATTGAATTGCATCAGGCCGGTGAGCTCTGCCCGGCAGGACAGGTATTTGATGCGGCCGGTCAGGGCATCATTGATTTTGGAATGGGGTGCACCTGCGTTGGCAAATCCAAGGCTTATGGAGGCCAGTGGTTTTGCGATGCACCCGGTAGCCAAAGTCCCATTGAAAAGATCATCTGGTATTACAATGGGGGCGGTAAAGAAATTCTCGAAGATATTTACCACAAACGCTACCATACCCATCCCCTTTACATGAACTGCGTCTCGACGGAGGTATGGATCTATTCAAACAAGAAGATTAATACGGTAGCCGACCTCAAGGGCTTGAAGATGCGAGCTGCGGGAGCCAGGGGGGAGGTTCTCACGAAGATGGGGATGTCTATCGTTGTGCTTTCCGAAGCGGAAATGGTTCCGGCATTAGAAAGAAAAGTGATAGATGCCATGGAGTACGGAAACCTGAGCTGCACCTACCCCGTCGGATTTTGCGATGTGGTTAAATATCTCTATTTTCACCCGAAGAAATCGACTTCCCCCTTTATGATCTGGGCCGTCAATCTTGATAAATGGAATAAACTTCCTGCCGATATGAAGAAGGCGGTTGAAAAGGCGAGCCGAGATTCTGTTCTGCGTTCATTGACATGGAATGTTGAGCAGGATTTCTTGACGTTAAAGAAGGCTGCGGAAGAGAAGAAGTGTGAGATCCTGATGTTGCCGGAGAGCGTGGTTAAGGCGGTGGATGAAGCAACCGCAGATTACTCGTATGAACAAGCCAAAAAACATAAGGATCTTGCCGTGATTTTGGAATCCTGGGCTAAATTTCAGAAGGATTACGGGAAGTACGCGCGCTGGATAGATTACCTCAATATGACGGGCGGCGAGTTGGGACTCGTGAAAGGGGCATCATAAACCCCGGGAGCAAAAAAGGGCGAGGGTAAACTAACCGCTTGTCCGTTTCCGGTTAGACCATGTTGCAACATTAGGGAAAGTTTATGAAATCCTTATATGGCGCAGCACCGTAGTACTGCGCCATATAAGGATAAGGTACTAAGGAGAGGGATGATTCGAATGAGGATTCTGGATTGTATCGATAACATCAGTCTCTGGAGTGGAAAGATCCTGCTCTGGCTGGCGGTGATCCTGAGCGCGGTGGTGCTGTATGAAGTATTTGCGCGGTATTGCTTCAATAGTCCAACCGACTGGGGATTTGATGTGGCCATGATGATCTATTCTACATTCTTTATGGGAGGCGCAGCTTACATTCAACTCAAAAAGGGACATATTAGGGTCGATGTCATCCTGAATATGCTCTCTTCCCGAACCCAAGCGATCATAGAACTGGTTAATTTAGTCATCATCATTTTCCCTTTTGCATTTGTGATGGTATGGTTTGGAACCAAGGTTGCGATCCTTTCGATGGTGGGTGAGGAGATCAGCAACACAAGTCAATGGGGCGAAATCATTTGGCCATGGAGATTCATGATTCCGTTGGCTTTCCTCTTATTCCTTCTTCAAAGTATTGCGGATTTTATTCGCATTGTTAAATCTTTAAGGAGGCAATAAGATGGGACCCGAAATGTGGTCATTGATCATGCTTGCGGTTATCGTTGGCGCCATCGTCATGGGCGTTCATGTTGCCTTCGCCCTTTCCACCATCTCATTGATTTTTGGGTACTTTCTGATGGGAGACCGGGTATTCCCCCTCTATCCCGTTCAGGCCTTTGGCATGGCGACAAATTATGCCTTTGTGGCGGCTCCTTTATTTATTTATATGGGAACGCTCATGGAACATGCAGGAGTGGCTGAAAAACTTTACGAGGCGTTTTATCAGTTGCTGGGGCCTGTTCGAGGTGGCCTTGCACTCGCCACGATTGCAATGGCGATAATTTTTGGAGCCTGTACGGGAATTGTCGGGGCAGGGGTGATTCTGATCGGACTGCTTGCTCTGCCTTCCATGCTATCCCGCGGGTATAACAAAAGCCTGGCAACAGGAAGCGTAATGGTTGGAGGTGGCTTGGGGGTGATGATCCCTCCCAGTCTCATGTTGATTTTATACGGCTGCGCCGCAGGGGTGTCTATTTCTACCCTTTATGTCGCCTCTCTTCTTCCCGGGATAGTTCTTGGGGTGATGTACATGATATTTGTGTATATATGGTCTCTTGTTGACCCCAAAATAGGAAAGCCGATAGCGAAGGAAGAGAGAATTTACGGAAAAGCATTAGCCCGTTTGGTCATGCGGTCTCTGATACCACCGGTTTTTCTGATTATTGCCGTCATGGGATCCATCTTCTTCGGTCTCGTAGGCCCTTCAGAAGCAGGCGCAATGGGTGTACTGGGTGCCATGATCCTTGTTGCAATAGAGGGAAGATTCAATCTGGAAACCCTCACGAAAGCGACCGCAAGCGCATTCAAGATCACGGCTGCCGTCCTTATGATCTGTCTTGGGGGCCAGCTTTTTACCGGGGTTTTCATAGCGACAGGTGGTGATGTGGCCCTGAGGACAATCATACTTTCATTTCAGGCCGGACCCATAGGCACAACGATGATCATGCTTGGGGTTGTGTGGTTGCTGGGGTTTGTCATGGATTGGATCGCCCTGATCTTCATCCTTACACCCATTTTCGGACCTTTATGCAATGCCATCCATCTCGACCCGGTTTACTTTGGCATCCTTTTCTGCACAACCTTAACCATTTCGAACATGACACCCCCGTTTGCGTATTCTGCCTTCTATTTGAAGACGATTGCCCCTCCGGAGGTTACCATGGGGGTAATATACCGTGGCTGTATTCCGTTCTTTTTCGTGAATACCTTCTGTGTCTTTGCGCTGCTTCTTTTCCCATGGCTCGTTATGTGGCTTCCCAGTTTGATGAATTGAGAAATGTGAAGAAATGGAATAACCTGAAGTAAGCTGCAGGGTGTCCAAGACGTCAAGAGCGAAGGCTTATCACGAAGGATCCGGAGGCGGAGGTCCAGGGCGTCAAGGGTGTGGTCCGGGAGACGATCGAGGCCGGCTTGGCGCAAGACCGGAAGGTCAGGTGGGTGTCAGCGGATCTTTGCGCCGGTTTTCGGCGGCCGGTCGAAGCCCAGGAGCGTGAGGCCGTCTTCCGTATCCGTCGCCAAAAGCATGCCCCGGGATTCGACCCTCATCAGTTTTGCCGGCTTCAGGTTGGCCACGACGACGATGGTTTTGCCGATGAGATCTTCCGGTTTGTAATCCTTTCCCATGCCTGCCACGATCTGCCGCTCCCCGTCGATTTCCACCGTCAACCGGAGCAGCTTGTTCGATTTGGGAACCCGCTCCGCCGCGAGGACCTTTGCCGCCCGGAGGTCCACCTTCTCGAACTCCTCGTAGGAGATCTCCGGTTTGATGGGCGGTGGTGCAGCCGCCTTTGGGGGCTCTTCCGGTTTTGCCTCCTCCACGCGGATCTCCACCCGGGGAAAGAGGGGTTCCCCGCGTTTCAGTCCGCTCCCCGCCTCAAGACCGCCCCAGTTCCGGATGCCCTGAAAATTCTGGCCGGCGGGATCGGCAATGCCCAGTTGCTCCAGGATCTTTGTGGCCGAACCCGGCATGAAGGGGGCGATCAGGACGGCGGTGATCCGCAGGGCCTCCAGCAGGTTGTAGAGAATCGTCTCCAGACGGGCGTGGTTGGCCGGATCCTTGGCCAGGACCCAGGGTTCGCGCTCGACGATGTACTTGTTGGTCACATTGATGAACTCCCAGATGGAAATGAGCGCCTTGTGAAGGCTTAAGGTTTCGAAGCAGGCCTCCACCTCGGTGACCGTCTTTGCGGCTGCCTCCCGGAGAATAAGGTCTTCGCCGACGACAACCGCGGGCTCCGGGACTTGTCCGTTACCGTATTTTACGGCCATCTGCATCGTCCGACTGACGAGGTTCCCCAGGTCATTGGCGAGATCCGAGTTGATCCGCTGGACGAAAGCCTCCTCGCTGAAGCTGGAATCGAGGCCGAAAACCATATCCCGGAGAAGAAAATAACGGAAGGGGTCGAGTCCGTATTTGTCCCTCAGATCGAGGGGCTTTACGACATTGCCCAGACTTTTGGACATCTTGCTCTGATCGACGTTCCAGTATCCGTGCACGTTCAGGCGCCGGTAGGGTTCGATCCCGGCCGCCTTGAGCATCGTGGGCCAGTAGATTCCGTGGGGCTTCAGAATGTCCTTGGCGATCAGGTGCTGCGCGGCCGGCCAGAAGGTTTTGAAATTTTCGCCGTCCGGATACCCAACCGCCGTGACGTAGTTGATCAGCGCGTCGAACCAGACGTAGGTCACGTAATTTTCGTCGAACGGCAGTGTGATCCCCCAGGTAAGGCGGCTTTTCGGCCGCGAAATGCAGAGGTCCTCCAGGGGATCGCGCAGGAAAGCGAGGGCTTCGTTCCGGTACCGTTCCGGCCGGATGAACTCCGGATTCTCCTCAATGTGCCGGATGAGCCACTCCTGGTATTTCCCCATCCGGAAGAAGTAGTTGCTCTCTTTCCGGAATTCCGGCGCGGTCTGGTGGTCGGGACACTTCCCGTCGACCAGTTCCTTCTCCATGTAGAAGCGTTCACAACCCACACAGTAGAATCCTTCATACTGGCCGAAGTAGATGTCACCCGCGTCATGAACCTTTCGGAGGATCTGTCTGACCGTCTCCTCATGGCTCACATCGGTCGTCCGGATGAAGTAATCGTTGGTGATCGCAAGCTCCGGCCAGAGGGCACGGAACTGGGCGCTGATCCGGTCGGCGTATTCCCTCGGCGTGACACTCGCCTTCTGCGCCGCCTCCACGATCTTGTCGCCGTGCTCGTCCGTTCCGGTGACGAAGAAGGTCCGGCAGCCGCGGAGGCGGTGGTAGCGGGCGAGGACGTCGGCGACGATGGTCGTATAGGCGTGCCCGATGTGGGGCGAGGCGTTCACATAATAGATCGGTGTCGTGATATAAAAAGCGTCATCCATAATTCACCTGATTCCGGGGACACGTTCCGATCCCTCCGGGCTTACGGAACATGTCCCCATTTATTCCCATTAACGGAGACTCGCGCGCTATTTATCATTTCGTTTTGAAAGTCGCCTCCTTCCCGTTTTCGAGAACGACGACGAACTCTCCCTTGAGGGCGCTCTGGCGGATCACCTTTCCCTTTCCCTCGGGGGTCTGGACCATCTTCCCGCACTTTGGCATGTCTCTCTTCAGATCCGCGTACGCCTCATATTCGAAGCCGAGGCAGCACATCAACCTCCCGCAGAGGCCGGAGATCTTCTCGGGGTTCAGAGACATGTTCTGTTCCTTCGCCATCTTGACCGAAACCCGGCCCAGGGTGTGCAGGAGAGTCGCGCAGCACACCTCCCGCCCGCATATCCCGAGTCCCTTGATGATGCGGGCTTCCTGCCGCGCGCCGATCTGCCTGAGCTCGATGCGGGTCCGGAACCGCTGCACGAGATCCTTCACCAGATCCCGGAAATCCACCCGGGTCTCCGCTGCGAAGGAGAAGAGCATCTTGCTCTTGTCGAAGAGACATTCCACGTCGATCATCTTCATGGGCAGCTGCCGCTCCGCGATTTTCCGGACGCAGAACTGCATTGCCTCCTGCTCTAATTTTTGATTGTTTTCCCGGATCCGGAAATCCTCTTCCGTGGCCGGACGCAGGACATCCTTCAGATTGGCGGCAGACTGTTCATCCGGGACGGCCTTGACCTCCGTTGCGACGGTGCCGATAGCCTGGCCGTTGTCCGTGATGACCACGACGAGGTCGTCCCGCTTCAAAGGGAGATCTGCCGCATGAAAGCTGTAAATCTTCCCTTCTTTTTTGAATTTGACGCCGACGATATTTTTCAAGCCGAGTCACCCCAGGGCGGTTGTTTTTTCATGTGAGCTTAATCAACATGGTCTCCAAAGTCAACGGCTTATTGGCGTTCTGGGTGATGGCGTTCATGGCCGTCGTAACCGTTGCGATGTTATGCAGAAGGTCTATCCCCGACAGGCGTGTTGCAATCGCTTCGATCACCCCGGCCCGGTCCCGGAACATCAGGTTTTCCGTTTCTCCCGTCTCCCGGAGGATCAGGCTGTCCCGGTAACCGCCCCGGAGGATCCGGAGGCGTTCAAGGATCTCTTCCCGCTCCGTTCCGAAGCGGCCGGCAAACGCGATCCTTTTCAGCAGATCGGCCGGATCATCCTGTGCGAGGTGTTCCAGGATGCCGTTCCGCAGGATGAGGTAATCCTCCCGGTTCATCTCAATCGCCCTGCCGATGCTGCCGCCGGACGCCGCGGCAAGTGCCGCCGCCGCTGCGGCGTCCAGTCCTTCCTTCTCCCGGAGGAAACGGGCCACCTCTTCCCGCGGAAGCGGCGCAAAGCGGAGATGCTGGCAGCGGGAGAGGATCGTCATGGGAAGGGCATGGGACCGGGCGGTGGTCAGCAGAAGGACATTCCCCGCGGCCGGTTCTTCCAGGGTCTTGAGGAGGGCGTTGGCCGCGGGTGCGTTCATCCGGTCCGCCTCTTCGAGAATGGAAACCCGTTTCCCCTCCCCGGGACGGAACGCCATCCGCCCCTGGAGTTCCTTGATGGCCCCGATCTTGATGAACTGCCCCTCCGCGCGGATCGTGATGATGTTGGGGTGATTGTTATGCGCCGCCTTCCGGCAGGAGGCGCAGGCGTCGCAGGGCGGGTCTTCCCCGCCGCAGTTGAGCGCCCTGGCAAAGATGGATGCTGCGGTCCTCTTGCCGACCCCCTCAATCCCATAGAAGAGATAGGCATGCGCGATGCGTTCCCCGGCCATCGCGTTTTTCAGGATGGAAATCGGTTTTTCGTGGCCGTAGAGTTCTTTGAACCTCATGCCGTCATTTCTTTCCGGAAAAAGATTTCAAGGCAGGGCCGACAGGTGAAGGCAGACCTCGCGCCGGACCGACTCGACATCCGCAGCGCCGTTGATGATCCGGAAACGTTCCGGTTCATTCGCTGCAAAACTCAGATACCCTTCACGGATTCTCTCGTGAAAGATTCTCTCCTCCCGCTCGAAACGGTCCTCAGCCGCCTCCGGGCATATGCCGGCCGTTCGCTTTTTAGCCCGCGCAAGACCGGCCTCCACGGGGAGATCGAGGAGCAGGGTCAGATCCGGTTTGAGCGAACATGTGGAAAAGTCATTCAATGTGCGGATGAATTCGACATCAAGCTTCCGGCCGAAGCCCTGATAGGCCAGCGTCGCATCCGTAAAACGGTCGCAGAGGACCCACTGCCCCGCTTCCAGCGCGGGGAGGATGGTTTCCCGCACATGCTGGACGCGGGCGGCGGAAAAGAGAAGAAGTTCCGCCTCGGCGCCGATGGCGCAAGATTTCCGGCTGAGCAGGATCTCGCGGATCTTCCGGCCGAGTGGTGTTCCCCCGGGCTCGGCGGTCGCAAGGACAGGAATGCCGCGCTCCTTCAACCAGTCCGCCGCGAGTTTGATCTGGGTGGTTTTGCCGGATCCCTCGCCGCCCTCAAAGGTGATAAATTTTCCCATGCTCCCGCCTGTTCAATCAAACCCGCGTTTCAAATCGGTTCTTATGATGGAGATCGCTTTGTGCAACTTGAAAATCGGATCCCTTAAAGCGCGCATTGGAGATTTTTCGGGGCACCCTGCAGGAAAATTAGGGACAGCTCCCTATTTTTCCGCAGGAAAATAGGGAGCTGTCCCCATTTTCCGGTACAGGGTCGAAAAATGTCCGGCGCGCGGAGGGATCACGATTTTCAAGGGTTCCATACCATAAAAGAGAGGGGAAAGCCTCAGCCTCTCGGCGGCGTGGCGTTTCCCCTCTTCGAAGAAAAAACCCGATGCGGATCTATTTCTCTTCCCCGGGCTTGATCGCCTCGACCGGGCACTGTTCCGCGCAGGTGCCGCAATCCGTGCACAAATTGGGATCGATGACATATTTGTCATCCCCCTCGCTGATCGCCTCCACCGGACATACATCTTGACAGGAACCGCATGCAATGCATTCATCGGTAATAAAATACGCCATATTCTTCTCCTTTGCTATTTTTTATATTGACCGACCCTTCCGGTTCGGTCTTTTAAACGGAAACCACCGATTTAACGGCGGGAACCTCCTGTTTAAGAGATTTTTCGATCCCGTTCTTCAGGGTTATCTGGGCCATCGGGCAGCCGTGACAGGCCCCCACAAGCCTCACTTTAACCACGCCGTCGTCGCCCACGTCGATCAATTCCACATCCCCGCCATCCGCCTGGAGACCGGGTCTGATCCGGTCGATTACCTTCTTCACTTCTTCCTTCATTTGTTCTTCTCTCCATTTACATCGGTATCTAACGGTTTGTCAGCAGGCTGTTGAAAAACGCCTGTCTGCTGCGTTTCCCTCATCCTTCGTCGTTCACCGTACCATTACGCCTCACGGCTCAGGATTGGTCCCGCTTTGCTCCACGATTCTTCGAATTCGGGGGCCTTGCATCCAGACATTTTTGAACAGCCTGGATCAGCGATTTTCTAAATAGACTGTCAGTGCGGCATATAGCCGATCATCTCGCGGATGAGAGCCCTCGCCACATCGGGAAGGTCCGGTTTGATGATCATATAGTCGCTGATCCTGTGATGACCCGCCGTCCAGAGGGTCTTTCCCGTCTTCGCCTCGATCATCCTGATGCTGAGGCTGACCTTGGCAATCTTATCGCTGCTCTGCGTCGTGTAGTTCCAGTAATCGACGCGGACGAGCAGAAAAGCCTCGGCGCCGGTCATCCCGCCAATCGTTCCGCTCAGCGCCGGATCGGAGAAATTGACGTTCGCAAGCTTCGCCAGGTAGTCCGTGATAACCTGCCTGAACGTTCCATCCGATTCCATACGGCGGCTGATGGTTTCCCCTCCGACCACGCCGGCGAACCACTTCTTTTCGCTCAGGACCTCGGCGAAAAGACGATCGACGTCGCCCTTGGCTTCCGCAAAGGCCCTGGTATCGGCGGGAAGGACCGCGATCCGTTGGGGATGAAAATCCCGTGCATCCGGTGACACCTCCGAATAGCGGAGCCCGCCACAGCTCAGAATGCCCAGGAAAAGGGGCGCAATGATGGCCGTTGTCCACGGTTTTTTTATCACGATCCCTCCGGTTCAGGCAGACAGACCCCGAACCGCCGCGAGCCATAAAAAGGCAATGATTCCGGCGATGATGTAACCGCTCTCCAGGAGGCCTTCCAGAACGACTCCGGAAAACCCGGACCTTCTATCATAAAGTTTGAAACAAATCCATATATAAAATACACAGGCTAATAGAAAAAAACTGAGCGAGGTCGACCATCCGGCCGAAGGGGCAACGCAGAGCAGGACAAACAGGAGGCCGGAGATCCCCTGAAGGAGGGTGAGGGTTTTCCCCTCGCCGATGAGAACGGGGAGGGTTTCCCGGCCGATCAGCCTGTCGCTCTGGATATCGAGGATATCCGACAGCGCGGAACGGATGAAGACGATGGCGGCAATGAAAAGGAAGGCCGTCACAACCCCGGGTGCGGGGATCGGTCCGGCCTCGATCCACGGCAGCAGCGCCGTGACGGATGCCCAGGCAATGGCGGTTGCGATGTTCTTAGATCCCGGGATGTCCTTCAGACTCTGAAATCGCCATCCCGGCGGCAAAATCTTCGTATTGTAAAGAATACCGGAGAGGGAGATGACGAACAGGAGAATGAAAGGCGCCGTCCCTGCGGCAAAGGAGGCGCTGAGCGCAAGGATCATCGAGAAAACGGCCAGTGCGACGTAGATCTTTTCGTGGAGGAGATAGGACTCCTCGCGGAAGGAGCTGATGCTGCTGGCCTTCCGGTTGGTGAAGCGGTTGAGGACGTGCATGGCGTAGACGTAAAGGGAGGCGGTCAGGATGGGAAGGAAGGTCACCGGCAGTCCCTGGAGGAGCATGGCGGCAAATGAGAGACAACCCGCCCCCGTGGCTGAGTAAATATCCATGCGGACGGCAAAAACCCAGATCTTGAAGAGATACCGGAGGAATTCCTCCCTCTTTCCCAGGCGGCCGGTCAGATGATCCACCACCTGGTCGATGATCCAGTTTGGGGTCGAGGCACCGGCGGAGACGCCGATCCTCCGGTAAGGTTCGATGTCGATCCCCTGGAGATCACCGGAGGTCTCGATATGGAAAGCGGGTTTACCCTGAAGTTTCGCGAGTTCCGCAAGGCGCCGTGTGTTCGCGCTGTTCAGGCCTCCGATGATGAGGACGGCGTCCGTTTCGGCGGCGAGCGCCTTGATCTCGGTCTGCCTCGTTTCTGTGGAGTCGCAGATTGTGTCGAAGATGACCGCCTCCGGGAATCGCTCCTTCACCCGCCGGACGATGGCTGCGTAATCCTTCAGGCTCTGCGTCGTCTGGGCGACGACGCACACCTTCGGCAAAGCAGGGAGGCGATCCACATCTTCGGGAACGCCGAGAACGATCCCCGCCTCGCCTGCAAATCCCAGCAGACCGTTTACCTCCGGATGCTCCCAATCCCCTGCGATCAGGACCGTAAAGCCTGCCGCCACCTGTTTCCGGATGATCGCCTGGACATGGGCCACCTTGGGACAGGTGGCGTCGATAATCCGGAACCCCTTTTCCTTGATTTTCTTTCTTTCGTCGGGGGAGATCCCGTGAGCGCGGATTACCATCGCCGCCCCGGCGGGGGTGCATTTGATCTCATCCAGACTCCCGATGGGGATGATGCCCCTTTTCCGGAGGAGCTCTATCATCTGGGGGTTGTGGATCAGGGGACCATACGTGTAGATGGCCTCCCCGCTCCGGCGGCCGGCCATATCGAGAACCACATCGACGGCCCGCTTTACCCCCATGCAGAAGCCGGCCGTCTTTGCAAGCTTTATGGCCATCTTGTTTCTCCCGTGTCACCGGCGATTTCACCTTCCGGTGGTTTTTTCAGATAGATGAAAAACTCCCGGTTTCCTGCAGGTCCGGTGAGCGGGGATGCGCAGCTCTTCAGGACATCGAGACCGAGGTCGCGGCAGAAGGATACCGTCTCCGCGAGAACCCGTTCATGGAGTGCCGGATCCCGGACGACGCCGCGCTTGCCGACCTCGTTCCTTTTCACCTCAAACTGCGGCTTGATCAGGGCGAGGACGATGGCGCCATTTCCGATCAGCTTTAAAACAGGGGGAATCACGAATCGGAGCGAAATGAAGGATGCGTCGATCACGGCGATGTCGATCCCGTCCGTGATGCCTTCGCCGTCATAATGGCGGATATTTGTCCGTTCGATGCAGACGACCCGGGGATCCTCCCGGAGCTTCCAGGCGAGCTGGCCGTAGCCGACATCGATCGCATAGACCTTCGTTGCTTCCGCTTGGAGGAGGCAGTCGGTGAAGCCTCCGGTGGAGGCCCCGACGTCGAGGGCGATCAGGCCCCGGACGGATAGGCCGAACGTCTCGAGGGCGCCCCGAAGTTTGAGGCCGCCCCGGCTGACGTAAGGGTTCTCTTCACCCCGGATCCGGATCTCCGCATCTACGGGAACCGCGCTTCCCGCCTTGTCCGCCGGACGATCGCCGACGAGGACTGCCCCGGCGAGGATGAGCGCCTTCGCCCGTTGGCGGCTCTCCGCCAGGCCGCGATCGACGAGCAGGCAATCCAGCCGGATTTTCCGCGTCTTCGGATTTGTCATTCCAAACCCCGTAAATATCACGCCTCCCGAACCCCGAAGGATGTACTACCGACCGTTAAGTGGAGGTTTTCCCCATAGTTTACCTATGGGGCTCTTAGTATCACAAAATGCTCAATGGTGATAGGATATTTGCGTTGATATTAAGGATGTTTTCCTTGGCATTCTCTGATAATTTACTATAGGATTATATCAAATATCGGATACCAATCATTGGGTATATTAATCGTTGGGGCTGGAGAAGGAGGAAGACGATGCCATACTCAGTTTCATTTGCTGAGGAAGGGTTTGTTCTTGTGGTTGTGTCAAGCCCCTGCACGAGGGACGATCATTATTCAGCGATGAATCAAGCTGTCACCTTGACCGAGCGCCATGTGTGCTCAAGTCTTCTCGTTGATCTGCGAGAACTTAGTACTGAAGCGTTTTCTACAACAGGCTGTTTCACATTCGGCAAGAAACTAGCCGAAACCACGACGCACCTGAAAATCGCGCACGTTCTGCCCTCGGATGCGAAGTCCAGCCAGGACGTGAGATTCACCTCCACCGTGGAAGCGAACCGAGGCAAAACAACCGGTGAATTCAGCACCGTCGAAGAAGCCAGGCAGTGGCTTCTATACAAGTAAAAGGAACCCCAACAATGCCATGGACAGCGACGAGGGATGGCGCTCGATGCGCGCCATCCCTCGTCGCTGTCCATGGCTGACGTTAGGTGTTAGGACAGTTCGCGGACGGCCTTGACAATCCCCTCCGCATCAATCCCATACATACGCCGGAGCTCCTTCTGGGTGGCTTGCGGGGCGAATTCATCCGGGATACCGAGGCGTCGGACGGAAACGTCGATGATCCCCTTTTCCGCGAAGAGTTCGAGGACGGCGCTGCCGAATCCTCCCATCAGGGTATTCTCTTCGACGGTAACGATCCTCTTGAACTCCCGCGCGGCGGCGCAGAGGATCTCCGCGTCGAGGGGTTTGACGAACCGGGCGTTGATGACCCGAACGGGGATCCCTTCGGCTTGGAGCATTCCGGCAGCGGTCATGGCGGGGTAGCAGCAGTTTCCGATGGCGACCACGGCGGCCGTCGCACCCGGCGGATCGAAAAGAATTTCGCCTTTTCCGACGGGGATAATCCGGGGATTCTCGTCCAGCGGAACGCCAACCCCTTTGCCCCGGGGGTAGCGCAGGGAAACGGGACTGCCGCAACCTGAGGCGGTTTTCAGCATGTGCTGGAGCTCGTTTTCGTCCTTCGGCGCCATGACGATCAGATTTGGAACGGTACGGAGGAAGGCGAAGTCGAACAGGCCGTGGTGGGTGGGGCCGTCGGCCCCGACGAAGCCGCCCCGGTCCAACGCCAGGACTACGGGCAGCTTCTGCAGGCAGACATCGTGGATCACCTGGTCGTAGGCGCGCTGCATGAATGTGGAATAGATCGCGACGATCGGGACGAACCCCTGCGTGGCAAGCCCGGCGGCAAAAGTTACCCCATGCTGTTCGGCCATTCCCACGTCGTAGAACCGGGAGGGGAATTTGCCGGCGAAACGGTCAAGCCCCGTTCCCTCGGACATAGCCGCCGTGATCGCAACGATCCGCGGATCTTCCTCGGCCAGCTTCATGATCGTTTGGCCAAACACCTTCGTATAGGAAAGGGGCGTGGGCGTTCCGCCGGCGGCAACGGTTTCCCCCGTGTCGATGTCAAACGGCGGGATGCCGTGAAACCGTGAGGGATCGTCTTCGGCGAATTTGTAGCCCTTCCCTTTCTGTGTGACGACGTGGACCAGGATGGGTCCTTCCAGTAACTTCACGTTCTTCAAATTACGGATCAGGTGATCAAGGCGATGTCCCTCGAGGGGACCCACATAGGTGAAGCCCAGCTCTTCAAAAATCGCCCCGGGGACGAAGAAGGTCTTGAGCGACTCCTCCACCTGGCGGGAGAACTTCAGCATCTGTTCGCCGATGCCGGGAACCGATTTGAGAAAGGTCTTAACCTCCGCCCTGATCCGGTTCACCGTCTGGCCGGTCATGATCCGGTTCAGGTAGGAGGAGAGGGCGCCGACGTTGGGGGAGATGCACATCTCGTTGTCGTTTAAGATGATGATCAGGTTCTTGCGGCGGTCTCCGGTCCAGTTCAGCCCTTCAAAGGCCATCCCGGCGGATATCGCTCCGTCGCCGATCACGGCAATGATCCGGAAATCCTCGCCCGTGAGACAGCGCGCTTCGGCCATCCCCGCCGCCGCGGAGATGGAAGTTCCGCTGTGTCCCACGTCGAAGGTGTCGTAAGGGCTTTCCTCCCGTTTCGGGAAACCGCTGATTCCCCCACGCTGGCGAAGCGTGCTGAAGCGTCCCTTCCGGCCGGTGATGATCTTGTGGGTGTAGGCTTGATGCCCCACGTCCCAGATGAGGCGGTCCCGCGGCGTGTCGAAGACGTAGTGGAGGGCGAGCGTGAGTTCCACCGTTCCCAGGGAGGAGGCAAGATGGCCGCCCCACTTCGAAACGGTCTCGATCATCCTCTCCCGGATCTCCTCCGCGAGACGGTTCAGCTCCGGCAGGCTGAGAATCCGGATATCTTTGGGATCGTCAACTTTTGACAGAATATCCTGTTTTGTTTCTTCCGCCATGGTCTCTTCAGGACCTCCGTTCCAGGATATACCGTGCGATCGCCCGGAGCGGCGCCGCCCCATCGCCGAAGGGAGCCAACGATGCAACCGCTTCCATGACGAGTTCCTCCGCCCGGGTGCGCGAGGCGTCGATCCCCAGGAGGGCGGGAAAAGTGATTTTTCCGCGGGCCGCGTCGCTCCCTGTTCCCTTTCCAAGAAGGGCCGGATCCCCCTCGACATTGAGGATGTCGTCGGCGATCTGGAAGGCGAGACCGATC
>JAFGRP010000264.1 GCA_016935075.1 Deltaproteobacteria bacterium | reverse complement strand
CTTTCGAAGGCCGTCCGCGAGGTGTTCGTCCGGCTTTACAACGATGGTTTCATCTACCAGGGGGATTACATCGTCAACTGGTGCCCCCGCTGCCGGACCGCGATCTCCGATCTGGAGGTCGAGTACCACCCGGAGGAGGGACACCTCTGGAACATCCGGTATCCCTTTGCGGAAGGAGAGGGGGAGATCGTGGTCGCCACGACGCGGCCGGAGACGATGCTCGGCGATACGGCGGTGGCGGTGAATCCCAATGATGAGAGATACAGAAACCTGATCGGCAGGGAGGTCATCCTCCCTCTCATGAACCGGCGGATCCCGATCATCGCCGACGATTACGTCACGATGGAATTCGGGTCCGGCGCCGTCAAAATCACACCCGCCTCCGATCCGAACGACTTCGCCATGGCGGAACGGCACGGGCTTCAAATCATCCGGATCATGGACGATAACGCCGCGATCAACGAAAACGGCGGGGTTTATCGGGGCCAGGACCGCTACGAGTGCCGGAAGAACGTCGTCCGCGATCTGGAACAGAGGGGTTTCCTCATCGGGACGGAACCTTATACGCACAATATCGGCCAGTGCTACCGCTGCAAGACCGACATCGAACCCGCCGTATCCCGGCAGTGGTTCGTACGGATCGCCCCCCTCGCCAAAGAGGCGATCGCCGCGGTGGTGACGAGAAAAACCCGCATCGTGCCGTCAACCTGGGAGGCCACCTATTTTGAATGGATGAACAACATCCGCGACTGGTGCATCTCACGGCAGATCTGGTGGGGCCACCGGATCCCCGTCTGGACCTGTGAAGGGTGCCGGAAGATGATCGTCGCCGCGCAGGATCCCGACCGTTGTCCCGACTGCGGCGGAACGGAGCTCCGTCAGGAAGAGGATGTCCTCGATACCTGGTTCAGTTCCGGGTTGTGGCCTTTTTCGACGTTGGGATGGCCCGAAAAAACCGAAGCACTCAAGGATTTTTATCCCACGTCGCTGCTGGTAACCGGTTTCGACATCCTCTTCTTCTGGGTTGCCCGGATGATGATGATGGGGCTCTATGTGATGAAAGATGTCCCGTTCCGGGATGTTTATCTCCATGCCCTCGTCCGGGACGAGAACGGCGAGAAGATGAGCAAGTCGAAAGGGAACAGCATCGATCCCCTGGAGATGATGGATAAATTCGGAACGGATGCCTTCCGTTTCACGCTGGCGGCCTTCACCGCCCAGGGGCGGGACGTCCGGATGTCGGAGGAGCGGATCGAGGGGTACAAGTTTTTCGTGAACAAGATCTGGAACGCAACGCGATTCTCGATGATGAACCTGGAGGATTGCCATGCTGCGGTTCCCGTATGCGAGGGGGATCGGTCCGTTGCCGACCGCTGGATCCGGGCAAGGCTGAACCGCACCATCGCCGAGGTGGTGCGGGGGCTGGACGAATACCGTTTCAACGACGCTGCTGCGGCCGTCTACCAATTCGTCTGGCATGAGTTCTGCGACTGGTACCTGGAACTGATCAAGCCGGTTCTTTATGGCGGGGAAAATCCGCCGGGGCGGCGGGCCGCCCAGGAGACCCTGCTTGCGGTCCTGACGGACTCTCTCAAGCTGCTTCATCCCTTCATGCCCTTCCTGACCGAGGAGATCTGGCAGAATCTCGTGGCGGACGGAACCTCCATCATGGTCAGCCCGTTCCCCGAGACGGACGATGCCTTCATGGATTCCGGGGCGGAGAAGGAGATGGGGCGGATCATGGAGGTGATCACCCGCATCCGCAACATCCGCGGGGAGATGAATGTGGCGCCGTCGCTGAAACTGAATGTGACCCTTGCGGCGCCCTCCGAAGATCTGAGAAGATCCCTGGAGCGGGGAAGGGTCTACATCCGGAATCTGGCCAATCTGGAGGGGCTGGACATCACCGGAGAGACGGAAGAACCGAAGGGGGCCGCCACGGCGGTGGCCGGTTCCGTGCAGGTTTACGTCTTTCTCGCGGGGGTGATCGATATCGAGGGAGAGAAGGGCCGTCTCCGAAAGGAGATCGCGAAGGTGGAAAAGGAGCTGGCCGTCGTAGCGAAGAAACTGGCCAACCCGGAGTTTCTGGCAAAGGCGGCGGAGGCGGTCGTGAAGAAGGAGCAGGAAAAGGCCCGCGTGTTCGGGGAGAAGAAGATCGCCCTGGATGCGGCCCTGCGGCGAGTGGCGGCGCTTTAGCCGGATCAATTTACGGTGTATTGGCTTCGTTATCCCTGAAATCGTGATTCCTCGGGAAAAGGGGAAAAAGGGGGGACAGCTCCCTATTTTACCGAAGGAAAATAGGGAGCTAAAAATAGGGAGCTGTCCCCCCTTTTTAAGGTAAATTAGGGGGATTGAAAGTATGTGGCCTCCTCATGTGTTGGATGAACTGATCCGGAAAACCCTCGCAGAGGATATCGGGCCGGGGGACATTACCACCGGGACGGTGCTCCGCGGGGATGAGACGGGTTATGCCCGGGCGACGGCCAAGGCGGGGCTGGTTGTGGCCGGGATCGCGGTCTTTGGAGAGGTGTTCCGGACGCTGGAACCCGCCCTGACCTTTCTGTCCCGAAAGCGGGACGGGGAGAAGGCGATCAAGGGGGATGTCCTTGCAGAGATCTCCGGCAGTCTTGCCCCGATACTGACGGCGGAGCGCGTCGCACTGAATCTGCTGCAGCGGATGTGCGGGATCGCCACCCTCACCCGCCGATATGTCGATGCAATCGCGGGAACGCATGCAAAAATCCTCGATACCCGCAAGACCGCGCCCGGCCTCCGGATCCTCGACAAGTACGCCGTCCGCGCGGGCGGGGGGTTCAACCACCGCTACGCCCTCTATGACGGGGTGCTGATCAAGGACAACCACATCGCGGCGGCGGGCGGCATCGGAGATGCGGTGCGGCGGGTACGCGGCCGGATCCCCCATACCCTGAAGATCGAGGTGGAAGTGAAAAACAAGGGGGAGTTGGAAGAGGCCCTCATTGCCGGCGCGGACGCGATCCTTCTCGACAACATGGGCCTTCCGGAGATGGCCGCCGCGGTAAAAATGATCGCGGGGAGGATCCCGATCGAGGCTTCGGGGAACATGACGCTGGAACGGATCCGGGAGGTGGCCGCAACAGGTGTGGACCTCATCTCGGTGGGTGCCCTGACCCATTCCGCGGCGGCGGCGGATATCTCCCTCAATGTGGTCCGGGTGGAAAAACGTGAGACGTGAGGCGTAATGGCATCTCAACGGCCGGATCCTCAGGCAGACTCCTTATGGGAATTTTGAACTGCTTCTGAAATTCGGCAAATCGTCATTCCTGCGAAAACGGGAATCCAGTCGTTCAAGACCTTCCGGATTACCGCCTGCGCGGGAATGACAAAATGGGGAAGGGTATTTTCCAAAGTTTTCCTTACGGGATAATGAGCGGGATGCAATTCGACGCAAAGGCCCTCCGGTTGAGACTGACCGGAAGAAAGATCGGCTGTCCGTTCCACTATCGGGAAACAGTCGATTCGACAAACCGCTTCGCCATGGAGCTTGCGCGTGGGGGTGCGCCCGAGGGGACGGTGGTCCTCGCCGACCGTCAGACCGCCGGAATGGGACGTCTGCAAAGGGTTTGGCAGTCGCCGCCCGGGTGCAATCTCTACCTTTCCGTCATTCTTCGTCCGGCAGTCGCTCCATCGGAGATTTCACAGATCACCCTTCTGGCAGGGGTGGCCATCGCAGAGGCGATTGCTGCGATCTGTCCTGCGGGCGTGGGAATCAAATGGCCGAATGATGTCCGGATCCGGGGCAGGAAGGTTTGCGGAATCCTGGCGGAAATGGCAACGGCCGGGGGATCAAGCGCGGTGATCCTCGGGATCGGCCTGAATGTGAATATCAAGAGTGAGAATTTCGATCAGGGGCATCGCGACACCGCCACATCACTCCGGGAGGAGACGGGCCGGGAGCATTCCCGGGAGGATGTGGCGTTTTTGCTCTGTGAGAGTCTGGAAAGTTGGTATGAAACCTTTATGCACGCAGGATTTGCGCCGGTCAGGGAGGAGTGGCTTGCCCTGTCGGATATGCAGGGGAAGCGCGTCCGGGTTCTCTTCCGGGATGAGGTGCAGGAAGGGACGGTTGCGGGCATCGACCGGGACGGGGCGCTTCTTCTCGCCGACGGTCGGGGAGACGTCCGGCGGATCACGGCGGGCGATGCGACAATCGAAAAGGGGTAAAAAAATATGCTTCTGGTGATCGATGTCGGGAATACGAATACGGTCCTTGGTCTTTACGACGGGGAGGTGCTGGTCCACGACTGGAGGATCCGGACAGTCATCGATCATACCGTCGACGAATACGGGATGCTCATCCTCAACCTCTTCAACAACAGCCGGATCAGTTCCAGGGACGTCAAGAGCATCATCATCTCCTGCGTTGTCCCGCCGATGCTCAACATCCTTGAACCGCTCTGCCAGAAGTATTTTGGCATCCAGCCCCTGATCGTCGGACCGGGGGTGAAGACGGGCATGCCGATCTTCTACGACAACCCCAAAGAGGTGGGGGCGGACCGGATCGTCAACGCGGTTGCAGCCTATGAGAAATACCGGAGGGAGATGATCATCGTCGATTTTGGAACCGCGACGACCTTCGACTATATCTCGCCGAAGGGGGAATACATGGGGGGCTGCATTGCGCCTGGGATCATGATCTCCAGCGAGGCCCTCTTCGAGAGGGCGGCAAAACTTCCCCGGGTGGAACTCAGCAAGCCCCGCTCCGTCATCACCAAGGACACGGTGAGCGGCATGCAGGCGGGGATCATGTTCGGATATGCGGGTCTTGTTGACGGGATCGTCGAGCGGATGAAGTCCGAGATTGCCTCCGAACCGCTCATTGTCGCGACCGGGGGACTGGCCAATCTGATCGCGCGGGAGGCGAAACATATCGACGTGGTTGACGAGATGCTGACCCTCGAAGGGCTGCGCATCATCTTCATGCGGAACCTCAAGAGATGCGAGGCGTGAGGCAAAAACCCATCCCTTTGTCCGGGGAAAAAGATGCTGAATGTGGGTTTGACAGGCGGAATTGCCTGCGGTAAATCAACCGTCGCCCGGATGCTGCTGGCCAAAGGGGCCATCCTCATCGACTTCGATGACCTGGCCCATGCAGTCGAAGAGCCGGAGGGGCCGGTGTGGCGGGGGATTGTCAGCCATTTCGGGGAAGGGATCCTCCTTCCGGATCGGCAGATCGACCGCCGCAAATTGGGCGCCATCGTCTTCGCGGATCGGGAGAAGCGGGATATTCTCAACCGTCTGGTCCACCCGGCTGTCTTTGCCGAGTGGCGCAGACGTTTGAGTGAAATCGAAAAGACAAGGGCGGATGCCATCGTCATTTCCGACATCCCGCTCCTCATCGAGGCCGGACTCAAGACGATGGTGGATCTGGTCCTGCTCGTTTACCTTTCGCCGGAGGGACAGATCCGCAGGCTGATGGCGCGAAACGGATTTACGCGGGAAGAGGCGGAAAGAAGGGTTGCCGCGCAGATGCCGATCGGAGAGAAGATCCCCCATGCCGACATCGTGATTGGCAGTGAGGGGTCCGTCGAAGAGACAAGCCGCGAGGTCGACCGGGCTTGGGAGGAGTTGCTCGCGTTCAGCGGCCACACCGCGGGAAAAGCATAAAAAAGGCGCCCTGGAAAAGGACGCCTTTTTTATTAGGGTTACAAACCCGTGTTAAAGTTTTTCACCACTGATCCGCATTCCATAGAAGGAACGGTAGACGAAGATCAGGGCGATCAGGAAGAAAAGCACCGCCAATCCCAGTTTCAGCCCCACGTTCTGCATCGTCACGGCGATTTCCACGGAGAGCAGACCAAAGAGCGTCGTGAACTTGATGACCGGGTTCAGGGAAACGGAAGAGGTGTCCTTGAACGGATCGCCGACGGTGTCGCCGACGACGGATGCCTCGTGCAGGGGGGTGTTCTTCTGCTTCAGATCCACCTCGACGATCTTTTTGGCGTTATCCCAGCAGCCGCCCGCGTTGGCCATGAAGATGGCCTGGAACAAACCGAAGAAGGCGATGCCGACCAGATAACCGATGAAGAAGTAGGCGTTGAAAAAGGCGAGCGCCAGGGCCATGAAGAAGATCACGACGAAGATGTTGATCATCCCCTTCTGGGCGTAGAGCGTGCAGATTCTAACGACCTCTTTGCTATCGGCCAGGGAGGCTTCTTTCTTGTCCAGTTTGATATGCTCCTTGATGTAGACGACGGCCTGGTAGGAGCCCGTCACCACGGCCTGTATGGAGGCGCCGGTGAACCAGTAGATGACGCAGCCGCCCATGAGGAGGCCCAGGATGATCTCCGGCTGGACAAGGCTGAGCTTTGCGACGACGTTCCCAAAGAGGCCTTCCAGCAGGATGATGATCCCGAAGACCATCGTGGTGGCGCCGACGACCGCGGTGCCGATGAGGACCGGTTTGGCGGTAGCCTTGAAGGTGTTTCCCGCGCCGTCCGCCGATTCGAGATAATGTTTGGCCTTCTCAAAATCCGTTTCGACGCCGAAATGCTTCTTGACGATCTCTCTGGCGTCTTCTCGGCTTTCAATCATGGAAAGCTCGTAGATGGACTGGGCGTTGTCCGAGACGGGGCCGAAGCTGTCCACGGCGATCGTGACGGGGCCCATGCCCAGAAAACCGAAGGCGACCAGACCGAAGGCAAAGACCGGGGCGGCGAACTTGAAGGCATCCGGCATCAGGGACATAACCGAACCGCTCTGGGAAACCAGATAGGCAATAAGCATTAAAACCAGGATTGTCAAGCCCTCCCAGAAGGCGGAGAAGTTCCCCGCGACCAGGCCGGAAAGGATATTCAGCGACGCCCCCCCCTGGCGGGAGGCATTGACGACCTCATCGCAGTGGCGGGAATTTGTACTGGTGAAGACCTTGGTGAATTCGGGAATCAGCGCGCCGGCAATGGTGCCGCAACTGATGATGATCGAGAGTGCCAGCCAGGCGGAGATGCCTCCCGGGGAGGGCACATCGCCCAGCAGAATGTAGCTGGCGATGAAGGTCACGACGATGGAGATGCAGGAGGTGATCCAGACCAGATTGGTCAGGGGATGTTCGAAATTGAATTCCTTCTTGCCGGTGAACAGGGACTTGCTTGCCGCATCGTTCACGAAGTAGGAAACCAGCGAGGTGAGGATCATCAGGATGCGCATTGCGAAGATCCAGACGATCAGTTTGCCGCCCATCGCGGGATTGGCGGCCAGCGCCAGGGCAAGAAAGGCGATCAGGGCGACACCGGTGACGCCGTACGTTTCGAACCCGTCCGCCGTGGGGCCGACGCTGTCGCCCGCGTTATCGCCCGTGCAGTCGGCGATGACGCCGGGGTTTTTCGGATCGTCTTCCGGCAGATGGAAGATGATCTTCATGAGGTCGGAACCGATATCGGCGATTTTGGTGAAGATGCCGCCGCAGATTCGGAGTGCGCTGGCGCCGAGGGATTCGCCGATGGCGAAACCGATGAAGCAGGGGCCGGCCAGTTCCTTGGGGATGTAGGCCAAAATCAGGATCATGAAGAAGAGTTCGATGCTGACGAGCAGAAGACCGACACTCATGCCGGAGCGCAGGCAGATATTGACCATGCTCAAGGGATTGCCGCTCAGGGAAGCGAAGGCCGATCGGGAGTTGGCTACCGTATTGATGCGGATGCCGAACCAGGCCACGCCGTAGGAACCCAGAATCCCCATGATCGAGCAGAAAAGAATCACCACAACATCGCCGATCGTGGTGCCCTGCAGGCCGACGAAATAGTATATGATGCAGATGGCGATCAGAATCCAGAGACCGGCGAGGAACTTTCCCTGCTGGAACAGGTAGGTCTTGCAGGTTTCCCAGATCGTGTTGGAGACGTCCAGCATGGACTGGTGGGCTGGCAGATTCTTCGTTTGCATGTATTGCATCCAGCCGAAAGCCATTCCGATCAGACAGATCACGAGGCCGACATTCAGGATGGTCAGACCGCCGAGTGTTCCACCCATGAAGTTCACCTGGGCCAGATCGGGCAGATTGATGTCCGCTTCGCCGGCGAAGGCCATGGGGGTCATCAGAAACAGAACGATGGCGAGCGAGGATAACAGGGACCAGAAACCGTGTTTTCCGATGCACATGATTCAACCCTCCTTGTTTAAGTTTGTCTTTGCTTTTTCATGATATTTTTTCATCGCCGCCCGAATTCCGGATGAGATGATGTCCGTCACGGCCTCCACCGCTTTTTGTGTGAGTTGCGGCAGACATTCCACCTCTTCTTCGGAAAAGGGTTCCAGGACATACCCCTCGACCATGGTCTTGCGGGCCGGTTTCCCGATGCCGAACCGGACTCTGAGAAATTCCCCTGCGCCAAGATGATCCATGACAGAAATCAGGCCCTTATGCCCTCCGTGTCCTCCGCCTGCCTTCAACCGGATCGTCTGGAAGGGCAGGTCCAGGTCATCATGTACGACGATAACATTCTCAAGGTCTATTCGGAAATAGTCAGCCAGTTTCCGGATCGCCGTGCCGCTCAGATTCATGAAGGTCTGCGGCTGGACGAGCAGAACAGGACTGCCGGCTATCTTTCCTTTTCCGATATGGGCATCGAACAGGTTTTGATTGATGGATATGTTCTGTTGCAGAGCCAACTGGTCCAAGACCAGAAAACCTGCGTTGTGCCGGCTCATCCGATACCGGGTTCCCGGATTTCCCAGTCCTGCGATTAACTTCACACCATCCCCCGAATCTGCGTGTGCAGTGTTCCCTGATCACTCTGCACAGGGACGATCAGAGGTGTCGTCAGCCTTTCGCGTCCCCCTTGGGAGGGGTTTCTCCCCCTGCCGCGGGCTCCCCTTCCGCTGCGGCTTCGCCTTCCGCCGCCTCCGTCTCGGCCGGTACGGAAACCTTCACCACGGCCACCATGACCACGCCTACATCACCCGGGTCGAGGACCGTAATGTCTTCCGGCACCCGGATGTCCTGCACCTTGATCGAGTTGCCGATATCCAGACCGGTGACGTCGATCTCGATGAAATCGGGCAGAACCGAAGGAAGACAGGAGACCTTCAGGTCGCGCTTCAGATGCTGGAGTTCGCCGCCGTTCTGAACGCCGATGGGAATGCCGGCGAAACGGAGAGGGACATCCAGCGTCAGCTTGTGATCCATGCGGATTTCGTAAAAATCGACATGATAAAACCGCCTGCTGACCGGTTCGATTTGGAGCTCCTTGATCAGGGAAAGCTTTTCCAGGTTTTTCTCTCCCTCGATCAGAAGCTTGACGAAGATATTTTCTTTTTTCGCCTGGATCACCTTCAGCAGTTCGGCCGCATTGACCGAAAGGTGAATGGCCTCCTCGCCGCGGCCGTAAAACACGGCCGGAATCGATCCTTTTTTCCTGAAACGCCGCGCCGGCCCCTTGCCGGTTTTCTCGCGGGTAAAGGCCTTTAATGCAGTCGCCTCCATGGGGATTCCTCCTAAATAAATAATGAACTCACTGAGTCGTTGTAGTAGATCCTTCGGACCGCTTCGCTGAGGAGGCCGGAGACGGAAAGGACCTTGATGCGGCTGCAGGCCCTCGCCTTTTCATGCAGGGGAATGGTGTCCGTCACGATAACCTCTTTCATGTCCGATTGTTCAATTTTCTCGATGGCCGGTCCGGAAAGGACAGGATGGGTGCAACAGACACAAACCTCGATCGCCCCTTCCTGTATCAGCGCCTCCGCCGCCTGAACGACTGTTCCGGCCGTATCGATCATGTCGTCCAGAAGAATGACCTGCTTTCCCTTGACATGGCCGATGATGTTCATGATCTGGGCTTCGTTCGGTCCCTCCCGGCGCTTGTCGATGATCGCCAGGCTTGCCCCGAGTCTTTTTCCGAAGGCGCGTGCCCTTTCTACACCCCCCGTATCCGGCGAAACGATCACGATGTTATCGCCGTGGTATTTCTTTTTGATATGATCCAGCAGGACCGGGGTCGCGAAAAGATTGTCTACCGGAATATCGAAGAAACCCTGGATCTGACCGGCATGAAGGTCCATTGCGAGGACCCGGTTGGCCCCCGCCCGGGTGATCAGATCGGCGACCAGTTTGGCGGTGATCGGCGCCCGGGGCGCCACCTTGCGGTCCTGCCGCCCATAGCCGTAATAGGGGATTACGGCCGTAATCCGGTCCGCGGAGGCCCGGCGGACCGCGTCGATCATGATCAGGAGTTCCATCAGTGTAATATTGACCGGAGGGCAGGTGGGCTGGATGATGAAGACATCCATACCGCGCACATTTTCGTCGATCTCGACGCGGGTTTCGCCGTCACTGAAGGCCGTCACATGGGCCTTCCCGAGGGATACGCCCAGGTTCTCCGAAATTTTCTGGGCGAGAGCCACGTTCGCATTTCCGGTAAACACCCTGATTCTTTCAAGCATTTTGATATCCTTCAACGCATCAATTGGCTGGGGCGGGAGGATTCGAACCTCCGAATGCAGGATCCAAATTCCTGTGTCTTACCGCTTGACGACGCCCCAAAAAAAGCAGGTAAGCGGTTGCAGGTTATGGGAGATGGGTGAAAAGCCCATGACCGGTAACCCCTGACCGGTGACCCCTTTCCCCTACAGGGATTGCGCCCCGAATACCCGCCACCGGGTTTGCTGTCCCAGATTCTTCTCCGCTCTGTCCGCGGACTCCCTGTCCGTGAAGATTCCGAAAACGGTCGGTCCGCTGCCCGACATCAGGGCGCCGCCGGCGCCGCTCGCGAGCAGGAGGGCTCTGACCTCATCCAGAACGGGGTGAAGTTTCATCGTGACCTTTTCCAGGTCGTTCGTGAGGCCCCGGATCAAATCTTCCGCTGTGGAAAAACATGGGATGCTATAATTAAATCCCTGCTTTGTCAATCCCAAATTGAGCCCCTGATAAACCGATTTTGTGGAGATTTCAAAGCCCGGATGGATCAGGATAAAACGGCAGGGGGGGAGGGGCGGCGCTTCAGCGAGGCGATCTCCGATCCCGGAGGCCCAGGCGGTATTTCCGAATATGAAAAAGGGGACGTCCGCCCCGAGCCCCGTGCCGATCTCGATCAGTTCTTCACGGGTCAGAGGAGATCCATACATTTCATTCAGGGTCATGAGGGTCGTGGCGGCGTTGGAACTGCCGCCGCCCAGTCCTGCGGCGATCGGGATCCGTTTCCGAAGGGTGATTTCGATGTCCGGCGATGCGCCGATCCGGGAAAAGAAGGCTGCTGCCGCCCGGTAAACAATGTTTCCCCCATCTTCCGGCAGGGTCGTACCGGGGCAATGGACCGCGATTCCCCCGCCGGCCGGCGCAAAGGTCATTTCATCGAAGAGAGTGATTTTCTGCATGAGGGATAGGATGTCATGGTATCCGTCTTCCCGTTTCCGGAGGACCCGCAGATAGAGGTTGATCTTGGCCGGCGAAGCCTTCGTGATCATGGATGGGTCATTTCCTTGATAAAACGCATCCTCAATTCGTAGAGGATCCCGTCCAGAAGCTGCTTTTCGGTCTCATCGAGGTTGCCCTCTGTTTTCGTCTTCAGGATGCTGAGGATGTCGATCGTCTGCTTGGCGGCGTCGAGATTGCGGTTTGCCTCCTTCGTGACCGGATCCGGGAAATCCCCGAAGTGGTACATCGCCGTTGTACTGAGCGAGTAGATGAAACCCGCGAAATTGATTTCGGGAAGGGGGGCGTCCTTCGTTTCGTGTGAATCATTTTCCGTGGGGGAGGTCTGGCGCCCCGCGTCGGGATTTTCTTCCGGTTTCTTCGCTTCCGCCGTTGCCTCTTCCTCCCCGCGGGCGGCGCCGGATTCGTCGAAGTGGCGCCGGTCCTTGATTACAAAACCTTTATCCGCATCCATCTTTTTTTCAGCCATAAAACCTCCTCAAGTATTACATCGGTCTCATGCTTCTCAGGCGGGCGATCCTCTCCTCGATCGGCGGGTGAGTGCTGAAGAGATTCATCAAGGAACGTCCCGTCAGGGGATTCACGATGAACATATGGGCCGTCGAGGGATGTGCGTTCATGGGAATGTTCTTAGATGCCCGGGAGAGCTTTTCGAGGGCGCCCGCCAGGCCGTAAGGCTTTCCCGAAATCTGCGCCCCGCCCGCATCGGCCAGGTACTCCCGCGACCGGGAGATCGCCATCTGGATCAGCGTGGCGGCAAGAGGGGCAAGAATCGCCATGACAACCAAGCCGATGATGTTGCCTCCACCCCCCTCGTCGTCATCGCTGCGGCCCCCGCCGAACATCGCGGCCCACTGGGCCATGTGGGCGAGCATCACGATGGCGCCCGCCAGCGTCGCGGCGATGGAGCCGATCAGTATGTCGCGGTTCCGGATGTGAGTCAGTTCGTGGGCGATAACCCCCTCCAGTTCATCCCGGCCGAGGATCCGGAGGATGCCCTCCGTGACGGCGACCACCGCATGTTGTTCGTTTCGTCCCGTGGCGAATGCATTCGGCGTATCGCCGGGGATGATATAGACCTTGGGCATCGGGATCGAGGCCCGCAGTGCAAGATTCTTCACAGTGTTGTAAAGTTCCGGTGCCTCACCCTCTGAAACGGGCTGGGCGTGAACCATGTGCAGAACGATCTTGTCTGAGAACCAGTAGCTTCCGAAATTCATGACAACGGCGAAGAAAAAGGCGATAACGACGCCATTCTGACCGCCGAACCAGCCGCCGATCAGCATGAGAAGGCCCGTCAAAGCGCCCAGTAAAAGTCCCGTCTTGATCGTGTTCATCCGTTTCCTCCTTGTTTATAAAAAACCACCCGCTTGTCCTGCTGGTCGATCACAATCCGGTCGCCTTCGGAGAAGGCCCCTTCGAGGAGCTGCAGGGCCAGAGGATCGAGGATCTGTTTCTGGAGCACCCGCTTGAGCGGTCTGGCGCCGTACACGGGGCTGTATCCCGCTTCTGCTATATATTGTTTGGCTCCTTCTGTCAATTCCACGGACAGTTTCCTTTCCTGCAGCCTTTTCCGGATCAGTTCGAGCTGGATGTCGATGATCCGCTCAATGTCCGCCATCGCAAGCGAGCGGAAGATGATAATGTCATCGATCCGGTTCAGGAATTCCGGCTTAAAGGTTCCCCGGAGAGCCTCCATCGTCATTTCCCGCCGCCGATCATCAGCGAGGGAGGGGTCCTGGATCCACTGGCTGCCGACATTGGAGGTCATGATCGCGATCGTGTTCTTGAAATCCACCGTTCGCCCGTGACCGTCCGTCAGACGGCCATCGTCGAGGATCTGCAGCAGGATGTTGAAGACATCCGGATGGGCCTTTTCGATCTCGTCGAACAGCAGGACCGAATAGGGCCGGCGCCGCACGGCCTCGGTCAGGTGGCCGCCTTCATCGTATCCCACGTATCCCGGCGGGGCGCCGATCAGGCGGGCCACGGAATGTTTCTCCATAAATTCAGACATGTCGATACGGATCAGGGCCTGTTCGTTGTCGAACATGAATTCCGCGAGCGCCTTGGCCAGCTCCGTCTTGCCGACGCCCGTGGGTCCCAGAAAGATGAAGGAACCGATCGGCCGGTTCGGGTCCTGAAGACCGGAACGGGCCCGGCGCAAAGCGCTGGAGACCGCAGCGATCCCCTCTTCCTGTCCAATGACGCGCTGCCGGAGACGCTCCTCCATCCGGATCAGTTTCTGGACGTCGCCCTCCAGCATCCGGGATACGGGGATGCCCGTCCAGTTGGCGACGACCTCGGCCACATCTTCCTCACCGACCTCCTCCTTGAGCATCTGCCTGTCCTTCTGCGCCTCGGCGAGTTTGCCGTTTTCCGCCTCCAACTCCCGGTTCAGTTCGACGAGCCGCCCGTAACGGATCTCCGCCGCCCGGGCGAGGTCGCCGCTTCTCTGCGCGTTCTGTTCCTCGATCCGCAGGGCCTCGATCCTGCCTTTAATCGTCTGGATCGCCTTGATCGCATCCTTTTCGCCCGTCCAATGGAGCTTCATCCGATCCATGTTCTCCCGGAGTTCCGCCAGTTCCTTTTCGATCTTCTCCCTCCGCTCCACGGAGGTCCGGTCCGTTTCATTCTTCAGTGATTGCCGCTCGATCTCGAGCTGGATCACGCGCCTCTCCAGCGCGTCGATCTCCACAGGCAGGCTGTCCAGCTCGATCCGGAGCCGGGAGGCCGCCTCGTCGATCAGATCGACGGCCTTGTCCGGCAGAAATCGGTCACTGATGTATCGGTTGGAGAGGGTCGCCGCGGCGATGATGGCCGCGTCCTTGATCCGGACGCCGTGATGGACCTCGTACCGTTCCTTGAGTCCCCGCAGAATGGCGATGGTGTCTTCCACGGAAGGCTCCCTGACCAGGATCGGCTGGAACCGCCTTTCGAGCGCCGGGTCTTTTTCGATATGCTTGCGGTATTCATTCAACGTGGTTGCGCCGACGCAGCGCAGCTCGCCCCGCGCCAGGGCGGGTTTCAGCATGTTGGAGGCGTCGACCGATCCCTCTGCCGCCCCGGCGCCCACCACGGTGTGGATCTCGTCGATGAACAGAATAATCTCCCCCTGGGCGGAGGTCACCTCTTTCAGGACGGCCTTCAGGCGGTCCTCGAACTCGCCCCGGTACTTCGCACCGGCGATCAGGGCGCCGATATCGAGCCCGATGACCCTCTTGTCTTTGAGGTTTTCCGGGACGTCGCCGTTGACGATCCGCTGTGCCAGCCCTTCGACGATTGCGGTCTTGCCGACGCCCGGTTCCCCGATCAGAACGGGGTTGTTTTTCGTCCGGCGCGAGAGGACCTGCATCACCCGTCGGATCTCTTCATCCCGACCGATCACCGGATCAAAGGATCCGCTCCGGGCCAGTTCGTTGAAATCGCGGGCGTAGCGCTTGAGCGCCTGGTACTTCTCCTCCGGATTGGGATCGGTGATGCGCTGATTTCCACGGATTTCCACAAGAACCTTGAATATTGCGTCTTTTGTGACGCCGTCGGCGGCGAGGATCTTTGCGAGCGGTCCCTCCTTTTCATCGGCCATTGCGAGGAGGATATGTTCCGCACTCACATATTCGTCCGTCAGGCGCGCCGCTTCACCCAACGCAATGTCCAGAATGCGGTTCAGCCTCGGGGTCATGTAGGTCTGGCCGGAGGCCGCGCCCTCGATCTTAGGCAGTTTTTCCAGAAGTTTGCTCACCTCGCCTTCGATCCGGCGGGGATCGGCCCCGAGTTTCTTGAGGATGGCGGAGACAATGCCATCGGGCTGTTTCAGAAAAGAGACGAACAGATGCTCCCCATCGAGCGCCTGGTGACCGTACCGGCCGGCCAGACTCTGAGCCTCCTGAAGAGCCTCCTGGACCTTCAATGTAAATTTATCGAATCTCATCGATAGTTTCCTCCCGTTTTAGGCAGCCATTTTTTCGACCATAAATTATGCACCGCGGGAGGGGATGTCAAGAACGGTAGGGCGTCGGCCCGACGGAAAAGGGACGAAGCGAAAGGGGTTGACTGCCCGGAAACATCCCTGTATAAATAAAACAATTTTGAACATCCCGGGAGGAAAGAATTTGGAAGTTCCGGTTGTTACAGGGACACTCGACCGCTATATGGCGGAGATCAGCCGCTTTTCGATCCTGACGGCGGATGAAGAGTTTCGTCTGGCCGTGAGGTTGAAGAAATACAACGATATGGAGGCCGCGGAGAAACTGGTCGTCTCGAATCTGCGTTTCGTGGTTAAGGTCGCCCACGAATACCGGAATTACGGACTCAAGCTCTCCGATCTGGTCCAGGAGGGAAACATCGGCCTCATGCATGCCGTGAAAAAATTCGATCCTTACAAGGGGTATCGGCTCATCTCTTATGCCGTTTGGTGGATCAGGGCCTATATTCAGAACTACATCATCAAATCCTGGAGCCTGGTCAAGATCGGCACGACCCAGGCCCAACGCAAGCTCTTCTTCAAGCTCAGCCAGGCCAGAAAAAGATTAGAGGGCCTCTCCGAGAAGCGCCCGGAGTTTGCAGAGATCGCCGAGACACTCGGGGTCCGGCCGGACGAAATCGCGGAGATGGATTTGCGGATGAGCAGCCGCGACCTCTCCCTCGATGCCGCCGTGGGCGAGGACGGGGAATCCACGCACATGGACTATCTGACCTATGACGGGGAAGACCAGGAAGCGGCGCTGATCCGAAAGGAGGAGATGGAACTTGTTCAGCACAACATTGCGGGGGCGCTGACCGGACTCAATGAAAAGGAGATTTTCATCATCCAGCACCGTGTGATGGCGGATATCCCCCTAACCCTGCAGGCGATCGGCGACCGCTATCATATTACCCGCGAGCGGGCCAGGCAGATCGAAAAACAGGCCCTCCGGAAACTGGCCCTCGCCATCCCCTATCTGGGGACGGAAACCAAGCTGCTTGAAGCTTGATTCCGGTTTACGCGTACTTTCTGATTCAAAAAGGCGCATAGAGGTTTATGATCTCCTTCAACTCGCCCAGGTGTTCCAACGTGAAATCGGATGGATAAGCACAAGGATGCGAAGAACCCCGGTTGGTCAGAAAGGCGGTGATCGCCCCCGCCTTGCGTCCCGCCTCGACATCGAAGACAAAATCGCCGACGACCAGGACCTGCGTAACGGGAATACCCAGCATGCCGGCAGCCGCCAGGATTCCCTCCGGGCTCGGCTTGGGGTTGTAGGTATCGTCGCGCGAAAGGATGACGGCAAAATCCGCCGGACGGATTCGCTCGAAGTTGTTGAGGGCGGTCCTGATGGAAACCATGCTGTTGCGGCTGATGATTCCGACCTTCATGCCCTGTGTGCGCAGGAATTCAAGCACATCTTCCGCCCCGGAATTGGGGCGCGATTGCCGCGCGGCCTCGGCTTCGAATGCATCGAGGATTTTCAACGCCTCGGCTCGCTCCGCCTGCGACGCCATGCCGTTGATGAATTCAAGAACCGGGCGCCCCTTGGGGCAGCCGACGGCTTCTCTGATGACGCCGAAGTCCAGCGAACCGGGTTCGGTGAGCGTGCCGTCGAAATCAAACAGCACCGCTCTAATCGATTTTGTCGCAATTTGAAAATCCATGGGATGCAAAACGGGTCCGACCCTTGTTGTATGAATCTTAATGCCCTTCGTCGGCGCGGGTCAGATTCTCGAAGCGGGTGTATTTTTCCTGAAAGGCCAGCTTGACAATGCCCGTCGGCCCGTTTCTCTGTTTGCCGATGATGATTTCGGCGATCCCCTTTTCCGGGTTGTCATCCGAACGGTTGTACACCTCGTCCCGATAGATGAAGGCGATCAGGTCCGCGTCCTGTTCGATCGCCCCGGATTCCCGGAGGTCCGCCATCTGCGGGCGGCGGTTGGTTCGATCCTCCACCTTCCGGTTCAGCTGCGACAGGGCGATGACCGGCAGGGAGAGTTCCTTTGCGAGGGCCTTGAGGGAGCGGCTGATTTCCGAGATTTCCTGCTCCCGCGAATCCTTGTAGGCGCTCCCCCGCATGAGCTGAAGATAGTCCAGGATGATGAGCCCCAGACCCGCTTCCGCCTTGAGGCGCCGGGATTTGGCCTTCATCTCGATCACGGTGATCGCCGGTGTATCGTCGATATAAATCGGGGCGTCCGAGAGACGGCCTGCGGCGGTGGTCAGTTTGGGCCAGTCCGTCTCCCCCAGAAACCCTTTGCGGAGACGCTGGGAGTCCACCCGGGCCTCCGCTGCAAGCATGCGCGTTGCGAGCTGTTCCCTGGCCATTTCGAGGGAAAAGATGGCTACCGGAACGTCCATTTCCAGGGCGGCATGCTGGGCGATATTCAGCGCAAAGGCGGTCTTGCCCATGCTTGGACGGCCGGCGATGATGATCAGGTCGGATTTCTGGAGACCCGAGGTCAGGTCGTCCATCTTGTCGAAACCGGTTGCCACCCCCGTGATCAGCTCTTTTTTGGCGTAGAGCCGCTCGATCGTTTTGAAGCTGTCCTTGATGATGTCCCGGATCGGAAAGAAAGAAGGGCGGATCTTGTTTTCGGAGATCTCGAAGATGGCATGTTCCGCGCCGTCGAGGAGATGATCGACATCCATGCTTGCGTCGTAGCTCTGGTTCAGGATTTCGGTCGCTGTGCCGATGAGACGGCGCAGGATGCTCTTTTCCTTGATGATCTTGGCGTAATAGGCGATATTGGCCGCCGAGGCGACGTTGTCTACCAGCGAGGAGAGATAGGCCGTTCCCCCCACCTGCTCCATCCTTTTCTGATCCTTGAGGATGTTGCTGAGGGTGATCAGATCGCACGGTTCGTTCCGGTTGGAAAGCTCGATGACGGCGGCAAAGATCTTCCGGTGGGCATCGCTGTAGAAGTCGGACTGATCCAATATTTCCAAAACCGTGTTCAGGGCCGGATTGTCCAGCAGGATGCCTCCCAGAACGGACTGTTCCGCTTCAAGATTCTGGGGAGGCACCTTATGCAGAGAGGCATCGATGTCTTTCATGGGGAAGTCCTTGCGGAACACCGGTCGTTGCGATCAGGATTCGGCCACGACAACGACCTTGATTTCGCCGGTTACGCCGGCGCTGAGTTTGATCCGGACCGGAAATTCGCCGAGCGCCTTGATCGGCTCGTCCAGCAGGACGCTTTTTTTGTCGATTTCGATCCCCTGAGATGCCAGCGCCTCTTCGACGTCCTTCGCGCCCACGGAGCCGAAGAGTTTTTCCTGCTCGCCGACGCGGCGGGCGATCGTGCAGGTCACTCCATTCAATCTCACGGCCGCTTCTTCGGCCTGTTTCTGAATCTTCTCCGCCTGCTGCAGGATGCGTTGCCTGTCGTGTTCAAAGACTTTGAGATTCCGGCTGTTCGCCTCTGCGGCGAGCCCTTTGGGAACCAGGAAATTCCGGGCATAACCGTCCGCAACCTTGACCAGATCTCCCGCCTTGCCGAGAGAATCCACGTTTTGTTTCAAAATGACTTTCATGCTGTTCCTCCTTGGGGTATGCCGGCTACGGTTGCCGTCATCCGGATTATTGATTATGCGTGTGCGTCTTTGTTTCCCGTGATCCGTTTCCGGAAATCGATCCACATGTCGAAAAGACCGAAGGCAATGACAATAATGAGCATATACTGCTGAATCAGGAGCAGGCCATAAAACAGCCATCGGATAATCATGGGGACCCGCTTCTGCCGGAAGAAGAAGGTGGCGATGGCCAGGCCCTGGAACAGGTAGATCAGACCGCAGACAATCAGGACGTTCGTTCCGAGGACGGTAGCCCCTTCCATGGGGACAAACAACATCCCCCCGGCGGCGATCAGGATCCAGACGAGCCTTTCCGGGGCCTTCCATGCGGCCAGATCGCCGAAATCGGGAAAGGCGACGCCATGAATCCGAAAGAGACGGCGTGCGGCAAGCAGGTTTACCCAGACCGTGAGCATGATGCCCGACAGGCCAAGGGCGGGAAAGATCCCGGCGAAAAAACGGATGAGCTGCGGGGTGTTCTCCCGGATCAGTCGGATCTGCTCTTCCGGGACATTCAGTTGGGCGGATAATTTGATGTTTTCCCGGATAATCTCCCCCAAGTAGAGTTCCACCATCTGCCACGGTGCGATGCCGGCCCGGAAGGAATGATAAAGAACAAAGCCTGCGCTGAAGCAGAACAACGCCGACGAGGCCAACAGAAAGCTCTTTTCCACGGAAGCATGTCGTTTCAGGACCTCGGAGAAAAGCACGCCGGTAAAACCGATCATCAACAGAACGGGCAGATTCACGCGTTGCCCCGAAAGAACGAGAATTCCCAATGCCGCCAGGTACGAAACGGTCAAGACCATCAGTCCCTGCTGCCTGCCCAGACGGGAGCAGTAGTAGAGAACCGGCAACGGCGTGAGGATGACGATGACCGGACCGACAAAAGGAATCAGGGCCACGAAGAGAAAGGTGAAGGTCAGGATCGCGACGGCCCGGATCGTGCCGCTATTAAAGATAGGCCCCTTTTCTCTTTCCAAATTTCAAACCCGTCATGTGCAATGCTTATCCTTCAGACACGACAAAGGGCAACAGGGCAATCGTCCGCGCCCTCTTGATGGCCACGGTCAATTCCCGCTGATGTTTTGCACAGTTTCCCGTGATCCGGCGGGGCATGATTTTGCCTCTCTCCGTTGTGAAATCACGGAGCGTCTGCGTTTCCTTGTATTCAATCTTCAGGTTCGAGTCGGTACAGAAACGGCAGAATTTCCTCCGGTGAAAGAACTTTTTCTGTGGTCTGACCCCTCTGCCGGGGCTCCTGGGTGCAGGTGTCGTCGTCATGATCAATGATCCCCCTTCACGTCTGTCGTCGTTTTTTCCGGAGCCGTCTGTTGAATCTCCGCTGCCTCCGGTGCGAGGCGTTCCACCGGAGCGGCGGCCGGAGGCGTTTCGGGGGCGGCCTCCCTGGCCTCCTCCTTCTTTTCCGTCTTTTGCGCAGACTCCGCGATCTCCTTCTCCAGGGCGGCGGGGTCGACCGCGCCATCCTTGAGGACGGTCATGAATTTCAGGATCTTGTCGTTGATTTTGAGATTTCTTTCCAGTTCATTGACGGCTGTGCTTTCGCCTGCATAGTCGATCAGGATGTAGAATCCCCTGGCCTGCTTCCTGATCAGGTAGGCCAGCCTCCGCTTTCCCCACCGTTCGACCTTGACCAGGATACCTTTCTGGCCCGTTATGATCGCGCTGTAGCGGGCGATGAGGCTGGTCAGTTCATCCTCGGAAAGGTCGACATGCGCGATCAATATGGTTTCGTATCTTCTCAATGCTGTTTCCTCCTTTCGGCTCTATAGCCCGGACTACGGGTCCGGGCAAGGAGAGTCCTCTTTAAAATGACTTGTGATTCTATCACCAGTCTCCATGAAAATCAAGACATTTATCCGCATGGTAGGCGATATGGGACTTGAACCCATGGCCTCTGGTTCCGGAGACCAGCGCTCTATCCAACTGAGCTAATCGCCCCCTGAAAAACGTTTGCCGGCGCAAACGCACCGCATAACAATTATAGCTCATACTACGGGCCGGGCCAATATTCAACCCTTTTCCCGCGGCCGGTATCCATGCCATCAACGGTGCGTCATGTCAATCTCTTTTCGTAATCGGGGTTGAATTTGTCCGCCGGAGCTGATACATATGCGCAAAATATTTCAGGATGCGGATATGCCCCGTTCGGTAAAGCTCTTCTTGATTCTGGTCATCTTGGTTTTCGGATCCGGCTGGCCGGCCTGTGCCCTGGCCTTGAACCAGATCCTGAACATCCGCCACTGGGTGGCTCCGGACCATACCCGGGTTGTAATCGACTTAAGCGAGGACGTCCCGTTCACCGTTGAAAAAGGGGAGAGGATAATTGCCGTCGATCTGGAGGAGACCCTGCCCCCTTCCCATATTCCCCAAGTGACGATCCTGAAAAAACCGGGGCTGGAGGGGATTGCCCTCTCCACCCGTCCGCCTTCCGGTATGCGAGTGGAACTGTCCCTCCCCGGTCCGGTCCAGGCCACGGTTTTTAAGTTGAAAAAATTTCAGGACAAGCCGTACCGGATCGTTGTGGATCTCGTCATGCCGGATGCCGCAAAACAGGAGAGCGAGGCCCGGGAACGGATCAAGGTCACGCGCAAGGCCCGGGTCGTCGTGATCGATCCCGGCCACGGGGGCGATGACCCGGGGGCCGTCGGGAAAGGAGGGACCTTCGAAAAGAATGTCGTGCTGGCGATCGCAAAAAAACTGCGGGACATCCTGAACGGCAAGGAAGGTTACCGGGCCTTCCTGACCCGGGATGGCGACTATTACGTCTCTTTCAAGAAAAGAATCATGATTGCAAGGGAATACGGAGCAGATCTGTTCGTGAGCATCCACGCGGATGCGGCCAGAAACCGGATGGTCTGCGGCAGTTCGGTCTACTGCCTCTCCACCGGAGCTGCAAGCAGCGAGGCGGCGAGGATTCTCGCCAGGAATGAAAACCTGGCCGACGTCATCGGTGGGGTTCCCAACGGTGAGGGAAACGACGTCTCCGATCCGATCATCCTCGATATGTTCCAGACCCATACCATAAACCAGTCCCGGAATGTCGGCGGTGTGCTCCTCAGAGAGCTGGGCGCGACGAACCGTCTGAAGTTCGCGACCGTCCAAGAGGCGCCTTTCTTTGTGCTCAAGCTTCCGGAAATTCCGTCGATTCTGGTCGAAACCGCCTATATCTCCAATCCAAAAGAGGAAAAACTTTTGCGGGGAAAGCGCTTTCAGACGCAGATCGCGGAGGGGATAGCCCGCGCCGTCATCGAATTTCTGCCGCCCATCCCGCCGGAAATCGTGACCGTTTCCGCCGGAAAGGCCGAAGAACCGGCGTCAGGAGATCCTTCCGTCACAGGAGAGGGGGCGGCAGCAGGGCCTGCCGTCACCGGGAAACCCGACAGCACCCTGCAAACCGCAACGACCTACCGGGTGAAACGGGGCGATACGCTCTCCGCGATTGCCGCCAGACGCGGAACGACGGTTCGTGTCCTCAGGGAGATCAATCACCTCGAGCGCACGGATCCCCTTCACATCGGCCGGAAACTGATTCTTCCCGCGCCCGCCGGAAAGGCCGAAGAACCGGCGTCAGGGGATCCTTCCGTCAGAAGAGAGGGGGCGGCAGCGGGGCCGGCCGTCATCGGGAAACCCGACAGCACCCTGCAACCCGCAACGACCTACCGGGTGAAACGGGGCGATACGCTCTCCGCGATTGCCGCGAGGCATGGGACGACGGTTCGTGTCCTCAGGGAGATCAATCACCTCGAGCGCACGGATCCCCTT
>JAFGRP010000263.1 GCA_016935075.1 Deltaproteobacteria bacterium | reverse complement strand
TTGGGGTCGGTTACCGCATCGGCCACAGCTATTTTTGTCCGCCCAATGAGTCAGGGCTTTACGACCATGCATGGTACCGGGCAGTCGTAAAGACAGAAATCGAACCGCTATTGAGGGAATACTGGTTCGATGATCAGGACAAGGTCCGAAAACAGGTGGATTATCTGCTCTCATGACGGAATCAGGCAAAATACCTATTCAAAATATTTATTACCTTCTCTGCTATGCCTGGAACCGCTTGGAAGAACGTGATATTGTCGATGTAACGGGAATCGACAGCACCAATCTGGCGGATCTTTTTGCGAAGGTTTTGATCGGCGGAGTCGGCCATCTATTCAAGCGGGGTTTCGATTGCGTATTCCGACGCATGCCGCCACCTGAATATGATTGAAAGCGCCACCCAAATATGATTCATTCCGCCACCCGATTCCGATGGAATCCGCCATGGGAATATGATCTATTCCGCCACCCCCTGTGGAAGGGATAAACGACGCTGGATTAATCCAATGAAAGCCGTTAGAGCTCCTGACAAAAATCCAGGAGGTCACAATGACGGCAGAAAGGTTATCCATGCGTACCATAAAAGAAGTTCTACGATTGAAGTGGGAGAAAAAGTTTGCCAACAAACAGATTGCACAAAGCTGCAACATTGCCCGCAGCACAATCAGGGGATACCTGGAACGAGCGCAGCGCGCCGGTCTGAGTTGGCCTCTGCCCGCCGATCTCGATGACGGCTCTCTGGAAGCACTCCTGTTTCCGCCTGCACCGACAGGGGCTCCTGAAAAACGGGGTCTTCCCGAAATGGGGTACATCCGCAAGGAGCTGAACCGAAAAGGGGTGACCCTTTATCTGCTGTGGCTGGAATATAGAGCAGCCAACCCGGAAGGGTATCAATACAGCCAGTTCTGTCTGCTTTATCGCCAGTGGACGGGCAAGCTGGATGTATGCCTTCGTCAGACCCACCGGGCCGGGGAGAAGCTCTTTGTTGACTATGCCGGGCAGACGATCCCCATCACGGATCCGGCTTATGGGAAAATAAAAGAGGCGTATCTTTTTATCGCTGCCTTGGGCGCCAGCAGCTACACATTTGCGTGGGCCTCTTTCTCGCAGGACCTGCCTTCCTGGGTTGAAGCCCATATCCGGGCTTTTAACTTTTTCGGTGGCGTCCCGGAGATCCTTGTGCCGGACAATCTCAAGTCCGGCGTGAACAAACCCTGCTACTACGAACCGGACATCAATCCAACCTATCAAGATCTGGCAGAACATTATGGAGCGGTTGTAATTCCCGCCCGCGTCGCCAAACCCAAGGACAAGGCCAAAGCAGAATCGGCGGTTTTAGTAGCGGAACGGTGGATCCTGGCGGCGCTTCGGAACCACATCTTCTTCGGCATGGTGGCGTTGAACCGGGCTATTGCCGAAAAGCTTCAGGACATGAACAGTCGCAAGTTCCAGAAGATGGACGGCACCCGGAGGAGTCTTTACGAAACCATCGACCGGCCGGCTTTGAGACCGCTGCCTTCTTTTCCCTATGAATATGCCGAATGGAAGAAGGCGCGCGTCAACATCGACTACCACATCGAGATCGACGGTCACTATTACAGCGTTCCCTATCAACTTGTAAAACAACAGGTGGATGTTCGTTTCACGGCGACCACCATCGAGGCGTTGTTCAAAAACCGCCGAGTCGCCACCCATCCGAGAAGTTACAAGAGAGCCGCGCACACCACGCTGGCGGAACACATGCCCAAGGCACACCAAAAATATTTGGAATGGACCCCCTCCCGGATCATGGACTGGGCAGGTAAAAACGGCCCCAACACCCGGGATCTGGTTTCCTGCATCATGGAGAACCGTAAACATCCGGAGCAGGGTTTCCGCTCCTGCCTGGGTATCATGAGGCTGGTAAAACGGTACTCGCCCGAGCGGGTGGAGGCCGCCTGCGGCCGCGCCCTGCTTCTGAAAGCCTACAGCTACAAGAGCGTCGAATCGATCCTGAAAACCAATCTTGACAAACAGAAGCTGCCGGAATCCTGCTCTGCCGAAAAACCGATCATCCATTGCAACATCCGGGGTCAGCAATATTACCAGAAAAAGGAGGCCGCCCGTGCTTAATCAAGAGACCATAAACAAACTTTATGAACTGAAACTGACGGGCATGGCGGAGGCCTTCGCCGATCAGCTCAAACAGCCGGATATGGACAAGCTTTGCTTTGCAGAGCGTTTCGGTCTCATTGTAGATCGCCAATGGACCTGGAAGGAAAACAACCGCATGGAGCGATATCTGAAAAACGCCCGGATGAAACTCAATGCCTGCATGGAGGATATCGACTACAAAACCCCGCGGGGAATCGATCAGTCCGTTATGATGAGCCTCATCTCCTGCGATTGGGTTAAAGGTCACCACAACATTATTATCACCGGACCCACCGGTGCGGGAAAAACCTTCCTCGCCTGCGCCCTGACCAACAAGGCCTGCCGGCAAGGATACCGCGCCTTCTACATCCGTTCCCCCAAGTTCTCATACCAGATGGCCTTGGCCAAAGGGGACGGAAGCTACGGCAAGACCATCAACAAACTCGCCAAGGCTCACGTCCTGGTGATTGACGATCTTGGCCTCGCCCCCATGACCGACGCCGAACGAAGAGATCTCCTGGAGGTGGTTGAAGAAAGACACGGTCATGCCTCCACCATCGTCACCAGTCAACTCCCCGTGGAGCACTGGCATGAACAGATCGGCGATCCCACCATCGCCGACGCCATCCTCGACCGGTTGATCCATAATGCCCATAAGATAAACCTGTCTATGAAAGGAGACTCGCTGAGAAAAAAATATGCCGGCTTGACCTGAAGAAGTTTCTATGAGAAAGAGCTGAAAAACCAGCGTCGCTATGCTCCGACCAAGGGTGGCGGAATCAATCGGAATACCCTGGCGCTTTGAATCGGAACAGGGTGGCGGCTTCCTTCGGAATCGGGTGGCGGAATCATCGGAATAGGCAGTCCTGATCGGGTTGAGCGGTATCGACCGCCTGGAGGTCCTAACCAAGCGGTTTCCAGAAGGTGTGATCGTTCCTGATGCGGTGTGGCGGGAGGTTGTCGAAACCGGCCATGGACGATCCGGAGCAGAGAATGTGGCCGGTTCTGTTTGGATTAGCCGTCGAAAAATCCAAAACTATTCATTCGCAACTGCTCTGCAGGCAACTTTGGATCAGGGCGAAGCTGAGGTGATTGC
>JAFGRP010000262.1 GCA_016935075.1 Deltaproteobacteria bacterium | reverse complement strand
GATCAGCGGGTTTTGAAGGCCATGGAGAAAATTCCCCGCCATCTTTTCGTGGATGAAGGTCTGGTCGGTCAGGCCTATAACGACAATCCCCTTCCGATCGAACAACAGCAGACCATTTCGCAGCCCTATATCGTTGCCCTGATGTCCGAGGCGATGGCGCTGACCGGACGGGAAAGGGTGCTTGAGATCGGGACCGGTTCGGGGTATCAGACGGCCCTCCTCGCCGAGTTGGCCGAAAGGGTCTTTTCCGTCGATCGCATTGCCGTGCTTGCAAACGGGGCGAGGCGGATCCTCGATGCGCTGAACTATTACAATGTGGCCATCCGGGTGGGCGATGGAACCTATGGGTGGCGCGAGGAATCCCCCTTTGAGGCGATTGTGGTGACGGCCGGCGCCCCGCGGGTCCCCGGGCTTCTGATCGAACAGCTTGCGATCGGCGGCCGCCTCGTGATTCCTGTGGGAAGCCGCCACTCCCAGGCACTCTTGAAGCTGACCCGTCTTTCGGAGGATCCGAACGACCTGAAACAGGAGGACCTCGGCGGGTGCCGTTTCGTGGATCTGATCGGTGAGCACGGATGGGGAAACTGACCGGCAAAACGCCCCTCTCCACGGTTTTTTCATGCTGCCGGCCCTGCCGGACAATCATCGGATTTCTCCTGATCGGTCTGATGATTCTCTCCTGCTCGGGGTATCCCGTCCGGGGGGACCGGCCCCGCGGGGTCTATCATCGCGTAAAGAGTGGGGAGACCCTTTTGAGCATCGCCCGGGCCTATCGCGTCGACCTTCAGGAACTTGCGGAGATCAACAACATCAACAGTCCCGACCGGATTGAGGTGGACAGCGTAATCTTCATCCCCGATGCGAACCAGGTCCTGGACGACGTGATGACCGCGGCCCGGCCGCAGCCATCCCCATCCGCACCCGGTGCGGTTCAGAAGCCCAAAAAGACCCCGAAGGTCGTTCTAAAAACGGAAATCCCCGAAAAAAAAGTTGCGGCGGAGCCGGAAAAGCGGCAGGAGCAGCCGCCGGCCGACGTGACGGTGAAAGACCGCGCGGCGTTTTCCAGGGCGGCGGAGAGGGATGCGCCGCCCCCCAGAACAATCGTGAAACCGGAAACGGAGAAAACCGCCGATCAACCGGTCATACCGAAGGAAAAGGGCGGGAAGACGGAGCAGCTCCGGTTTGAAAAGAAGCGTTTTGCATGGCCGGTGAAGGGGAAAGTCGTTTCGCACTTCGGCATTCAGCCCAACCGGATGTATTACAACGGGATCCGGATTGCGGCGGGCGAGGGAACGGCCGTGCAGGCGACGGCGGACGGGCTCGTGATCTTCTCCGCTCCCCTCAAAGATTATGGGGAAACGATCATCATCCGGCACGAGGATCAATATGCAACCGTCTATTCCCACCTGGGGATCAGAACCGTCCGGGGGGAAAGCCGGGTCAAGAAGGGAGACCGGATTGCATTTCTCGGCAAGGGCGAGGATCAGGAGGAACCCTATCTCCATTTCGAAATCCGCTATAAGAACAAAGCGCGAAATCCCCTCTTCTTCCTTCCATGATCGGTGAGAGACCGGCGTATTTTGGGGTCACGAGGACAAGAAAGTCGGACAGACGGCATCCGGCCGAATCGCAACACAAATCGTAAATCATGTTGACTATTCCTTCATAATCTGATAATCTTCTACATTCAAAATAAATTCACCGGGTGTGAGAATGTTCAAGATAGGAGATTTGGCGGTATATCCGGCGCAGGGAGTCGGGGTGATTGAGGCCATCGAAAACCGGGAGGTCGGGGGAAGAAAACAACTGTTCTATATCATGAAGATCATGGGCAACGGCATGAAGATCATGATTCCCATGAATGGTGCGAAGGCAGTCGGATTGCGCGAAGTGATCCTGGAAACGGATATCCCCAAGGTTTATGCGATCCTCCGGAACAAGGATGTCACGATCGACAAGCAGACTTGGAACAAGCGGTACCGGGAGTACCTGGAGAAGATCAAGACAGGATCGGTGTTTGAAATCGCCCGGGTCCTGAGAGATCTATTCATTCTGAAAAGCGACAAGAATCTCTCCTTCGGGGAGAGAAAAATGATGGACACGGCAAAGAACCTCCTCATCAAAGAGATCTCCGTGGCGAGCAACGCCGAGGAGACCAAGATTGAAGAGGATCTGAGGGTGATCTTTACCGTGCAGTGATGCCTGCCTGCTTTTCCCACCAGAGATGCTCTTTGAAATGAGCATAACGCCGAGGTCCATTTGAAATTGATAAGAATATGCAGGAATGCGCGCTTTTCGCGGCCTTGCCGGGGTGCGGAAAACGGGGCTTCATGAAATTGATCGGGAAGGAGGTGAAGGGGGTGTGATTGTGAAGATTCTCTTGATCCTGGCATGTTCCGTAAGCGGTTATTCGATTGCCTACCACAGTTATGACCAGTGGTGGCAATGGGCGGTCGGACTATTTTTAGGTTTGTTGATATCCATATTTGTCATGAAGGTCGAACAGGCCATCCGGAAGTTTTCGCTGCGGGTGATTCTGGGCGGCGTGACAGGAATGATCGTCGGTCTCCTGATTGCTTTTTTATTTGCTTATGGCTTGCACTTTGTCAGCAATATCATGGAAAAAAGGCAGGTGGTGCCGTGGATTTACTCTTTGCTCACCGGCATCATGGGTTATCTGGGGCTTGTCCTCGGATCGAAGAAGGTGGAGGAGGTCAGCCTGTTCGGGTGGGGGCCGGCCAAGGAGATCAGCGATTACCGGATTCTGGATACCAGCGTGATCATCGACGGCCGGATTGCCGATATCAGCGACACCGGCTTCATGGAAGGCAACCTGATCGTCCCCCGCTTTGTCCTTGACGAGCTTCAGTACATTGCGGATTCCTCGGATTCGATGAAAAGGGCCCGCGGCCGGCGGGGGCTGGACATCCTTAACCGGATGCAGCGGAGCAACGGCATCTACATTGACGTGGTCGATCACGACTTTCCCAAGATCAAGGGGGTGGATGCCAAGCTGGTGGCCCTGGCCAAAAAAACGAACGGAAAGATCATCACGAATGATTTCAACCTGAACAAGGTTGCGGAATTGCAGGGGATAAAGATCCTCAACGTCAATGAGTTGGCCAACGCGCTGAAACCGGTGGTTCTTCCGGGAGAACAGATGACCGTCAAGATCATCAAGGACGGCAAGGAACCGGGGCAGGGGGTGGCCTATCTGGACGACGGCACAATGATCATCGTGGACAACGCCCAGAAATTCCAGGGAATGACGGTGGAGGCGCTGGTGACGAGCGTACTGCAGACCACCGCCGGACGGATGATCTTTTCGGAACTGAAATCGGTCATTTCGGACAAGAAAAACAGCGGGGGCAACGCGAAGCAGTAACGGCATTCAGGCCCGGTGATGCACAATCGCCGGGCCTTTCTTTTTCCGGGTATGGCGCCATGAAGACGGTTGTGATCATCCCGGCGGGGGGAGCGGGAAGGCGCATGGGAGGGGATATTCCCAAACAGTACCTGTCGCTGGCCGGAGTGCCCATCCTTGTCCATACCCTCAGGAAATTTCAACAATCCCCGTTCGTTGACGAAATTTTTCTCGTCGTTCCGGAAGGGGATGTTGCAGAGGTCCGCCGGGATATGGTCGAACGGTACGATTTATCCAGGGTCAGCCTCGTTATCTCCGGGGGCCGGGAGCGGCAGGATTCCGTGAGGAATGCCTTGGCGCATGTGCGCGGCGGACACGAGATTATCCTGGTCCATGACGGCGTCCGGCCTTTCGTGACCGGGGGTCTGATCGAAAGGGCCATCGCCGGGGCGAAGGCGTTCGGGGCCGTGGCCCCCGGCGTTTCGGTCCGGGATACGGTCAAGAAGGTGGATGCGGCGGGATGGGTGGTAAAGACGGTTCAGCGGGAAGGTCTCTGGCTTGTACAGACGCCGCAGGCCTTCCGGAGAGGAGTGATCCTTGCCGCTTACGAGAGGGCCGCGAAGGATGGGTATTACAGTACGGACGACGCCTCCCTGGTCGAGAAAACGGGGATTCCCGTACGGATGATCCCCGGCGATGCGGGTAATATCAAGATTACGGCGCCGGAGGATCTGGAGCGGGCCGAAAGGATCGTTTCCGGGAGAAAGGCATGAGAATCGGTTTCGGCTATGACAGCCACCGCCTTACGGCGGGGAGAAGGATGGTTCTGGGCGGGGTGGAGATCCCGAACGAAAAGGGGCTTCTGGGCCATTCGGATGCGGATGTCCTGATCCATGCCGTCTGCGACGCGATCCTGGGCGCCGCGGGCCTGGGCGACATCGGCCGGCAGTTCCCGGACACGGATCCCGCCTTTCGGGATATTTCCAGCCTGGTCCTCCTGGAACGGGTGCAGGCACTTGCCGCGGCGAGAGGTTATCAGGTCTGCAATGTGGATTCAACGATCGTTCTGGAAAAGCCGAAACTGGCACCTCATCTTCCGGCGATGGCGGAAAACATCGCCGGGATTCTGCGGATACCCTCCGGACAGGTGGGCGTCAAGGCCAAGACGAACGAGGGGATGGGGCTCGTGGGCGCCGGAGAGGGTGCTGCCGCCTTTGCCGTCGTCCTGCTCGAAGGAGAAGACACCCCATGAAAACAGGCTTCATCCAAACGGCATTCGATACAAGGTATGACATGGTCATCGCCACGAATCCCATCTTTCCCGGGACGGCGGCCCGACCGATTTTCCTGATTCGGACTTCCCTGTAAAGCAGAGGGAGGAGGGCGATCTCAAGGTTGGCTTCTTTCGCAGAAGCGATGTCCATCCTCCGATTCTGGATGCGGATATCATCAAGTCTGACATGCAAGTCCGGAAAGAAGCTGAATCCCATCCGGCCGCCAACACGGACTTCCATTCCCAAAGCATCGGCGGCGGCCCTTTCCACCCACGGTTTGCAGACACTGGTGTCAACGAAAATGATCAGGGCAACGGAGATGAGAATGAGCAACCCAATGAGCCCGCCGATGGCGAAGAGAATGCTTTTCAACACGTTAGTATACATAGATGACGGCCGCCCCGGCGGACAAGCTCTCGGTATACTGCCCTTCAAGATTTAGACGGAATCCCTTTGCCAGCGGTATTTCGATTCCGGTAAATCCTCCGAAACCGGTCTTGTTTTTCATGGTCGTCTCCCCTGATGCGAAAGCAATGCCGGCGGCTTTGGCGGATGACGATACCTTGAATTCCGAATATTGGACATAGGGCCCGATATACATCTTGATGTCATTGGGAAGGGTGACCTGAAAGCCCATGCCGAAATTCACATCCCATAAATTCTTGACCCCAAGTTCGACCGAAAAGGGCGCGCCGTTTTGAGTTCCCGAAACCGTATCGGTGAAGTCACTGAAGCAATAGGTTCCCTGGATAAATGCGCCCATGCCGAATGTCATGTTGAAAGGATAAAAACCCTTTGCCCCCAACGTGCTGAAAAATTTCCCGTGTTCTTCAAAATCACCCTTGGATGTGGTTGTCGAAGCGGTTGAGGAATTGAAGGCGTCGAGCAGTTTTAAATCCGACATCCCGACTCTGGCGGTGATTTCCCAACCATTTCGGGATCCGTAGCCCAACTCCGAATAGATCTGATTCTGCCGGGTCACCTGTTCCATGCCGTTTTTATACGTATCCTCATGGAACCAATATCCTATGCCGGTATGTAATCCATCTGCCTTTCTTACAATAGGTTGCGGCTAGCAAAGACGCGGGTCCCGGACTGGTTATTCATATGTAATCCATCTGCCTTTCTTACAATAGGTTGCGGCGGCCCGAAGGGTCCACCCGCGGCCGCTTTCCCCGGGACCGTCAGGATGACGAATAGGATAATCATAATAACATTAAGACTTTTCATATAAACGCAATCCTTCTCATTCATTTTTCGGCAATCCCGAATCTTCCGCGGGGGTGTTTTCTCCTTTCCGATTGACCTTCTTCAGCCGGTATTGGACATAGGCATCGCGGATCGCCACGTAGGGATCGATGGCGGCCCCTTTGAGGGACTCATAGTCGCCGATCTTCAGCGAGGTGTCATTCACCATGTTATACCCCCGGGTTCCCGCACCGGCATACCAGGGATTAAGATAGGAGGAGGGAGTCAGGAATGCATCCCCCACCAGTCCGACCGTATCGCGAAGGCTGGAAGGTCCGAACAGGGGCCAGTTGATGAAGAAACCCTGCCCCAATCCGTAGGCACCCAAGGTTTGTCCAAAATCTTCATCCTGTTTCGAGAGATTGATATCCTGACTCGATGCAGGTTCCAGAAGCCCTCCGATGCCCCAGATGGTATTGATCATGAAGCGGCCCAGTTCCTCCGCCGCACCCCCCAAATTTGCCTGGAGCAGGCAATTGACGAAACGGATCGGGAAGGCGAGGTTCGCAAAGAAATTGCGTACACCGACCCGTGCGGCCTCGGGAATGACCTTCCCGTATTCCTGCGCGACCGGTTTGAGCACCCAGAAGTAAAGCTTGTCGTTGAAGTGATACATGGCCCGGTTGAAGGGCTCCAGGGGATCGGCAATCTCGGCCTTTGTTTCCCCGCCCACCTCCTCGGGAACATCGATATCCCCATAGTCATCGACGTTCTTGCTTTCAGATTTAAACGGCATCTCGATGGGTTTTGGAGGAACCTGCACGGGATCAGGGACAACCTGGACCTGCCGGGCCTGAGGAGGCACAAGCGGCGGTGCGGGAGAAGCGGCAGGATCAGGACTGTGAGCACATCCTGCAGCGAAAAAAACGAACAGCAGAACGGGAAATGAGAAAAATTTCATAATACGGACCACCCCTTCCATCCACTTTGGTCATTATGGCCAGGATGGAGAATCTGAATCTCGGCGGCTCCCCCAAAGCCCCCTTGGCGCCACCCTCTGAAAACCTATTTTTCTTTCACTTTCTTTCGCAGGATCTCGAGTAACTGTTCGGGCGTATTTTTTGCCAGGATGTCATTGAACTGGGTACGATAATTCAGAACCAGGCTCACGTTTTCTATAACGATGTCATATACTTTCCAGGCGCCGTTTTTCAGAATCACTCTATAGGAGATAGGAATCTCCTTTGAAGAGGTAACGATTTTTGTTTGAATCTCGGCCTGGGTTCCCGAGACCATGATTTCCCGGTCAAAGACAATTTTCTCATCGGTGTAGGCAAGGATTTTGTCGATGTAGGCCTTTTCAAGCACCTGCCGAAATAGTAGGACGAACTCCTTACGCTGGGCGACATTCATGCTGTTCCAGTGCCTGGCCAACGTGCGCCTCGAAAGTTCGACATCATCAAACATGCGTTCATAGATCAGCCGCAGTTTCTCCTTTTCAATCTCTTTAGCCGATGCAGCTTTGAGCTTCGGATCGCGCAACACATCGAGCACTTTGTTGACGTTGGTCTGAACCGCGTCCAACGGCGGACCGGCATAGACCGGAAGAGAAAACAGCAAGACTATAAGGATGTTCAATACGACGATCGGTCTTTTCATGGCACACCTCGTATATATGCTTATGTGGCTACGGTTTCTTCACCTCTCCGAAGGCATACTTGCTGATGAGATCTGCGATGTTCACCGCCGGTTGCGTTTCGGTAATGGTTCCACCCGGCTTGAGAAGCGTGCCTGCGCCCCCGGGGTCTATGCTGAGATGCATGTCGCCGATCAGCCCCTCCGTTCGAATAGAAGCAATGGCATCATCAAAAATCTTGATGCCATTCCGAATGCGAATCTCCACCACAGCCTTCTGGCTTTCCTGGTCCATGGTGAGTTTCTCCACGCGTCCCACCTCGATGCCGGAGATATAAACAAGGCTGCCGGCTCTCAGGCCGGTGACCGAGGTGAATCGGGCAAAAAGAGGATAGGCATTGTCGCCGAGCAGGGAAACATGACCGAGTTTCAACGTCATATATCCAACGCAGAGGAGTCCTAAAACGAGAAAAATGCCAACCGTGGTTTCCATCTTGTACTTTTTCATCTGCTTACCTCCTCATGTCGCACTGGAGCCGGGCAATTTCTTTCTGTTGAGATTTTGCCGCATCGATGACGGAATCGATGTCGGCAGCCGGTTGACCCTGTGCAATTCCGGCCAGGACCGTAAATTCGACACAACTCGCAGACATTGCCTGCCTGTGAGCGGCAGCCGAAACGTCATGAATGCCCCGTTCTTGAAAATCATTGGCAAAATCCTTGAGAATGCTCTCCGCTTCCGTCAGATCCGAATAGGGGAGTACCGTAACAAATTCATTGTTGCGGCGGCGCGTGGAAAAGCCGCCTTGGGCGCCGAAGTGTTTATCGATATAGATTCCCAAACTCCGTATAGCCACCTGTGCCGCATCATGGCCCGCGCCCATCCGAATGATATCCAAATCATTCAGAGAAAAGACCGCAATGCAATAGGTTGCCCCATCTGTTTTTTGCGACAACTGAACATGATGCATCACCTTGAATTGCCGTTTGGAGTAGAGACCCGTCAATTCATTCTGCAGTCCTTCCAGGCTGCGAATCACCTCATCCTTGAACGGGTGGTTGAAATTTTCCAACTCCTCCGGAGAACCTTGAAAAACGATGGATCGTTCATAGAGGGCCAGAATGCGGTTTGAGATAAAATAGACATCCGGTATCTCATGGCTGACCAGGATCGCCGTAAATCCGAATTTACGTTGATACTGCGCAATCATGCCCAGGATAGCGTTTTTCCGGACCGGGTCCTGGCCGGAAGTGGGTTCATCGAAGAGGACGATTTGGGGATCCGTGACCAAAGCCCGCGCCAGGGCAGCCCTCTTTTGCATGCCGCCGGAGAGTTCTGAAGGGTATTTATGGGCCGCCTCTTCAAGTTCCGTCTGTTCGATTCTGGCCATAACCCTGCTATCGATCTTAGCTTGACTCAGGTTCGTCGTCTCCCGAAGGGGAAGGGCGATATTTTCATAGACGGTCATGGAATCGAAGAGGGCATTGTCTTGAAACATGTAGCTGATCTGAGCGAGATTGGCGGCGCTCTCGCTTTTTTTCATCTCGCTCAGGGGTTTGCCCTTGAAGAGAATGGTCCCTTCATCCGGCTCGAGCAGCCCGATGATATGTTTGAGGAGCACGCTCTTGCCTGAGCCGCTCAGGCCGATAATGGTCGTGACTTGTCCCTCATAGATCTGCAGGTTGACCCGTTCAAGGACGCTTCGGGCGCCGAAGCGCTTGGTGACAGCCTTGAACTCGATTAACGGGCTTTCCATGGGGCTATCCTCAGATGAGCAGCGACGTCACGACATAGTCCGACACCAGGATCAGCACACAGGAGAGCACGACGGCCGAGGTCGTGGAGAGCCCGACGGCCTTGGCGCCATGGCTGTCCGTGCGCATGTGGGTAAAATAGCCCTGGTAACAACAGACCGTCGATACGATGACGGCGAAAACAACCGCCTTGACCAGACCGTCGGTGATATCTTTCATGTCCATACTGGTCTGAACACGATAAATATAGGTGCTGGCATTCGCGCCCAGGAGCAATACGCTGGAGACGTACCCGCCGATAATGCCGACGAGGTCGAACAGGGCGGTGAGCAAGGGGAAGCTGATGATAGACGCGGCGATTCTCGGGCTGATGAGATATCTGAGAGGATCAATGCGCATGGTGTCCAGAGCGTCAATCTGTTCGGAGATGCGTTGAATGCCGATCTCTGCGGTGATAGCCGAACCGGCCCTGGCGGCGATCATGATCGCCGTGAGAACCGGCCCCAGTTCCCGAACCAGAGTCAGGGCCACCAGGGTGCCGAGAGCCCCTTGCGCGCCGAATTTAACCAGGGCATGGTAGGATTGAAGGCCCAGCACCATGCCGGTGAAGAAACTGACGAGCATGATGATCATCGTAGATCTTGCCCCGATATAATAGATCTGCTGGACGATCTTGATCAGCTGTTTGGATCGTAAGATCTTCAGGAACGCCAAAAGGAGAAAAATGGCAGAGGCGCCCAGATTGTTGATCCAGATGATCGCTGCCCTGCCGAGAAGGGCAAACGGCCTCGTTAAGACCATACCAAACTCCGATCCTGCTTTGCTTTCAGAAAAGTTCTGACGGATTGCATTGAACTCCATGAGAAAGGAAACCGCTTTTAGTGTAACATCACTCCTAATGCCGGGCCTATCTTCAAAATTGTTTTACTCAACTGGTCGATATTCCTTTATACTGAAATGCATGACGGATCAATCAAAATAGTTATAATGGTTTCCGCCCCTGAATGACTCTGACCAGCACGACGATGATGGCAATGACCAGCAGGATATGAATAAAATTACCCATTGTATAGCCACTGACCAATCCCAAGAGCCACAAAATGACCAGTACCACAGCGATCGTCCACAACATTTGATCCTCCATTCTGATTGTTCATCCCCACTGCCGGATATTGTATCACCATACCGGCCGCCAGTCATCATCCATAAAACGCCATCCATTAAACTCTTTGGTCTTAGACTCGCACTACTCGATGGTCATCCGGTTATTGACGCTCTTCACACCGTTTATGTCGTTTCCGAGGTCTTTGACACGGTCATCTCATTATTTACGTCTTTGACCCCTTCGTCATCCTTGGCGTATTCGGTTGTCAAATCCTTATGAGTCGATCCTTGATAAGATCTCCTTCATTCCCTTCGAATGGAAATCGGTGTGGAACATCATTTCATAGGGCTCTTTGAGAAGGTTCATTGCCCCCCGGAATACCTTGAAGCAGCTTGATTTCAGGTGGGCTTTAAAGTTTTCCGGGTTATCCCATTCTTCCAGAAGAAAGAGTCGATTCTCATCCTCCATACTCTGGAGGAATTCGCAACGCCGGCATCCCTTCTCCTTCCTTATTGAACCGGACAATGAAGTAATCGTCTGTGACAACTCAATGCGCTTCACGGAAGGGACGTCCATTCGTATGGTTAGGAGGATCAAAGTCTCACACCTCAATGCGCTTCTCGGAAAGGACCTTAATGTCTATAATTAGAAGATTATAAAATGTAAAGCAAATGGCCTTCCAAAATCTGTAGAAAACCCATGAGTATGAATTAATCATATAATAACAAATGGTTAGATTGTCAGGAGCGGAGAGTGGAAGAGTATGAGATGATCCGCTTGGCCTCAATATTTGGCGGAACCTCAATTTTCATCCCCGCTACCACAATCATGAAACTGGCCAGGCTAAATAGCCCGGGCGCCTGGGCGGCGCGTTTCACATAACCGTTCGATGAATACCCGATTACTTCCTTGTTTTTCCCTCTTCTTCATCGAGATCTTTCCGCTCTCTTCGTTTTTCTACATTTTTTTCAGAGGGCCTCGGTTCTTTAGGCTTTTCGATTTGTTTTGGTGCAAGTCTCTGATCTCTTGGTTTCTCTGCTTCTTTTTTTTCTGGCGGCTTGATCGTCTCTTGAGGTTTAACCGGCGCCGCGCGCTCCGGTCGTGCAGCGGGTTGGGCAGGCTGAGGAGGTTTTGCAGGGCTCACCCGCTCTGTTCCAGTGGGTTGACCGGGTTTCTCCTGCTGACTCGGTTTAACCGGCGCCACGCGTTCCGGTCGAGCAGCGGGCTGTCCGGATTGAGGAGGTTTTGCAGGAATCACCCGCTCTGTTTGAGTGGGTTTACCGGGTTTCTCCTGCTGATTCGGTTTAACCGGCGCCACGCGTTCCGGTCGCACAGCGGGCTGCCCGGATTGAGGAGGTGTTGCAGGGCTTGCTCGCGCTGGTCCCGCTGCGGGTTGAGCCTGCTGCTGGGGCTTAACGGCTCCCCCGGGACTTTTAATCTCTCTCTGCTGAAGTATTATTTCCGATTTCGGCCGGTTTACCTCGCCGGCTGGTACAATATAGTTCGTGGCCTTGGGCGCTTCGACCTGGACCTCTCGGTTGACCCTCCCCTCCGGGATGTTCTTCACCTGTTGCTGGACCACGGAAGCTTTTTCTTTCTTACCCTCACGAATGATTCTCTTATTCTGCTGGATCCGGTTGATAACGGTGTTGTGAGGTTTCTCGTTGAACTTTACAGTGGTGTAGTTATACCGCTGCTTGATCGTTGTGTAATTATTGATCACCGTGTTGTTGACGACCGGCGCCGCACGGTAGCTATTGATGATGGCGGTAGGATTGATATTGGTCACCCGGACCTTCGTATAATTGTTCACACCGTAGAAATTGTTCTGTTTGACTACGATGGCGCGGTTTACGTAGGCATAATTCCGGACGTTGACGTTGATCCGGTTGATATTGACGTTGCTTACGACCACCGCATGAGGGCCTCCCCAGTTGTGGTAGCTGTAGTACGTTTCGCGCGGTGCCAGAGGCACCCATCCCACATAGGTTCCCGTGTGAATCCATGAAACCCTTCCGGGATACCAGTAGAAGCCCACGACGAGGAGGGGGAATCCGACGCGTACGCTCAACACAGGCGGGGCCCAGTACCAGTAATTCCTCATGTAGACCCAGTTGCCGTAATGATGGGTGACGTAACCGAAGGGCTCTGCCGGGATCCAGGTCTGGTCCCCGTACCAGTCTGTCCAGCGGCCCACGGTGAAAGGCGACCAGCCTGCGGCTACTCTGGGCCGCCAGAACCATCGTGATGTTCCCTCATAGGGGACACTTTCCCACCTTCCGTTTTCTTCAAGGGCATACGCCTCGTCTTGGAGGCTGGGCGGAAGATATTCGGCCGAGCGTCCCCTCACTCTGGCCTTCGTCGCCCAGAAGTTTTCACGTAACGCGTTCCACCGGTTCCAGTCAGGATCGGCTATTCCCTCGCCTGACGATATCTGTCTCTGGTCGGCGAGGATTGACGGGGAACCAGCCGGAACATCGTACCGGGTATCCGTTTCTGCGTGGACGAAATCCACCGTCCCCCTTATCGCGACCACTTCTACGGAGTTTTCACCCACATAGAAGTCAAAGACCGTATCGGGGTAGGCGATTACATATCCAAATGGACTTCGAACCTTGACAACGGTGTTCGAGCTTTTGTTGTAAAACCGGGCCACCCCCGAAGCCACATCCATTTCGGACAGATCCGGATCGAAGGCGATGACCTGGATCTGTGTGCTGTTCCCGATCCTGATCCAGGTCCCGTTGGGGATGATCAATTCCGCCATGCCCCGGCTTCCTGAAAAGAGCGTATCCTCTGTACCGAAAGGTGCGTCCCTGACCACGGCCACCCAGTCGTTTTCTTCAGGAACATAACGGAGCAGATCTCCTTTGATGTAAAATACGCGGCCTACCACCATGGCTGGATCGTCTGCGGCCGAGGATGGCGGAACTGTAACCACCGCGATAAGAAACATACATACCAGCACTCCTATCATCCATCTTATTTTTTTCATTTGTAGTACCTTTCTTTTCGCCGCCCAACATTTTGCAACGGAGGGTCACTCTGGTTTTCTGTCTTTTACTTGAAGGCATGAACGGCCGTATTCACAGCTTTCGTCAGGCGGCCCTTGGTGTCTTGAAACGCTTCTTTCTCCGGTTCCGTCAACTCATCCACCTTCTCCTCCATTTCTTCGACCTTCTCCTTCATGGAAGATTCCAGGTGCTTCACCCCTGCCATTGCTGGAATAGGGAATATAAGCAGCAACGCCAAGAGTATTGTTCCTAAAAGAAACTTCTTCATTTTGCGGCTTCCTTAATCCATACCCAAGTTAACCTCATGTAGCCGGCGTTGTCTTAATACCCTCCTCTTTTTCTAACGCCTTTGTTCATGCCTTTGATCCCTGTCATGACCTCTATCCCTGTCATGTCCTCCACCTCTGCCATCTCCATGCCACGGTACCCAACAGCCTGAAATAGATACAAGCAGCAATTCCAGCCGGGAGTCCAAGGATACGCCGGTACATGATAAGCCGTTTCACTCCTTTCCCAAACCCATCTTGACCTGACCGATTTTATACTGAACAATGCCCGATATCCTTTCGTAGGTCCCTGAAGCTTCCAACTTTGGATTATCGCTCAGTTTCCCAAAGATTTCCTTGAGTTTGCCCTTTAGTTTGTGAAAGTTTCCTTCCATCTGGTCCTGCCTGCTGGATTTCATGTATTTCTCCTTCGCCTATTTCACGATCAGATCATTCTTTATGGACTTGACTCCTTTGACACTGCTTGCGATTTCACCCGCTTTATTGATGGCCTGTTGGGAATTAACGAAGCCGCTCAGTTGGACGGCGCCCTGGTAAGTCTCAACACTGATCTGAAATGACTTGAGAAAATCATCTTGTGCCAGCAGAGATTTTACCTTGGTCGTGATGACCGAATCGTCAACGTATTCCCCCGTACTTTCACGTGTGGATGTCGATGCACAGGCTGCAAGGGTGGCGATCAACATCAGAATCACTAAAAAATGGATAACGATATTTCTTTTTTTCATAACGGTTACTCCTCTCTGTACGTTTGTGGTGAAATGGTTGTTTGTGAGATCTTTTCATCCCCTTCATCGTTTCTCTCTTTTGTATGGGACCGGTCTTTGCCCTCTGAGAACCCTATCGTTTCCCCGGCGATTCCTCTGTCTTCATCTTCGTCGCAACCAAATGACCTGCCTATTTTTTATACGATTCAGCGGCGAAAGATGCCGGCAAAAACCTCAATACCTCGTTTAACGCCACTGAAGACCGTGGCAAGCTGAAGCATGGGTTCTTCGATCCTGCGCTGAATATCGATTTGAAACTCTTTGGCCCGAACCGCCATATCATGAACCGTTTCAATCCCGTCCTCCACTCGATCGACCTGCCGATGAATGGATTGCACGATGCTTTTGACATCCCGAGAAATCAAACCAAGGTCGCGACTGATAGGGACCACCTGGAGGCGTACGGAATCGATCAATTTCTCTGCTTCCTGGGCCGTCCTGCGGACCTGGATCAGAACAGGTATCAAGAAGATGAGGATCAAAACCATGATTGCCGCAATGACGGTAACACTGATAGTCAATAGCGTTGCTAACGTTGAATTCATGGTCATCTCCTTCACATTCAGACTTTCTTTTCCCCTATGACTCCTTTCTCCGCTTCACCGGATTCGGCCTCCTTTTTCTCACCACGGGCAAAAATCCCTTTTGCCTTCAGGCGAGCCTCTGAAAGATGTCGATCGGCTTCCTGCTTCAACTCCTTTGCTTGATGCTTGGCTTCCTCGATGATCTTTTTTGCTTTTATGCCGGCATCGGCATAGATTTCCTTTGCATCCTTTAAAACCTCGCTCCCTATCTCGTCGATATCGGACCTCAATTCTTTCCCGGATTTTGGTGCGAAGAGAATGCCTGCCAATGTGCCCAGAACACCTCCAATTAAAAATCCCATTAAGAAATTAAATTTTGGTTTATCATGCTCTTCCATATTAAATACTCCTTTCTTCCCTATATTTTTTTCTGTCGGAGATAAGTCCAATCAGCTGATGCGATTGATTCCCCCCTCATTCTCTTTGCCACTGAGATGATCATTTTCTGACGATAGAAGATTCGCAAGCCAATCAGCGGACCAACCCGAGGATGCCAAATATAATAAGATAGATGGCAACGATATAACTCAATAGTCTCGGGACCACTAGAATCAAGATTCCTGCGATTAAAGCAATCACTGGCTGTGGAGATAAAACGATTTGCATGTCAGTTTGCCTCCGTTCTAACTCTGTAAGAGCCGAAAATTCGCCAATTCATGGGCTACGATTAGGGGTCTATGGGTTCACCAAATCCTGTTTACATCCCTTCGGGATCTCAGGATATAATCCGTAACGATATCGGCCGGCCCGTTAACCGCTCATGCCTCCGTTCGAGATCCGGTTTTGGCTGCGACCGCGCAATAAATGTCTCAGCTTCCGGTTGATCATAACCTCCTGACTGAGACTGACCACCAGCAAGGCAACTGCGGCTACGAAGAGAATGTGAATGAATGACCCCATCGTATAACCACTTACCAATCCCAACAGCCAAAAAATTATCAGTACCACCGCAATTGTCCACAACATTTGATCCTCCTTTCTGACGGCTCATTTTCACTCCCGGTTATTGCACCACCATAGCAGCCGCAGTGATCATACAGTTAACGATCAGAAATCCCTTTTGGTTGAGATGATCACGATCACAACAATGTAAATGCAAACCACTTGCCAATAGCCGAAGGAAAGTCAGAAGTCTTTATTAATCCTACAATAACAGTTGGTTAGATTAACAGGATAGCATGGCAGAAAAGTATGAAATGATTTGTTCGGCCTCAAGATTTGGTGGAACCTCAAAATGTTGAGGGGGTATCTCGAATGGAGGCGGGTGAATGGAATGTTCGAAGAAACCGGGTATTATCAGCGTTGAGGGCCTCGTAGAAAGTCGAAGACCCACCACGAACGTCATAACGGCGAACCCCAGATCGGGTCCGGGGCAGGCGCCGGTATCCGGAAATATCAGATGGTTACAAGAGCACTGGACCCCGGCTTTCGCCGGGGTGACGACTTTTTACGGGTTCGTCAGTGTTGAGGGGCCTTACGGTTGTCCCGTACGGCCCCTCAAGATTCAAGAAGGTGGGTTTATTTCTTAATGATGTTGATGTACTCCGCGGCCGATTCCACCCGGCGGTTCTGCTGTCGCCCTTCCTTTGTGGCGTTGGACGCCACGGGCCGGGACTCGCCGAAACCTTTCGCCGTCAGGCGGGATTCCGCTATGCCGAACTTTTCCACCAGGTATTTCCGGACGGCGTCCGCCCGGCGCCGGGAGAGCTGCTCATTGTACTTCGCGTCACCCACACTGTCGGTATGCCCCTCGATGATGATTTGGAGTTCCGGATGTTTCTTCAGTACCTCTGAGAGGTTGCCTATCTCGTCATGATACTCATTCTGGATCACCGACTTGTCGAAATCGAAGAGGACCTTCAGGGTAACCCGACCCTTCTCCTCAATCGCCTTCTCCATCGGGGTCGCGGGCGCCAGCGTTGCGGCCTTCGGCTCAACCAGGGCCGTGATCGGACAGCCATCCCTGTCCACCTGCACACCGGCGGGGGTCCCGGGGCACTTGTCCAGGTAATCGTAAACGCCGTCGCCGTCCGAATCGATCGGGCAACCGTCCTTGTCCACCTGCACACCGGCGGGGGTCCCGGGACACTTGTCTAGGTAATCGGGAACGCCGTCGCCGTCCGAATCGATGGGACAGCCGTCCTTGTCCACCTGCACACCGGCGGGAGTTCCGGGACACTTGTCCAGATAATCGTAAACGCCATCCTTGTCCGAATCGATGGGACAGCCGTCCTTGTCCACCTGCACACCGGCGGGGGTTCCGGGACACTTGTCCAGATAATCGTAAACGCCGTCCCTGTCCGAATCGAGGTAGACCACCGGTGCGGCGGCCGGCGCGGGTGCACGGGTTTCGGCTAAGACCGGTTTCTTCTTTTCGCCCCCGAAGAGGAAATCGATGCCGACCGTGTAGAGAAGATCGTTGTACCGATCGTTTAAGGGAATGACATGGCGGACATCCGCCCGAAGGGAAATATCGTCTGCCAGAGAATACTTCAGACCGGCGCCGTAATCGACCGTGAATTTGTTTCGGTCCCCAATTCCTCCGGATCCGTCGTAGTGGGCCCCGCCCACACCCGCGGCAAGAAAGGGCACCAATTTCCCGTCGGGTATGAAATGGTAAAGAACCTCCGCTCCGTATCCCCAGAGATCGACATCGGGATTTCCGGCCAGCGACTTGTTTTCCGTCAATGCATGGTGGAGGTAAGCCTCGACCCCCCAGTTCTTCGTGACGTGATAGCCCGCACGAAGGCCAACATCCATTGAGCTTTCCAGGTCCTGGTTCCCTTCGAAGATGTAACCGCCGATGAAGGGGCTGAGTGAAACGGCGCCCGGTCGAACTTCCGCATGACTTGTCGTCAAAATGGCAATTGAGAGAAGAAAGACGAATCCCAAAACGACCTTTTTCATAACCGATCCTCCTTTATAAATAAGTATAGTGGAAGTGAAATGATCCGCGTTCTCCAGACCGGAATCTAACAATACTCCGATCACCTCATGCCCTTTACATACTCATTTCTTGGCTTTCGTTCTGATGACGCTCGGACGGCATTTCCAGCAACCGGACGATAAATCGCGGCCTGTATTCAATTCTCTGCGCATCATTCCTGAGAGACCGATCAAAAAAGTCCTCTATGTGAGCCTGAAGCTGTTGCCAGCCCTGATCCGGTGACTGCTGATTCATGGTAATGACCTTCCTTTCTGAAACGAAGATGATGAACATTTTGTGACGGAATAACGTTCCCGGGATATCAGGGTCTTTCCCCTTACCTGAACAGTTGGGCTGCAATTCCTGCAAAGTGTTTTTCTTGGAACAACTCCAGGCTCTTCTCAAAAAGGGCCTTCGTTCGTGTTATTACGAGGATCATGAAAAGCTAAAAGCAAATAGTTTGCCAACAGAGAATAAAAATCGAAAGTTTGGATTCATCCTTTGATAACAGTGGATTAACTTAAAAGGAGAGGGCAGTATTGCGTATAGAATGATTCGTTTTGGCCTCAATATTTAGTGGGACCTCAAAATATTGAGGGATGATCTACTTTACAAATTTGACTTCCCCGGCCCGAGGCGCTCTTGTCTAACCGTTGAGCTTTGTCGATTTTCTTCTAGGAAATAAGCTAACTCTCCACCCACAATGAGAATCGTCGAAGAATAATACACCCACAAAATGAAAATAACCAAGGTACTTAACGAACCATAGACACTGGAGTACTCGGCGAGATGAATGACATACCAGCCGAAAAGATGTTTGGCCAGTTCCCAGAGCAGACCAGTAAAGAGGGCCGCCTGAAGGGCGGATTTGAAGAGGACCTCCTTATTAGGGATGATTTTGTAAATCAAAAGAAACATGCCGACGGTGAGGATAAGAGGGAGCAGATATTTTAGGATCCATTGAATCGTCGGTCCTATCGCCACGGGAATTCTCCCCTGGTACCCTTGAATGAAGGTGACAACGGAGCTAAGGATCATGCTTACAAGGAGAAGGATTCCCACCAGAAAAATCATCAATAGATCAATGCCGATTCCACGCAACATTGCCCTGCCCTTTTTCACCCGAAACACGATATTGAGAGCGATCCGCAGGGAGCCGAAGACACATGTGGAGAACCAAAGCAAAGCTAAAGATCCCAAAATTCCCGCAATCTGACGATTCTGTATAACGTCGATCAGGTTTTTCACGATCTGTGGATCCAATACCGGAGCCACATTCCTGAAATAGGCACGAATATGATTGAGTACGTCTTGGTCGTTGTAGAGATACGCGCCCACCGATGCCAATAGTAGCATGATAAAAGGAATCAGGTTGATGAGGATGTTAAAGGTAATCCCTGAAGACAAGAAAAAACCATTGTCATTATTGAATTTTTTTAGAGCCTGCCAGAGAAGACCGAAGTTTTTGAGAATCTCTCTTAGCTGTTTGAATCTTATTGAATGTGATTGTTTCATTGCGAAAAAACTCCCAAGAGTGAACCACTGATTCATTCTTAAAGAAAAGAATACCGAAGGATAAGGGAGTCAAAACTGCATTGCATCGACACTTCATGTCATCTTCAACGTATTGTTTGCGGTACTTCTTCACGTTTAACTTTCCTGATTAAAAGCCCCGTCGTGGATACCCTTATCTCAAAGTATGCGGGTTTGTCTAAGTTGATGAATGACGCAGAACCATATTCAGCATCCAGCAACGGACTGAGCAGAGAATAGCGCTGCCGCAGAGTGAACATGTTCATCGGTTTATTCCGGGAGAGGAGAAAGACCGTGCGGATCTTTTCCCGTTCTTCTTTGAGATCCATGTAACGGCCTGCGACACGGTCGAGCTCGTAAGCCGTATGCAAACCCAATATATTGACAATGGGCTTCCATTTGAGAATGTGAGCATCCACGTATAGAGCATCCCCGGCCAACCGGTATAACGCTTCATGGCCGTCAGAAAATAGGAAGTGGGCCGTAAACCCTTTTTCACCGGTAGGTTCTGTCTTAACGACTGCGGCTGTCTCTTCGTAGGTAAGAGCACGATAACCTGCAGTTGCGATGACGATCATCCCCAATAATCCGGCCGATGATAAAGCAAGCAGTGTAAGCAAAAAACGAAATGCCGAACTGAAGATCTTCTTCTTTCGCAAAGCTGACACAGTTGCAATAAAAAAAATGAGGCTCAGAAGGGCAGTACATGCGATCAATATGGCAAGTATGTTTGTCATTTTCATCCTGTTTATAGATTACCGGTTGCCCTCTGTGTTTTATTGACCTGACAATTTTGCATGCAGCTGCTGACTTACGCTAATTGCCGAGCAGTTCTCCTATGGGTTCCAAATCTTCTACCCGATCGCATACCGCCTTGATAATCATGATGATGGGCACGCCCAGCAATAAACCCCACAGGCCCCACAACCAACCCCAAAACAACACGCTGATGAAAACCACCACCGGGCTCATCCGGCTTGCCCGAGCGGTAAGCCATGGCGTCAGCAAATAACCTTCGAGGCTAGTGATGACCAGAGAGCTTCCCGCGACCATAAGCGCCATGCCGATCGTTCCGAATTGGAGAAAGGCGACGAGCGCGGTGCCGCCGGTAACAATGACCGGACCGAGATAGGGAACAGCATTGAATACCCCGGCGGCGATCCCCCAGATTGCCGCATGCTCCAGGCCGATCCAGAGAAACACAAGCCAGGTCACCACGCCCACCAGAATGCTGGTGAATATCTGCACGAGCAGGTAGCGTTGAATCTGGTCGGTAATTTCATCCAGCACCCGGAGGGTGATTTTTTTCTTGCTGAGGGTGGGTCCGCTGATCTTGACCAGTTTGCGCCGGAAAGTGTCGCCTGAAACCAGCATAAAATACGCCAGAAACAATACCATTGTGAGCTGGCCGGCAAACCCGAATGCACCTTTGGTTCCCATCCAAAGATAGTCTTTGACATTCAGCTTGGGCTTTTCGATCTGTACCCGCGTCACCCCGCGCGGGACGGCAGGTGCCGGAGAACCTGTCTCGCTCGCTGCCTGCTCGAGTTGCGCAGCGGTTTTTTGCACGTTTTCCATCGTGCCTTTGGACATTCCCCTTTCTTTGAGTCTTACCAGGCGAATCTTCTGCACAGCTTCGGGCAGGGCTTCGATCAGCTTGGCAGCATCGTTGCTGAGCGAATAACCCAGTGAGCCTGTGCCTCCCACGATACCGAGCAACAACACAGCGGCTCCAATGGCGCGCGGGATTCGCCATATTTGCATCAGGTAAACAGCGGGAGAAAGCGCATAACTAATCATCACGCCCAGCATCAGTGGGATGAAAATCGCCCTGGCCCACTGCAACACGAAGATGACCGCAAGCACCGCGAGCAGAGCGAGTGAAAAGCTATACACATTAACCGGTATGCGCGACACCAAAGAATCGGGTCCTTGAGATTCCAGCCCGTCTTGATTCCGGATATTTTTCACCTTGGGCGAAAGTTTGTTCTCCATTCCTGATTCTTCTTTACACTCTTTCGCTGCCTTGACCGGTTCCACGCCACATGGATATATTTGGGCTACAATCTGCGCGTTTTGCGAAAGCTTCTATTTTACGGCGTCCTGTACTTTCTCACCCGCCTTTTCGATCTGCTCTCCGGCTTTTTCTACCGTCTTATCGATTTTCTTGCCGGCTTTTTCGACGGGGCCCTCTTTCGTGCAGCCGGATAGCCCAAACATTAGAACGATTGTTATCGACGCTGTAATGACACTTTGAACAAATTTCTTCATCATTGGCATTCTCCTTACGAACCTCATTCCGGTTGTTATTTGAAGGCATGAACGGCCGAATTCACAGCTTTCGTCAAGCTGCTCTTGGTGTCGTGAAACGCTTCTTTCCCTATTTCAGTCAACTCATCCACCCTTTCCTCCATTTACAGCTATTTACTCTCATCCATTACCACCAGGTGGAAAACGGTGAGGGAGATCCTTTCACAGGCCTCACGGAGAAGGTTCATCGCCAGCCGGAGTACCCTAACAAACTCCGACTTCAGGTGTGTCATAAAATTTCCCAGGATATCCGATTCTTCGAAACAAAAGATTGGATCGTCGTCCTCGATGCTCTGACAGAAATCGTCACGCCGGCATTCCTTCTCCATCATTATGGAACCCTGAAGTGAAACAATCGTCCGTGATAACTCCGCACGCATCTCAGAAAGGCCCTCCATTCGTATGATTGCGACGATCACGAAAATGTAACAGCAAATGGCTTGCCAACTGCCGACGGAAAATCAGAAGTCTTGATTAATCCTTTAATGACAATTGGTTAGATGAACAGGACAGGATGGTAGAAAAGTATGAAATGATTCGTGTAACCTCAATATTTGGTGGGACCTCAATATGTTGAGGGGGTATCTCGAATGGAGGCGGGTAGTCTAATCAGGTTTTTTTGTCTCCGGTCGGACGATCCCGAGCTTATGCATCCTCGCTCTCAATGTGCTCGGGTGGATGCCCAGGATCGCTGCGGCCCCGTTCTTTCCCTCGATGTGCCATCGGGTTTCTGAAAGGATTTTATGGATTTGGTTTCGCTCCGTCTCTTCCAATGTCCTTACGGTGGATAAAAGTGAAGGGGATGAAATCTCCAGTTTATCTGTCAGTTGCAAAACCGGTCCGGGGCACAGGATCACGGCCCGTTCGATGACGCTTTCCAACTCCCGGACGTTCCCCGGCCATGGGTAATCCTGAAGCGTCTTCATCGTCTCATTCTGGATAGACGTAATCTTTTTGCCCATTTTCCTGGAATACCGTTCAATAAAGACCTGGACCATCAGCGGGATGTCATCTTTACGCTGTCGCAGCGGTGGGACGGTTATGGGGAAGACGTTAAGCCGATAGTAAAGATCCTGCCGAAACCGGCCCCTGCGGACCTCTTCCTCAAGGTCCCGATTTGTCGTTGCTATGATCCGCACATCGACTTTGATGGTGTGGGACGAGCCCAGGCGCTCAAACTCGCTATGTTGAATCACCCGGAGCAGCTTGGCCTGCAACTCCAGCGGCAGTTCCCCGATCTCGTCTAGGCAAATGGTGGAACCGTGGGCAACCTCGAATCGGCCGGTCTGCCGGGTATCGGCCCCGGTAAACGCCCCCTTCTCCCGGCCGAACAATTCGCACTCAATTAAATTGCCCGGCAGGGCGGCACAGTTGACCGTGATCAAGGGCCGTTCCTTACGGGGGCTCATGTCATGGATGGCGAACGCGATCAATTCTTTTCCCGTGCCGGTCTCACCCAGGATGAGGACCGTTGTGTTCGCAGGAGCGACCTGCTCCGCTCGATAGATAACATACTTGAGACCATCACTTTGCCCGATAATATTTTCAAACTTATTCTTCATTCTGTGTTCTTGGAGGAAGTAAATGTTCTCGGTCTCGAGTTGTTCTTTCATGGCTCTGATTTCAGTAAGAGCCGTCTTGAGCTCGGCCGTCCGCTCCTCTACGCGGTGTTCAAGCTCATCATGGGCTTTCTGCAGCGCCTCCTCAATCCGCTTGCGCTTGGTGACGTCCACCATGACGACGACAAAGCCGATGACGCCTTCAGAAGAGATCAGTGAGTTTGCGCTCAGAAGGAAGGAAAAAGACGTGTTATCCCTTTGCTCGAAAAAGACCTCAACCCCGATGAGAACCCCGTTGCTCATTGCCGATAGCAGGACAAAGGAGGAACCGTCGGGATAGTGAAGGTGAAATGCCTCGTCAAATGCCTGGAAGATCGGGCTTTTGCCGAAGAGCCTCTGGGTCGACCGGCTTGCCCGGATAATACAGCCCTGACGGTCGCAAAGAACAAATATTTCCGCAGCCTGATTGAGGATTTCCGTGGTCAGTTTTTCCTCTGCCAGGATCTCTTCATTGCGCTTTTGCTCCGTCAGGTCGGTCACCACCATGCAGGCCGCACCGGGTATATCCCTGTGATGAAGGGCGCTTAGGGAAAGAAAGACCGGTGTGGAGCTTTCCTCTCCGGTCTGTAAGGCCATCTCCAGCTTGCTGTTCCCTTTTAAGCCCTGCTCGAGCACTGCCTCAAATGATGGGAGATCAGTGGATGAAACATACTGGGTGATTGCAGATCCCATTACTTTTTCCAAAGGCCCTTTGACGATATCCGCAAAACGTTGGTTACAGAAAAGGATCGTGCCGTCGGCAGCCAGGGTGGCGGCCCCTTCGTTCATGGTTTCGACCATGACCCGGTAAGGATGATCGGCACCCGATAGGGTGAAGACCCGATCTCCTTGTGCCGTTTCGACAACCAGGCCGTCCACCTCACCGCTTCGAATAGCGTGCAGCGTTTCCTCGGCTTCGGTCATTCGTCGTGTGAGTTCCTGCAACTCATCCAAAAGTTGCCGGCGTTTCTTGTACGGTTCGTTCATGGATTCATACTCCCGGGTTTCAGTCCGATGCCGACAAGAAACCTTTCCGTATCCGACATGTCGCCGATGAGTTTACGGATCGGCAGGGGGAGTTTCTTGATGAGCGTTGGGGTGACAATGATCTGTTCCCCCTTGGCGAGCTTGAGCTGCTGGTAGATGTCTATCACATCGAGTTCGTAGCGGCCTGGCAGGTGTTTTTCACAGAGATTCTGGACATTGGCGATGGTCCGGGTCGACTTTGGGGTCATCCCCGTGACATACAGCCGAAGAACGTACTTCGCCCGGTCCGGCTCCGTGACCGCTTTTTCGAATTCCTCGGTGCTCGTTTTCCCTCTTTTCCGCTCCATCGCTGTTACACCCAAATTGATTGTATCATTTGGAGACAGGACGAATGTCGAGTCCCACCAGCACGCGCTCGGTGTTGGCCAGATCTCCGATAATCTTTTTCAGCGGTTCGGGAAGTTTCCGGACCAGTGTCGGTATGGCAATGATCTGGTCCCCTTTGGCAAGCTGGGGATTCTTTAGAAGATCGATCACTTCTATGCGGTATTTTCCAGCCAGGTGCTCTTCGCAGATCTTCTTCAAATTGGCAAAGGCCGCGATCGATTTCGAGGTCTGCCCGGCTACGTATAACCGGAGATTCCATATTTCTTCCGTCGGAGCGGTCTTTGCTTTCTTCCCTTTCCCTAATGAGACAGCCATCATCTTCTTCTCCCTTCCCTTGCCTTTGTCGAACGCTTGGCCGGAGCGGCAGAAGGTGCCCTCTTGCGAAGATGTGCCATTTCCAAACGGTCTTGGGCCAGGGCAGCTTGTCTGTTCCGCTCTTCTTCCGCCAGCAGATTCAGCTCTTCCGATTCCACATCAAACTCGGCACGGAGGGCGGCGATCTTTGCTTCCAGGGCCTTCCGCTTGCGCTCCTGCTCGCGGAACCGCCGATCCGCCTCACGCCGGCACGCCAGCTCAGCAGCTTTTTCCTCGGCATCCTGGGCCGCCCGGGCACTGCCGGTCAATGCCTCGCCGGAACCGGTATAAATATCGACCAGGTCAATGCCCCGGTCCGTGAGCAGAAACTCCTGAATCTGGTTGGAATGGGCCATGCCGCGGGATTTCAAAATATAAAGGCCCCGGTTGCGTTCCCCCTTGAGTTCGATATCCCGAAGCAGTAGCCACGTATCGATCAGCGAAGATATCTCTTCACTCGTGCGTTCGAGGCTGTTTCCATAATGGGTGAGGTCCGTAAGGAACGTGGAGATCTTGTGCATCTTCAAATAGTCGATCAGGCGCGTGAGGATGGATTTGACCTCCGATGCGGTTCCCGCATTGATCAGGTTGCTGATGGGGTCTACAATGAAAACCCGGGGTTTGAACTCTTCGATCACCTTGTGGAACGTCACCAGATGCATCTCCAGGCCGTAAAGCGAAGGCCGGGCGGAATGAAACTTGAGAAGCCCCTTCTTCACCCACCGGCCGAGATCCATGCCGATGGAGCCCATGTTCCGGATGATCTGCCGGGGCGATTCCTCGAAGG
>JAFGRP010000261.1 GCA_016935075.1 Deltaproteobacteria bacterium | reverse complement strand
CGGATAAGACCCTCCGGGCGATGCGCCGGGGCGGGATCTTCGATCAGCTCGGCTGCGGGTTCCACCGCTACAGCACCGACCGGCAATGGCTCGTTCCCCACTTCGAGAAGATGCTCTACGACCAGGCCCTCTGCGTTCTGGCTTGCACGGAGGCCTTTCGGGCGGGCGGCGACGGGGAACACGGCCAAACCGCGCGGGAGGTCCTGGAATACGTGCTGCGGGACCTGCACGCGCCCGAAGGGGGATTTTACGCCGCCGAGGACGCCGACAGCGAAGGAGAGGAGGGGCTCTTCTACCTCTGGGGGATGGATGAGGTCCGCCGCCTCCTCGATCCGGAGGGGGCCCGCTTTGCGGCAGGGGTCTTCGGGATCGAGGAAGGGGGAAATTTTGTCGATCCGATGACGGGAAAACGGACGGGCCTGAACATCCTCCGCCGGGTTGATTCGGAGGCGACCGCCGAAGGGCATGGAATTCCCGGAGAGGGATTCCGGCGGCGCGTGGAAACGGTTCGTCTCCGTCTTCTGGCCGCCCGTACCGTAAGGATCCGCCCCCGGCGGGACGAAAAGATCCTCGCGGACTGGAACGGACTGATGATTGCGGCCACGGCCCGCGCGGCCTGCGTTCTCAATGAGCCCGGGTATCTCGATGCGGCCCGCGCGGCCGCCGACTTCATCCGGATACGGATGCAAACCCCGGACGGCCGGCTCCTCCACCGCTGGTGCGGCGGCGAGCCGGCCGTGACGGGAAATCTCGATGATTACGCCTTTGTGATCTGGGGGCTGATCGAGCTCTACGAGGCGGGATTTGTAGCCCGGGACCTGCGGATGGCGCTCGAACTTCAGCGGATCGTAATGAGCCGTTTCCGGGATCCGGAGGGCGGCTTCTTCTTTACACCGGATGACGGCGAGAAACTTCTCACCCGGATGAAGGAGAGCCACGACGGGGCCGTCCCGTCGGGAAACGCCGTGACGCTGATGAACCTGATCCGACTGGGAAGGATGACCGGCGATCCCATGATGGAGGGAGAGGCGGCGGCGTTGATCCGCGCCTTCGCCGAACCCGTCCGGCGTCAACCGTCCGCCCATGCCCAGTGGCTCATTGCGCTGGAGATGCTGGCGTCCCCTTCCTGCGAAGTCGTGATCGCGGGCCGTCCGGAAGCCCGGGATACCCGGGAGTTGATCGATATCGTTCGGCGGCGCCGTTATCCACGGCCGGTTCTTCTGTTTCGTTCCGAGGGGGAGACGGCGCCGGAAATCACGGAGCTTGCGCCGTTCACGCGGGAGATGAGGGCCGTCAACGGCCGGGCCGCCGCCTACGTCTGCAGCGGCTTTTCCTGCAAACGTCCGGTCACAGATCCGCAGGAGTTGGCGGCGATTATTGCCACAGGAGGGAAGGATGAAGATCAGCAGCGTCGGTGAAATGAGGGCAATGGACCGCCGGGCCGTCGAGAAGTTCGGGATCTCCGAGGAGATCCTGATGGAAAACGCCGGCCGGGCGGCATTCGAGATGCTCTCCAGGGAGTGGGGGGTCGCGGGAAGGCGATACGTTCTCTTCTGCGGGACGGGGAACAACGGCGGCGACGGCCTCGTTGTGGCGCGCCATATCCTCGCGGGCGGAGGAACCCCCCGGATCTTTCTCGTCGGGGACCCCGAGCGTTTCCGCGGAGCGGCAAAGACCAACCGGGAGATCATCGCGCGGCTTCCCATCGAGGTGAGGCGCATCCAGGGGATCGCGGCGGTCCGGTCGGCGGTTCTCCATGCGGACGGGATCGTCGACGCCCTGTTCGGAACGGGTCTTGACCGCGAGGTGGACGGCATCTGCCGCAAGGCAATCGATCTGATCAACGCGGCGGGCCGGCCGGTTCTCAGCCTGGATATCCCCTCCGGCGTCTGCGGCGACACGGGGGAGATCCTGGGGACGGCGGTCCGGGCGGACCATACCGTGACCTTCGGCCTTCCCAAGATCGGAAACCTGCTCTACCCCGGCTGCGGTCTCTGCGGCCGGCTCCATGTCGCGCACATCTCCTTTCCCCCATCCCTGTACGACGATGAAGCCATCCCGGTCGAGACGAACGGTTTCATTCCGCTTCCGCTGCGGGAGCCCACTGCCCACAAGGGATCCGTGGGGGACGTTCTGTTCATCGCCGGCGCCGCCGGCTATTTCGGCGCCCCCTACTTTTCCGCCATGTCGTTGCTGAAGGCGGGCGGGGGATACGCCCGCCTTGCCGCTCCCTGGTCGATGACCCCCTTCCTCGCCACGCGCGGAAGCGAAATCGTCTTCGTCCCCCAGGCGGAAACCACGGAGGGAAGCCTCTCCTTGAAGAACAAAAACGCCCTGCTGGCGCTGGCCGGAAAGGTCGATATGGTTGTCGTCGGTCCCGGCCTCTCCCTCGCGGATGAGACGCAGGAACTCGTCCGGAAACTGACTGCGGTGATCGACAAGCCTCTTTTGATCGACGGCGACGGGCTCACCGCGCTGGCGGATCGGCCGGAGATCCTCCGGAAGCGGCGGGCGCCGACGGTCCTGACCCCTCACCCGGGGGAGATGTCGCGTCTCATCCGGAAGACCGTCTCCGAAATCGAAAAGGGGCGGATTCCGATCCTCCGGAAGGCCTGCGCGGATCTGAAGGCGTGGATCGTCCTCAAGGGCCCCCATTCGCTGATCGGGACGCCGGAAGGGCGGGTTTTCATCAACCTGAGCGGCAATCCGGGAATGGCGACGGCGGGGGCGGGGGACGTCCTCACCGGGACGGTCGCCGCAATGTTCGGTATCGGGTTGCCGCTTGAGGAGGCGGTCCGGAAGGGGGTCTTCCTGCATGGATTTGCCGGCGACCTGGCCGCCGCGGACAAGGGTGAGGACGGGATCACGGCCCAGGATATCCTCAACTACCTTCCCTACGCGTTGAAACAGGATCGGGAAGGCCTCGATGAAACTCTCGCGGAGCGCTGCGAAGGGCCGGCGATCATCTGATCCCCGGCGCCTGTCGGACCGCGCGGAGGACAAGCGGCAACACGGAAGCCCTCGTCCTGCCCATCGCGCATCCTGCCGCCGTTTGGAGCCTATCGGTCGCCTGCGCAAACAGACCGGACGGGTGATGGATCTTATGAGACATGGCGCCGTTGCGGGCAGGGACGAATTCGACTCAGCGGTAGCCGCTTTCCCGGTCGTTGTGAATGATTGAGATCAAGTGGCCTGAAGAGTAATCGCCCACGGAGCCGCCCGCGAAGATCAGACGGCCCTGGCCCTTGTAAACCATCTCGTGCCGGTAACGGTCGCTGCCGAAGTAGAAGGGGATCCAGGCCTTTCCGGTTACATAGGAGCCATGATCGTTAGGCTGGCCGATCAGGTCGGTCACCTGCTTCATGCCCATTCCGATCTGCAGCTTCGTGAACTTGCTGCCCGGGGCCGGCTTGCCGGAGATCTCGCCCTCCCAGCCATTGATGCCCTTGACGACCCTGGTATCTGCAGGAGATTCCGTTTTGGCGCCGGGTGCAGCCTTCGCACTGGGTGCAGCACTCTGAGTGCCCCCGGACTTTTGCGCCGTCTGGCAACCCGACAGCAGAAAAATAACCACGACCGCTGTGGCCGCGAACGCGTATCGATTTGTGATCATAGGTCAACCTCCATCATGAAACGGATTAGAAATAGCTTTTCTTCGTTAATTTTCGTATTTCCCGAGGTTACGGAGTCCCTTTACGATCTCTTTTTTCCCTTTCAGGGTCTGTTTCCCCTTCGGATCGATGATGACACAGGTAGGCGTCGAGTTGATCCGGTCTTCCTTCAGGTAGTTATCGAAGATCTTGAAAACCGGCGCCGTGTTGCAATGCAGGATATCGATGTTTTTCGTCTTCAGAAAGGTCTCCAGCGCCTCCTTTTCCCGGATCTCCTTCCTTGCCGCCTCGAATAGCGCTCCCCGGGCGGCGACCGCCTGCCCGAAGTCCTTCTTTGCGTTGAGCGCCGCGAGGAAATAACGGACATAGAAGACGGTTTCCGGGTGGACCGGCGCGTCGATGAAGACGACCCGGATGAGGTTCCTGTCGATGAATTCGGTGACAATAGAGATGACTTCCGCCTCCTCGGACGCGCAGGGTTCGCAGAAGTAATCGGTATAGATACGAACCTCAACGGCCCCCTTGCCGAAGGCGGGCATAATGGGCTCGGCGGCATAAAGGGGTGTCGTCGATCCGGAGAAGAACAAAAGGAAGAAGAGAAGCCCGGCGGCGGCGGCCAGCGCGGCGATGGTCTTCCGGATCGTTTCGAAATTCACGGCGAGGGCCAGCAGAACCGTCGCCGCAAAGGCAAGGCAGTAGGGACAATAGACGCCGTTGCGGATCTGGTAACCGATCAGGAAGATCTCCCCGCCCGTCCCGAAGGCGAGGAGCAGGAGGCAAAGGAGCGGCTTCCGCAGCCAGGCAAGGACGAAAATGACGGCCATATAGACGATTCCAAGGTATTTGAGATCGATTCCCAGGAGATCTCCTTTCAGATAACTGCACGAACCGAGGCAGAACAGATAAGCGAGGGCGAGGGCGATGCCTGCCAGCGCCAGCAGCATGGTCAGGAACCGCCTTTTCCCGGACAAAAACCTCTTCATGAAATTCAGGCATCCTCCTTCGAAATTGAGAACGGCGGCTTTTTACCCTTTTTGCCCGGCAGGGTCAAGAATTTTTGCCCCGGTCCCCGACCGCCCTTCAGCAGCAAAAGCATCCGTTTTCATAGATCACCGCCTTTTTGCCCGTCGGCCAGTGCGCCGTAACCGTTTTTTTCTCCGTGTTCACCAGGTCCCAGTGAAGGGCCGAATCGTTGAAGCCCAGCCTCCGCTTGAGGGCGCCGTTCATCGCGGCGGGATCGCCGGCGTAGGTGTCGGTGTAGGAGGCCCCGACGGCGATGTGGCAGTTTCCGTGCGCCCCTCCGAAGTTTTCGTCGAACAGCGTGTCGGCCATGAACCGGTCGATCCGCGAAAAACGCCGGTCGGTCAGGGAAAATTCGCCGATCCGTTTCGCCCCCCGGTCCATTGCCAGTTGCCGGACGGCGAACGCCTCGCCGGTCTCGGCGCGGATCTCGACGGCGTTTCCCCGATGAAAGGTCAATCGCACCCCCTCGACATAGTTGCCGCTCCGGTAGGAGGGAAGATTCGCGGTGTAGGTCCCCTCGGTGCCGCGCCAGTCCGGAGAGACGAACAGCTCGAAACTCGGGATATTGTGGCCGGAGACCCCCGCCCATCGCCGTTGCTCCCCCGGCGTGATCCGGATGTCGCAATGGGCGGACTCGACATGGAAGCGGGCCGCCTTCAGGCCGTCCAGCCATTTCTTGATGGCAGTCAAATGGCGCCTGAT
>JAFGRP010000260.1 GCA_016935075.1 Deltaproteobacteria bacterium | reverse complement strand
CGTCTCGAACTCCTTCCAGGTGAGCACCCCGATGCCCGGCGTCAGCAGGCAGGCCCAGGCGATGATCGCCGGCAGGGCCGGGTTCCAGTGATGCCATGCATCCGTGAGCCACAGCAGCGAAGCCCCGATGATGATCGCGAGCGTCCGTATCTCCTTTCCGGAGAGGGGTTTCAATTCGGCGGCCGGCAACGGCGACAGCGGGGTGTCGAACCCCTTGCGGTACAGGAGATAAATCAGGACAGCGCCGAGGGCGAGCAGGACACCGTAGGGCACAATCATGAGCGCCAGCCAGCGGCCCCAGGCGACCCCTCCGATCAGAGAGGCGGCCAGGACCGGCGTGATTCCTCCCGTCAGCAGGACGGTGGAGGCGAGCCGGTTGATCGAGTTGAGCGCCAGCATGACCGCCTTGGCGAGGGGGGCGCCCCGGGGTATACGGCCGAGATCCAACGCCTGCTCATAGACGAAAACGAGGATGCCCGTGCGGGTCGTTGCCGAGGGAAGAAGAAGCGTGAGCAGCGGAAAGGAGAGCAGCATCTGCAGGTAAAGGGCCCGCGAACGCCCCCGGCAGCGCCGGAGAAAGAAACACGCCACCCGCTCGGCCAGACCGCTCCGCAATACCGCCAGGCCGATGGTCAAAACACCGATGAGAAAGTAGGCCACCGGTTCGGCGAAACCGACCAGCGCTTCCGGGAACCCCGGTACACCCCCGGAAAGCACGAGCGCAATGACCAGCAGGATCCCGGTCAAAGCCGCCGGGATCACATCGGTGCACCACAGGCCGATCGCCATGGCGGCCACAGCCAGTACGCGCTGTCCCGCCGTGGAGAGACCGGCAGGCGCCGGCAGGGCCATCAGGGCCACGGACACTCCGGCCATGAAGACGGTGATCCAAAGCGCCCGCCATTCCCGCTTCACGGCGTTCGGCGAGTTATCCCCTGTCGAATGGTCTACGTTTTTTTGCTTCGGTTCCATGGCAGCTGCCGTAAGGGTCCTGGTTCAGATCGCGCCCGTGATCGAAGAAGCCCAACGGAAGAAGGTCGCGCCAACAAGAGACGCGATCTTTTCGGCGGCGAGGATCATACCAGAACACGATATCCGTGTCGAGATAATGGAAAATGACAACGACCCGGGCGATTCTGCGTTTGCGGGATCACCCGGGCCATCTCGTTCTTTATGATTTGGAGCGGACCGCTTTCGGTGATCCCGTCCGGCGGGAATCTACGCGGGTGAAGCGAACCGGGCCGCGATCCGGAGCGCATCCACCAGGCTCTCCGGGTTGGCCCGCCCCTCGCCTGCCTTGCCGAAGGCGGTGCCGTGGTCCACGGAAACCCGGATGATGGGCAGCCCGCAGGTGATGTTGACGCCGGAGACACTTCCCCAGGTGTTGGTCTTGGCGTCGTAATGAAAGCCGATGATCTTGGTGGGGATGTGCCCCTGGTCGTGGTACATCACCACCACCAGGTCGTACTGGCCCCCCTGCATCTTGGAAAAGACCGTGTCGGGGGGGATGGGCCCTTCGACGTTGATTCCCTCCGTACGCATCTGCCGGACGGCCGGTTCGATTTCCTCGATCTCCTCTTGGCCCATGAGGCCAGCCTCCCCGGCGTGGGCGTTGAGTCCCGCCACGCCGATCCGCGGGTTTTCCACCCCCAGCTTCCGTACGGCATCGTATCCCAGCCGGATGACCCGGCATACGCGCTCCTTCTTCACCCGCTCGCAGGCCTCGCGCATCGACACATGGGTGGAGACATGGATCACCCGGAACTTATCGTGGACCAGCATCATCGCATAGTCCTTCGTATGGGTGAAATCGGCGTAGATCTCCGTGTGTCCGGCATAATGGAAACCGGCCAGGTTGATCGCCTCCTTGCTGATGGGGCCGGTCACGGTGGCGTCGATCTCACCGGCCATGGCCAGGTCGATCACCTTCTTCACGTATTCAAAGGAGGCGCGACCTGTTTCGGCGGCGGCGATTTTGTGCCGGATGGCGGCCGGCTCTATATTCTTAAGATCGAGAAGGTCCATGGCGCCGAGCCGGTAGAGCCCCTCGCCGGGGGCGGCCACCGTGCGGACATCGAGCTTAAGCCCGGAAAACCGGACGGCCTCCCGCATCATCCGCGACTCCGCGACGACCAAGGGTCTGCACATCTCATAGATCTCCGGCATGGCCAGCGCCTTCACCGTAACCTCCGGTCCGATCCCCGCCGGATCGCCCACACTGATTCCGATCAATGGCTTGTTCTCTTTCATGATTTTATTATATGGGTTATGATTTTTCTTTTCGCCTGTACACAGGTTCCACCGGATCTGGAATCAAACAAGAGCTCAAGTATTCAAAAGTCTGGTCGATGACTCCTTCCTGCCGGACTAGAGCAGCAATCTTTTCCGTCCCCATCCGTTCTAACAGAAGTCGCATCCGCTGAACCATTCGAGTGTTGATCACATACCCTGCTTCTGGTCCGATGTGTTTTGGAGCCACATCGCCTCCCAGCCACCCGCTGTAACCTATCTTGTCGAGGGTATAGAGGAGTTCAAGCCAGGACCAGAAATGAACGGAACCGGAAATCATGTCCCAGTCTCCCCCGTCGCCGGTATTGTCATTCACGTGGATGTAAAACAGGCGGTTTTTTGCTGCCAGCAGCGATGCCGATTCTGCCGGTGATTCGCCGGCGGCGAAACTATGCCCGATGTCGAGATTCGCTCCCAGATTCGGTACACCTGCCTCGGCGCAGGCGAACAGCACCATGCCCACATTTGCAAGGAGGATTCTGGCATGGGGTTCATGCGGCTGGGATTCGACGGCAAGACGGATGTCTGACCGGTGAGAGGCTGCCATTCTCAGGCTTTCGATGAAGTTCCCCCAGGCAGTTGTGTAGTCGATCTGGAAGGGGTAGTCATACCCGTCGGCCAGCGGGCAGGTAGTCACAATTCCGGCGCCGAGTTCGGCGGCGATGTCCATTCCCTCCGTCAGCATAGAAACCGCTCGCCGTCTAGCCTCCGGTGTCCGCGCGGAGAGGGCCCCGTGCCGGAAATGGGTGGCATCCTTGATGTCTACGTTCACGGCCGGACATTCAAGGCCACTTTCTTCCAGAAGACGCTTGGCAAGTGGAACGTCCCTCAGATCGAAGGGATACTTCAATTCGATTCCCGAAATCCCGGGGATCGATTCGACCATCTGGAATTTTTCTTCCAACGTGTGATCGGGCTGGTATTCGGTGAACCGGTCCCGTTTTTTCCCGAAATAGGCGCTGTTGACTGCAAATTTCCATGTTTTCATAGATGTTTCATTCTCCCCCTGAACCCATGATGGGCTACAATAACGAATAAAGATATGGCACGATTTTGGACGGATTCCTCTCTTCGAGGAGTTTCTCCATCTGCTCCTTGTCGATCCTATCGGTCAACTGCTCCATTTTCCGGGTGGCCATGACGGCGGCATCCATATGGTCCTTCAGATCGATTTCCTTGGCGAACACATCGAAAGCATACCAGTCATTGTCATATCCCAACCGACGGAGATAATAAAAGAATTCAATAAAATCCCACATGTGGTAGGCACCGGGCAGCATATCCCAGTCCCACCGACCATCATTGTCGTTGAGGTGGACATAGAAAAGCCTCTTGGCCCGGAAGAGGGCCACGGCGACCTGCGCCGGTCTCTCCGCAGCATAGAGCGAATGCCCGATGTCGATCGTCACCCCAAGGTTGTCGGCACCGATCAACTGGCAGAAGCTCGCCGCCTCGCCCGCTGTCCCGAAGATACAACGTACCCGAGGATCGCTCTCTTTGTATTCGATGCATATCCGGATCTGACGGTTATGGGCGCAGACCGCGGAAAACGTCTCTGCCGCCCCCTCATAGGCCTG
>JAFGRP010000259.1 GCA_016935075.1 Deltaproteobacteria bacterium | reverse complement strand
TTCCCGATCGAGCACCTGTTCGTAATGACCGTAAACCGTGGAACCTTTGACGGCGGCGGCACGTTCATCCCTGCTCAGCGGACCGAACCGGGAACCGGGAGCGATGACAAAGGAACGCTCCACCTGGGCCGGCCGGCCTTTCTCATCCAGGAAAGAGATGAGCGCTTCGCCGACGCCCAGTTCCGTAATGGCCTGAACGGCGTCAAAGGACGGATTGGCACGCATGGTTTCGGCCGCCGTTTTGACCGCCTTCTGGTCGCGCGGGGTGAAGGCGCGCAGCGCATGCTGGACACGGTTGCCCAGCTGGCCAAGGACCGTTTCCGGAATATCCAGCGGATTCTGTGTGACAAAATATACACCCACTCCCTTGGAGCGAATCAATCGCACCACCTGTTCGATCTTTTCGAGGAGCGCCGGCGGAGCATCGTTGAACAGCAGATGGGCCTCGTCGAAAAAGAATACGAGCTTTGGTTTTTCCGGGTCGCCGACCTCGGGCAACTGCTCAAAAAGCTCGGCCAGCATCCAGAGAAGAAAGGTGGAGTACAGTTTGGGATTGTTATAGAGCTGATCGGCAGCCAGCACGTTGATGACGCCGCGGCCCTCGCCATCCGTCTGTATCAGATCCGCTATGTCCAGCATCGGCTCGCCGAAAAACTTATCGCCGCCCTGCTGCTCGATGGTCAGAAGCCCCCTCTGTATCGCGCCGACGGATGCGGCGGAGATGTTTCCGTATTGGGTGGTAAACTGCTTGGCCTTGTCGCCGACAACCTGGAGCATGGTTCGCAGGTCTTTCAGATCGAGCAACAGCATGCCGTGATCATCGGCTATTTTGAACACCAGTTGCAGCACCCCTGACTGGGTTTCGTTGAGGTTCAGCAGCCGTGACAGCAGCAGCGGACCCATATCGGACACGGTCGCCCGCACCGGATGGCCGGACCTGCCGTATACATCCCAGAAAACCGTCGTATTCGCGCGGGGGGAAAAATCTTTGATGCCGATGGATTCCAGCCGCTTGAGCAACTTTTCCGAGGCGACGCCTGCCGCGCCTATTCCCGAGAGGTCTCCCTTGACGTCGGACATGAAGGCCGGAACCCCGATTGCGGCAAAGGATTCGGCTATCTTCTGCAAAGTGACCGTCTTCCCGGTACCGGTGGCCCCCGTGATGAGGCCGTGGCGATTGGCCATCTGCGGCAGCAGCGCAATCTCTTTTTCCTGAGATATTGCGATGATCAGCGGTGCGCTCATTTTCGACTCCTTTCTGGATCGGTTCTCAATTTCAATCGTTCCCGGAAATGGGGTACAATTTATGTTTCGAACACACTTCTACAGGAATTTAAACAGCCGGCGGCGGAAGGATTCCATCTGCACCCTGTTTTCCGTAAGGGCATATCGCGTAGTGAATTTCTTCTCCGCCTTGTCCGATACCTCGGTCACGGAGATGATATTCACATCCTGCAGGTAACGGATCGCGCTCTGGTAGTTGGATTGGGACAGCGCCTCCGCCCTGCGGATCTCGCCCTTCCGGTACATCCTCTCCCCGAGACCGCGAATGTTTTTCAGCCAATCCCTTTCCATCTTCGGCCCTTTCCGGAGATAATAACACCCCCGGACGACCACCCAGTATGATTCCATATAGTTGTGGATGAGTCCCGCAAAGGGAAGGAGATTGGTCCTTCCCCGGCCTTTCACCTCGATCCATGCCTTCTCTTCCTTGTTGAAACCGGCAATCATTCCCCGGTCGCGCAGGTAGGAGAGGGTCTCCGTAATCTCCTCGATATCATCCTTCTGATCGTCGAAGATAAATTCGTGCCGGAAGAGTCGTTTGAAAAAGGCGTAATCATCCCGAATCCGATTGACGGGAACCATATCCTCCTGACTCGCCAGAACGGAGGTCGCCACAAAGCTGACAGGGAGGAAATAATGCAGGATGTTGTTTTTATAGTACTCGATATTCATCCGCTTGTCATCCTCGAGGGAATAGACGATCTCCTCGACTTCCTCTTCCGCTTCGTCCTCCGCCCCCATTCGGGAGATGAGTCCCGACTGGTCGAAGAGGTTCAACGCCTCGCCGATGGCCTTTTCCCGGTCGGAAAAGGTCATCGCGAAAGAGACCTTCCGTGATGAAAGGTAATCGAAAAACAGGGCCAGAACCTCCCGGAGTTCTCCAAGTGAAATGCCCCGCCGGTCATAGCAGAGGAGTCCCGATGAGGTCAGGGCGAACGGGGTCACCACGGACACCTTATTGATCGCCCTGACGATCGTGTAACCGATCCGGCGGTAGAGGCTCTGCCGTTCGGCGACCGTCATCTCCCCGAGGGGCTTCCCCTGGGCGGCCAGGTAGGATTTGAGAATAATCGGCTCTCCGACATTCATGTAAACGCGCCCGTATCGTTTCCGAAGCAGTTTACCGCTCCGGATCATGTCGGTTGTCTTCTCCTTCTCCTTGGGAGCGCCTCCCAGCTCTTTGAGATAGGCTTTCTCCTCGATCACCCGGTCATAGCCGATATAAACGGGGATCGCCGCCAGATCGCCGCAGGCCTTCTCCTGAAAGGCCTGGAGGATCATGGAGAGGAGCCCGTACTTGGGCATAACCATCTTGCCCGTCCGGCTCCTCCCCCCCTCGATAAAGAACTCCAGCGGCAGCCCCTCCTTCATGAGCGTTTTGACGTACCGGGCGAAAACCTCGGCGTAGAGATCATTTCCCTTGAAGCTCCGCCGCAGAAAGAAAGCCCCCGATTTCCGGAAGATGTAACCCATCGGAAAAAATGACAGGTTGGTCCCGGCTGCCACAAACGGCATCTGGATGTTGTTCTTGTAGAAGATGTAGGAAAGCAAGAGATAATCGATATGACTGCGGTGGCAGGGGATGATAACGAAGGGCATCTTTTTGGACACCTGCCGGATCTTCGCAATACCTTCCACATCCACCACCACGCCGTCATATATGTTGTTCCAGAGCCAGGAGAGAATCTTTTCCCAGATCTCGACGAAGATCTCATTGTAATCGGAGGCGATCTCCTCCAGATATTTTCTCGCCTCCTTCCGGACCGCAGCAAAATCTTTTTTGCCCTTTTTCGCCTTCGACGCCGTCTCTTCCATGAAGGAGACAAGGCCCCTTTCCCGGAGAACCATACCGATGATCTCTTCCCGGGACTTCAGCAGCGGACCCACAATCGTCGCCTTCTCCTCGTCGATCCGGGCGATCAGCTCGCCGCGGAGCTGCCGGATGAGCTCATCACGGGTCAGCGCCTCCCCGGCCTTCAAATACTCCTTCAAATCGATCGGCCCGGCGGAGATGACGGAGGCCTTGTTGGAATATCGGAGAAAGGTGATCACCCGGCGCAGGGGATCCGTAGTATCGCTCTGACCAAAGAGGATGTTGATTAGGGTCTCCTCCTCCTTCTCCCGCCTCCTCCCGTAGGTGATCAATTCCGGGCAGAGGTAGATCGGCACGGTCGAAGATTCCTGTGCATCCAGCAACCGGTCAAGGGTCTCCTCGACAAAGGGGTTTTCAAAGAGTTCGGACTCCCCGAGATGGATGATGGAGGTTTTCCCCTCCAGCGTGAGCTGTTTCAGGTAATCCATCCGGGTAGAATGGACTGCGGTTTTCCGTAAGATCCGATGGAACAGATGAGACAGGATCACCCGGATGGCCATCGGAAACGGCTGCCAGGTAATCATGTTGATGCCGTGGCAATAAGCGGGCCGGGGAATTCCTTTCCGCATCGAAAGCTCGTGCAGAATCAGGCTGTTGAGCTGGCTTTTGTTCTTCAGGGCATAGACAACGACACCCTTCTCTGAGAGCGACTTCAGCCCTTCAGCCGTCGGGTCGGAGATCACAACCTTGGAGAGCACCTTCCGGAGCAACCGGTAGAGGGGGAAATTCTCCTTCCTATAGAGACTCCCTGAATGGTAGATGCCGATCTCGGTGGTCCATGATCGGATAACCGACAGAATGGACATATTCTCTCTCATTATTGACCGTTCGCCGGGAACTCTTCCGGGAAATGCTTTCGCATGGCCTCTTCGACAAATTCCCGGATTTCCGCGGCAGAAGACAAGGTCATTACCTTGTTCAGAAGGGCCTTCGATTCTTTCATCGTTGCCCCCCGGATGATTTTCTTCACGCGGGGAATGGCCAGTGGATTCATGCTCAGCTCATCCAGTCCCAGTCCCAGCAGGATCATGGTATAGGCCGGTTCTCCCGCCATTTCCCCACACATCGCCACCCGGATTCCCGCCTTGTGCCCGACATCCACCACGTGCCGGATCAGGCGCAGGACGGCCGGATGGAGAGGTTCATAGAGGTAGGTGACCCGCTCATTGATCCGGTCGATTGCCAGGACATACTGGATGAGGTCATTCGTTCCGATGCTGAAGAAATCCACCTCTTTTGCCAACTCCTCTGCAACAATCACGGCGGACGGGACTTCGATCATGACCCCGATTTCGATCTCCGTTCCCAGTTCTGTCCCCTTGGCCAGCAACTCATTTTTCACGTCTGAAAAGATCCGTTTGGCCGCTCGGATCTCCTCGATCCCGGAAATCATCGGGAACATGATCCGGAGCTTTCCCTGGACGCTCGCCCGGAGGATGCCCCGGAGCTGAACCTTAAAGAGCTCCACCTCCTTCAGGCAGAAACGGATGGCCCTGAGTCCCAATTGCGGATTCAGTTCACGGGAAAGCTTCATGTCCGGAAAGAATTTGTCGCCGCCCAGATCGAAGGTGCGTATGGTCGCCCAGGAAAGGCCCTTGACGCCGACGACGGATCGATAGTTTGCAAGGTGGTCCTCTTCGTCGGGAAGCCGCTCCCGGTTGATGTAGATGAATTCCGTGCGGTAAAGCCCGATCCCGTCCGCGCCGTGGAGAATCGCGGAGGGGATCTCTTCGATGAATTCGATATTACCGCCGATTTCCACGCGGTGACGGTCCTTCGTAACCGCCGGCAGACCGGCATAATCCAGCAGATCGTCCTGGGCCTTCTCATACAGCCTTTTCTTCTCTTCGTAGCGCTTGCGTACCTCCGGGTCGGGATGGACGATGGCGACGCCTGCGGAACCGTCGATAATGATCTCATCGTTGGTACGGATGGCATGGGTAATGTTCTTCAGGCCGACCACGGCGGGAATCGCAATCGACCTGGCTATGATCGCGGTATGGGATGTTTTCCCGCCGATGTCCGTGGCAAACCCGAGCACCTTGTCGATCTTCAGTTGCGCCGTATCGGCAGGCGAGAGATCGGTCGCGATGATGACGATCCCTTCCTCCAGGTCGATGGCCGCCCGTTTCTTCCCTACAAGATTCGCGAGAATCCGCTGCCCGGCATACTGAATATCGCTGATGCGGCCGCGGAGATAGTCATCCTCCATCCGGTCGAAGATCTCCCGGTATTTGTCCACCGTCATCCGGACGGCCCACTCGGCGTTGACGCACATCTCCCGGATATTCTGAAGGGTGAGATCGATGAATTTCCGATCCCGCATGATCATGATATGGACATCGATGATATAGAGCGGTTCCAT
>JAFGRP010000258.1 GCA_016935075.1 Deltaproteobacteria bacterium | reverse complement strand
CGGCCGCAGATGGCCACCGTCCGTCCGGGAACCTTCCAGGAAATTCCCCACGATTACGTCCGGACCGGCGAGGTCGTGAAGGTTTCCCTGCCGAAGTCTCTCCCCGCCGACCGGGTCCGCCTGGTGCGCTCGGAGCGCTGCCCCCAGCGGGAGCAGAAGCTGGAGGACGCGAAGGTCGTCGTATGCGGCGGCCGCGGTTTGGGAAGCAAGAAGAAATTCGCGAAGCTTTTCGACCTGGCCGGACTTCTGGGCGGCGAGGTGGGCGCGACGCGTCCCGTCGTCTATGCGGACTGGGCGGATCATGACGCCCTGGTCGGCCAGGCGGGCAAACAGATCCGGCCGCAGATCCTCTTTTCCTTCGGGATCAGCGGCGCCATCCAGCACACCGCCGCCTGCAACGGCGCGAAATTCGTCATCGCGGTGAACAAGAACCCGAACGCGGCGATGATGAAGCGGGCCGACGTTGCGATCATGGCCGACGCAAGCCAGATCTGCAACACCCTCATACAGGAGCTGAAGCGCCGTATCCGCTGACAGGGCCGTTGATAAACACCCGTCTGCTGCGTTGCGCTGCAAAGCTCATCGCCCAACGTATTTCCATATACGCCTCGCTCTTCGGTTTTGGCGCGCCTTGCATCCGGATATTTTTGAACGGCCCTGGGTGAAAACCTTATAAGCCGATGCGGCCGGCAATTCCCCGCATGCCTGCAAGGCTGATCTCCACGAACTCGTCGAGCGGCAGGCCGATCTTTTCGCACTCCAGGATATTTTCGCGTTTGACCGAGGCCGCGAAGGCCTTCTCCTTCATCCGCTTCGTGATCGATTTCACCTTGACGCTCGCGATCTTCCTGTCGGGATAGACGAAGGCAGTCGCCACGATCAGGCCGGTGACCGTCTCCCCGGCAGCAAGGGCGTGCTGGAACTCCGTGCTCCGCGCGGCCCCGCAGACCGCCTCGTTGTGCATCTTCACCGCGTCGACGATCTCCGGATCGATCCCCGCCTCCGTCAGGATCCGCACCGCCTCCAGGCCGTGGCGGGCCAGATCGCCCTCGACGACCTCGATGTCGATGTCGTGGAGGAGCCCGGCGAGCCCCCATTTCTCCTCGTCCCGGCCGAGCCGCCGGGCGAGGGCCCGGAGGACCGCCTCGGAGGCGATGCTGTGGTCCAGCATCCGTTCGCTTTTGACATACCTTTTCAGCAGTTCTTCCGCTTCATCCCGGTTCATGTCCTCTCCTTTCTTCCTCTGCGCGGGATTTGCCGGCCCGGCAGGTCCTTGTCCCTTTTTAGCTATTGACCCTGGGATGTCTACCGAATCTTCTGATGTAAAAATGGTTTCTTCCATATTCTGTCTCAATGAGCAGACCTTTTTCTACCATTCGATGGACTGTTTCCCAATTGGCCCCGGCCCGTTTTAAGAACGCATCTACCGCATCATTCCGCATGGGGTGAACGGCAGTTATGCTTAGAATATCCCCCTCGACATCCCCGGTAAAAGCAAAAGCATTCCCTTCGTAGCCGGTCAGATATTCGACATCTTTTACCTTTTCTTCAAATATCTGATAAGCCCTGTTAATGACATGCTCATCCGGCGGCTCTGCCCATTTTTCCGCAGGCGGTCGCGTAGGAATGGATAGATAGGCTGTGGTTGGCTGGAGTAAACCCAGAAAGTCGGCTGTTCCTCTGAGGCTGAGTATTGAGTCATTCACATTTGCCAAAAGCATCGTTTCCGTCATTAACTTTCCTTTGAATGTTTTTGCGAACGCCAATGCCCCTTCGAGAATCGAGGACAATTTCAGCGAACGGTGAGGACGGTCCAGCTTACGCCAGATGTTTTCTTCAACGGTATCGATCTTCAGTGAAACCCAATCAGCCTTCGTCAATGCATTCCTCACGTCCTTTTGCCATATGAGAGAAGCATTCGTGATTACAGCGATCGGAAGGCCTAACGGCTTCAGAAGATTAATCTCCTGTTCCAAATTGACGTCCAGCGTGGGCTCCCCATCCGACACAAAGGTTAAATAATCAATCTTTTCTCCCGCTTTTCTCGTCTCTTCCAACTTGTCCTGCACGGCCTTTGAGATTTCTTCCGGTTTATAGAATGCCTGCCGTTCCAGTTGCATTCTGACGGCACGTCCCAACTGACAATAGACACAAGAATAGCTGCAAATTTTGGGCGGGATATTGTTGATTCCCACACTTCGTCCCAGCCTTCTGGACGGTACAGGTCCAAAAATGATCGACTGATTCGTTTCCAATGTTCATAACTCCTTTATTAGGTTACGTTTAACCGATTTCTTCAAGTCTGGTCTCAAAATGTCAACCCTTGTTTATCCGGATTGTGATATGATCCCAAAACCAGCTTGAAACATTCGGGAAAACCCTTAAGAAGCCGTGCAGCGGATCAGAGAATCGATGAGGATCAATGGCAATCAATCACCTTCGGGCGCCCTTGTCAATCATTTTGAGGTTTCGGAAGAGGAGAATGGATTTTGGGGATGATCTTCGGACAGTACCTGCAATGGCGGGTGCAATAACAGATTGCCGCAATGCTTTTGATAAAATTGATTGCCACCGCCATTGACTTGCTTGGCGTTGTTCCCTATACTGACAATGAGTGTTGGGGATCATAACCGGCGCCTTCTCGATGACCCCCGTGGCGGCGGGCTCAACGGTTTCAAAGGAAACGGAACGACCCTTTCCCCTGTCGGAGGTCCGGATGACGGATGTCCTGATTCTGGCTGCAGCCGCGCCCCTGCTGGCGGGGCTCCTGTTTTTCGAAAAACGGAATTCGACCCGGGGGCTGCTGCTGACGAAGCCCTTTCTCTCCGCCTTGTTCGTCGTGACGGCGCTGGCCGGGCCGCACGCGGATCCGGGATACTTCCGCTGGATACTGGTCGGCCTGCTCCTTTGCCTGGCGGGCGATGTCTTTTTGATTTTCTTTTTCTCGCGGATCTCCTTCCTCGCGGGGCTGGTTTCATTCCTGGCCGGGCACATCTTCTACGCAATTGCCTTTTTCTCCCTGGCCGGACCGGGGACGGCAAACGGGATCGCGATTGTCTTCATTGTGACAATCAGCGGTGGCGTCTTTGCGTGGCTTCGGCCACATCTGGGAAAGATGCTCGTCCCGGTGATCGCCTACATCGCGATCATCACCGTCATGGTGATCGGCGCCGTATCGCTGATGGAAAACGGGAACCGTGCCTTTTCGGGCCGGGTGCTCGCCCTGGCGGGGGCGATTCTCTTCTACCTCTCGGACATCTTCGTTGCCCGCCAGCGTTTCGCGACCCGGAACTGGTTCAACCGTGCCGTCGGACTGCCGCTCTACTTCGCGGCCCAGTTCCTGATTGCATTTTCCATCCGTTTCGTCTGACGGCTGTAAAGAATTGAATGCCGGATGGGTGAAGCGGCGGACGGGAAGACGTTGTGAGCTTTGCGTAACTTGAAAATCGTATCTCGAACGCGCGCATTGGAGATTTTTCGGGGCACCCTGCCTCCGCAGCGAAGCGTCCGTTACGGAAAATGGGAAAATGGGGAAATGGGAAAATGGGGACAGCTCCCTATTTTGCCGCAGGAAAATAGGGAGCTGTCCCTAATTTTCCTAATTTTCCCCCGTCCAGCGAAGCGAGGAGACGCAGGGTCGAAAAATGTCCAGCGTGCGGAGGGATCACGATTTTCAAAGGTTTCGTTGTGCGGATCAGGGGCTCAAAGCCCCCTCTCTTGAGATCCCTGCGCCGGCTGTGATGAGCCCGGCCGAGGGTAGAGAAGCCGCGCGACCGGCAACGGGGGTGGAAAGAAACATTTTGCGGCGGTGCAATCGCGGATCGTCATTCGGGAGGAAGCCATGAAAAGCGCAGCAGCATCCAAAGGGAAACCGGAGGAAACCTGCATCCGGACGGGCAACAGCATCGATGAGATCAAGCGGGCCATTCTTGACAACCTGGTCTGCGTCCAGGGCCGCTTCGCTTCGGTGGCGACCCCGAACGACTACTACCTCGCGGTGGCCTATACGATTCGCGACCGGATTCTCGCGCAGTGGGCTAAAACAGCGCACACCTACTATGAAAAGGCGAGCCGGACGGTCTGCTATCTATCGGCGGAGTTTCTCCTCGGCCCGCACCTGGAGAACCACCTGATCAACCTCGGCCTCTACGACGACGTCAAACAGGCGGTGGGGGCGCTGGGTCTCGATTTTCAGGCGATGATCGACCAGGAGGCCGAGCCGGGGCTGGGAAACGGCGGCCTCGGTCGCCTTGCCGCCTGCTACCTCGATTCGCTCGCCACACTGAACATCCCGGCGATCGGCTACGGTATCCGCTACGAATTCGGCATCTTCACGCAGGAGATCCGCGACGGGTGGCAGGAGGAGGTCGCCGACCAGTGGCTGCGCACGGGAAATCCCTGGGAGGTGGCGCGTCCCGAGATCGCCTACGACATCCCGTTCGGCGGCCATACCGAAAGCGACCTCGACGACGCCGGCCGTCGTCGCATCCGCTGGGTTCCGGAACGCCGGATCCGCGGCGTCGCCTATGACACGATGATTACCGGCTACGACTCCCCTTCGGTCATCATGCTCCGCCTCTTCAAGGCGGAGGCGACCAACTCCTTCGACCTGAGGTCGTTCAACGTCGGCGATTACTACGGCGCCGTTCACGACAAGATCGGATCGGAAAACCTGACGAAGATCCTTTATCCCAACGACGAACCGCTTGCCGGGCGGCAGCTCCGGCTGATGCAGCAGTTCCTCTTCGTCTCCTGCGCGCTGCAGGACATGATCCGCATCTATTTCCAGCGGAAAAAAGACCTGCGCCAATTCCACGAGAAATACGCGATTCAGCTCAACGACACCCACCCGGCAATCGGTGTCGCCGAGCTGATGCGCCTGCTGGTGGATATCCATGACATCGGCTGGGACGAAGCCTGGGAGATTACGCGGAAGACCTTCGGCTATACAAACCACACCCTGCTGTCGGAGGCCCTTGAAAAATGGCCCGTTTCGCTCTTTCAAGGCATTCTGCCCCGCCATCTGGAGATTATCTACGAGATCAACCGGCGTTTCCTGGACGGCGTCCGCAGGGATTTTCCGGGAGACGAGGGATTGATCCGGCGGCTTTCCCTGATCGACGAGGGCGGCGAACGGTACGTCCGGATGGCGAATCTCGCCAGTGTCGGCAGCCGCCGGATCAACGGCGTGGCCCGCCTGCATACCGATCTGCTGCGGGAACAGGTCCTGAATGACTTCAACCGGATTTCCCCGGAGAAATTTCTGAACGTGACCAACGGCGTGACGCCCAGGCGCTTCCTGGTCCTTTCCAATCCGGCGCTCGCCGCGCTGATCTCCGAGAGCATCGGACCGGCTTGGATTCGGGACCTCTCCCGCCTGAAGGGGCTGGAACCCTTTGCGGAGGATGCCGCCTTCCGGGAGCGGTGGCGGACGATCAACCGTCAAAGCAAGGAACTTCTGGCGGAGTTGATCCGGAACCGCACCGGAATCGCAACCGACCCCGACTCGCTCTTCGACGTTCAGGTCAAGCGAATCCACGAATACAAGCGCCAGCACCTGAATGTCCTGCACGTGATCGCGCTCTACAACCGGATCCGCCGTGGGGAAACCGGCGACCTGCCGCCGCGGACGGTGATTTTCGGCGGCAAGGCGGCTCCCGGCTACTTCATGGCGAAGCTGATCATCAAGCTGATCCATTCCGTCGCGGAGACGATCCACGCCGACCCGATGGCGGCCGGTCTGTTGAAAGTCGTCTTCCTTCCCAACTTCAACGTCAAGACCGCGCACCGTGTCTATCCGGCTGCGGATCTCTCCGAGCAGATCTCGACGGCG
>JAFGRP010000257.1 GCA_016935075.1 Deltaproteobacteria bacterium | reverse complement strand
TGCAGAATCCTGGGTCTTATTGTTGCGGTGCGCTGCGGCCCAAACCCAATCAGGCTCGATGATTTAAGAAACAGCTAAATTGATACATGTCAGCAATGCAGTGCGGGAAAGAGCGGAGCGGAAATGGCGAAGCATTGCCAAGGCATAAGCGTCCATGCCGTGAGTTTCGATCATCGCGGGGGACCGGCATTCTATGCATCCTTGCCGGGTGACGGCGAAACCCTCAAAGAATGCAGGGCGGTCGGGGCGGGAGAAAAGAATCGCCTGGTCTCCATTCTGTTGGATCATGTTGCGGCGACGGGAAGTCTCCGCTGGAAGTACCGGCAGTTGTTCGATAGAGCTGCTTTCCCCATTCATGTGGTCCACGACCCGCTGGGAAGGCCCCAGCTCCTGTTGGGAGAATATCGGGGACCGGCCATCTCCTTTAGCGCCGGTGGAGGGAAAGTCTGGGCCGCTCTTTGCGGGAATGAGTCCGATATCGGCATCGATCTGGCAGCGGCCGATGAATTCCAGCCGGAATACCCCTTGCGCCGGGTCTTTCAAGACCAGGAGCTTCAACATGCATTGAGGTTGACGGGGGGAGATTTGGAAAAGGCGTCGGCCCTGCTCTGGTCCATCAAGGAAGCCGTTGTCAAGGCCCTGGGATGCGCGTTTCACCTCGTGGCTCCGCGGCAAGTCCACGTCTATCCATCGATAGGGGGGAACGGGGGGCATACCTTTCCAGTTCATTTATCGGCAAAGGCCCTGGAGCGGTTTCCCGCAGGCGCCGGCCGATCCATTTGGGTGCGTTCGTTTCCCCAGGCGAAGATGTGGCTTTCCATCGCGCTTTTGAGGTGGCGGCTTTGCTGAGATGATGGTAATAACTTTAGGATCATCTCCAGATTAGTTGGTGATCCTATAGGATTCGAGGGTTCAAGGGTTCAAGGATTCGAGTGAAAAATCCGCCTGAGACGGAAAGGGAGGCAGCGTGTCGATCCATGGCCAAAGAAGCTGAATACGCCATCGAAGTCGAGAATCTGACGAAACGTTACGGGGACTTGCTGGCGGTCAACGACATATCGTTCAACGTCAGGAAAGGCGAGGTTTTCGCGTTCCTGGGCCCGAACGGCGCCGGCAAGACCACCACCGCCGAAATCGTCGAGACGATCCGCAGGCCCACGGCAGGTAAAGTGCGCCTTCTCGGGATGGACGTCACTGAGGAAAAGCGCGGCATCGTCTCCTGTATCGGGGTCCTCCCGCAGGGGTTCGGCTCCTTTGACCGGATAACGGTCCGGGAGACCATGCAGTTCTACTCGCGGCTTTTCCTTCGCAGGAACGCCGATATCGACAGACTGATAGAGCTCGTGAACCTCAAGGACAAGGCCAAAGAGCAGTACATGAAACTCTCCGGGGGCTTGAAGCAGCGCCTCGGAATCGCCATCGCGCTGGTGAACGACCCTGAGGTTGTGTTCCTCGACGAGCCGACGACCGGGCTCGACCCCCGCGCCAGACGAGAGGTGTGGGAAGTCCTGCTGGGCCTGAAGAAGGAGGGAAAGACGGTATTTCTCACCACACACTACATGGAGGAAGCTGAGCTGCTTGCAGACACGGTCGCAATTATCTCCAAGGGGAAGATCATCGCCATGGACTCTCCCATAGGGCTCATCGAAAGCAACGCGGATTACCTGGTCCTAACGCTGCAGTCCGTCGATGAAAAAGCCTTTGAGATTGTTGGGAAAATGGGCTTCGAACCGGAACTTAACAACCACAAGGGTATTAATATAAAGGTGGAGCAACCGGACGACATCCGCAAGATTCTGAACACCATGACAGACGCCGGGGTAGCATTGCTTAGCATGGACGTTCGCAAGCCCAACCTCGAAAAGGTTTTCCTGAAGCTCACCGGCGAGGCCCTAGATGAAGGCGCCCCCGGGGGAAAGGAGGCGCAATGAACCTTCGCGTCGTCGGTGCAAGTCTCGTCGTGAGCATCAAGAGCTTCTACCGCGAGAAAACCACCATGTTCTTCACAACCACCTTCCCGATACTGTTGATACTTGTGTTCGGCACCATTTTCATGGACGCGGACAAGGTGAACTTCGATCTTTACATTCAGGACCTCGACGGAACCAAAGCCTCGGCGGAAATCGTCAAGACGCTCGATCTCACCGGGAAGTTCAAGATAACCAAGGTCGATCCTGCCATAGACGCCACGCAGTACGCAAAGAACAACAAGGTGAACCTTGTACTCATTATTCCCAAAGATCTTGAAAATTCTTACATGCAATATCTGCAATTCGGCGGTCCCGATGCATTTGTTACCATCACGTATGTTTACGACCCCAGCTCCAACTCGGTGGATACGAAGATGCAAATCCTGAATATGGTATTTGCCAAAATGAACCAGAAGCTGACCGGAAAACCGCCGTTCGTCCGGACGGCAGAAATATCGATACTTACCAGGAAGTACCGGTTCATAGAGTTCTTTATCCCCGGCATCATCGCGATGGCGGTGATGACCGCGAGCCTGTTCGGCACGGTGAACGTGAACACGGAGCTGCAGCAGAAGGGCATCACCAGGAAGCTGGCCACCACGCCCATCTCCCGTACCGACTGGGTCCTGTCGAACATTCTGTACCAGATCATTCTTGCGGTCATATCCACCACTGCAATGCTGCTGGTTAGCTATGCCGTATTTGACGTTAAATTCCGGATAAACGCCTGGCTCCCTCTGTTCGTTGTGCTTGACGTTTTTACGTTCGTCGGAATCGGAATGGTCCTCACCCGCATCGTAAAAGATGCGCAGAGCGCCGCCGCTGCGGCCAACGCCATTGCGTTTCCGATGATGTTCCTCTCGGGGAGCTTCTTTCCTCTCGAGATGACGCCGCGTTTCTTGCAGGCCTTTGCCAAAATGCTGCCACTGTACTATGTTAACGAAGGCCTGCGGGCATCCATGGTGTTTAACGATAATGAGACCGCCCTGAGTTACTCCGCGATAATGGGGGCTTTCGCAGCCGTGGTCTTCATCTTAGGCATAACGGCCACCCGCTGGGAAGAGGGCAAGTGATTTGGTATTCATCTACCGCCGGCATACCCAATCGCAGCTAAGGCAGGTCGGAAACCCGCTATAGTCGAGCTTGCCAAAGTTCCTTCTGATCGAGGACAACACCGGCCCATTCCAGATTTCCATTACACTCTGGCAGTTCAGATCTCCTACGACCTGAACGCCATTGTAATCCACGCAACAGGTGACGGCCCTGCCGTCGCAGAGCACCGATAGGGCCATCCACGGGTAAAAACAGACAGACACTATCCTTTCTCCCACAACGTTGTATGACTTCCCGCCGCCAAAGTTATCCAAAGAGCTGAGATTCATGCAGTCGCCGGCATTCTTATCCAGCAGAGAGCGCCACAGAGATTGAAACTCCTCTGTCTTGGCCCCGTTCGCTTCCTGAGGCAGATATTGAAGGATCAGCTTGGGAGTCCTTTTCTTCAATTCCTTCCTTATCCTCACAAACGCTTTGATGTTATGTAGTGCCACCTTGAAATCCAGCCCCCGCATGGTGGCGTGATAAGATTCTTCGTCAGTGCCGCAAAAACTGATCTTCATCGTGTCCAATCCCGCATGAATGATTTTTCGCGATGTCTCGGGGAACAGTAACGAAGCATTGGTTACGATATAGGTATGCTTTATCCCGCAGGTCTTTGCGAGCTTGATTCTTTCAGGCAATAATGTATCCAGAAGCGGTTCGCCAAACCCGTGCAAATGCACGACGGGTTTTCGGCTGGCGCCAGACAGTTCTTTCATAATCTTCTCGAATAATTCAAACTCCATGAAGCCGCGTTTTCGGGTTAGCGTGTCGCGAGGGCACATGACACACTGCGCGTTGCAGCAGTTTGTATTCTCGATCAGGATCACGGAGGGCCATGGGAGGTGGTATCGGTAGTATGGATAATAGAGCAGGGGGGTCCTGGCCAATGACAACAGGCGCCTTATTATCTTGTCCCGTGCATTGAGAATCATGTTACTTATTCGCTCAATAGGGTTGTCATCATCCCAGGAACAAAGACCACGGGGGCGAAAGCCATTCCACTTGCGTGTGTTCCAAACTATCGCCGTTACAAAGTCAAATTTAAAAGCAGCACGCTGCTTCTATTCCCCTTCTTGCTACAAGGCTTCCAGCGCCGAGGCGACGACATCCACAGCAACGCGAATCTGCTCGGGCGTATGGGTGCAATTGACAAAAAACCGCAGACGGGCAAAGTTGTCGGGAACTGCCGGATAGACCATGGGCAGGGCATCGATCCCTTGCCGGAGGATGGCTTGAGAGAGTCTTAGCGCCTTTAAGGAATCTCCTACGATCAATGGAATAACAGGGGAATCGCTGCCGCTGGCGCCGATATTCAGGCCCTTTTCCCGGGCAAGCATGAGAAAAAGCCCGGAGAGTTCGTGGAGGCGCGTTACCCGGTGGGGCTCCTTTCTGAGCAATCGGATGGCGGCCAGCGCTGCCCCAACATTCGGCGGCGACATTCCCACGCTGTAGACAAAGCCCGGCGCAGTGTATTTCAGGTATTCGATGAGGGCTCCGGATCCGGCGATGAAGCCTCCGCAACTGGCAAAGGATTTACTCAAGGTGCCCATCCAGATGTCTACGTCGGCAGGATTGGTTCCAAAGTGCTCGCCAATCCCCCTGCCCCTTTTCCCCAATACTCCGATGGAATGAGCCTCGTCCACCATCAGATAGGTTCCGTGGCGCTTCTTGATCCTGATGAATTCAGGAAGTTCCGGGATATCGCCATCCATACTGTAAAGGCCTTCAAGAACAACAAGTGCCCGTCGGAAACGGGAGCGCGACTCGCTGAGAATTATGTCCAGGGCGTGCCAGTCGTTGTGGGGGAAAGAAAGGTGCGCTGCCTGGGAGAGTTGGCACCCTTGCAGAACACTATTGTGGATCAGGGCATCATGAACGATGAGGTCGGATTTGCCGAAGAGATGGCCAATGGCGGTCACGTTGGTGGCGTGCCCGCTCACAAAGACAAGGCTGTCCTTTGTTCCAATCAAATCGGCGAGTTCCTTCTCAAGCTCACGATGCAGCGGTCTTTCGCCTGAAACCAGACGGCTTGCCGAAACGGATGTGCCGTAGCGGTCGATGGCGTCTTTGGCGGCTTGAGATACGTGCGGATCTCCGGACATACCCAGGTAGTTGTACCTGGAGAAGGTGATGAACTCTCGGCCTGCTGCAACGGCTCCATGAGAGTTGGCCCTTTCGTGCACCCTGAAGTAGGGATTATCGATACCGCGCGCTTTCATTCCCAGCATGATCCGCTGAAGGCTCCGGTATTCGGGGTATTCCTCAAACGGCAGGCACTCCGGTTCTATTTCAGGGGTTTTTCTAAGGGTACGGACCCTTTCCGCCGGCTGGTCGGACTGACGGCCGCGGGACAGCACTTTTCCCAAAGGTCCGTCTTTGGCTTCAAGCCCTCTTCCCGACGTCCTTTGCCAGAAAACATGCTCCGCCAGATCGGAAATGCCGGCTCCTAGAAAGAGCGCCTCGACCGGAAACTCGACGCCCATGTCTTCTTCAATGGCCGTTTTGAGCTCCACTGCCAGCAAAGAATCAATGCCCATCGCGTTTAAGGGACCCTGCACATCCACCCTGGAGAACGAGATTTTCAGAAGATCCGCCACCATCTTGGTAATGGCAGACTCAATCACACGGGCCGGCTTCGACGCGTCTTCGGTTTCCGTTTCATCAGATGCCGGCCCGCCGCTTTTGAGCGTTGTTTTCATGCTGGACCCTACAACCTGCAGACGGCCCGCAGCCGAGCCGTCCGCCCTCATGTGACCCGGTCGGCATGCTTTCCTTGCCTGGAGGGGTATCTCCGACTCAACTTCCTGGGAATACCCCACGCACTCGGCAACAACTTTCAAGCGGCCCTGGATAAAATGCTCCCGGCAAAGGCGGCGCTGGACCTTCCCGCTGGTCGTTTTGGGAAGGCTGGAGGTCTTGAGGAGCACAACGGCGTAGGCCTGGATTCCATGCTCTCGTGTTACACTTTGGCGAATGGCGCTGATTACCGCCTCAGCATCAATCTTTTTGATGAATCGTCGCTCGATCTCTTGCACCACCACCAGCCGCTCTTCATCCCCGACTTCAACCGAAAATGCCGCCCCGCCGCTCGCCCGCAGGGCCTCATGGCTTCTCTCCACGGTCCTTTCGATGTCTTGAGGATAGTGATTGAGGCCCCGTATGATGATAAGGTCCTTCAGGCGGCCGGCGACAAAGAGCTGGCCGGCATGGAAAAACCCGAGATCCCCCGTACGCAGAAAGGGACCTTCGTCCGTATCGGCAAGTCTTGCCCGGAAGGTCTGCTCGGAATCCTCGGGTCGATTCCAATATCCTTTTGCAACGCTGGGCCCCGCGATCCATATTTCTCCAATTGTAGCGCTCTTGCAGGGAGTTTTCTCTTCCGGGTCGACGATAACAATCGTATGGTCCGGCGGCGTTCCCCCATTTCCAACCAGTTTGGCGTCGTGCTCCCGATCACCTGCCGCCAGAGAGAGCCGGCCAACTTTTAGCGCATGGGCATCCGCCTGCACGAATGTCGGTTCGGAGCCCTTTTTGGATCCGGAGGCGATAAGGGTTGTTTCCGCAAGACCATAACAGGGCAGATATGCCTTTTGCCGAAAGCCGCAGGATTCGAAAGCCGCGGCGAAGCGGCGGAGCGTCTCCCTCCTGACAGGCTCGGCACCGTTGAACGCGATGTCCCAACTGCTCAGATCCAGTCCTGACTTCTGCTCCGTCGTGATCTTTCGAACACAAAGATCATAGGCAAAATTCGGCCCGCCACTGACCGTGGCCTTATAGCGCGAGATGGCCATAAGCCAGCGAAGCGGTTTTTGGATGAAGTGAACAGGCGATATCAGGATCGTATCCATACCTGCGTAAACGGGCTGGATGATCCCTCCGATCAACCCCATGTCGTGATACGGGGGAAGCCAGATGACGCCGCGGATACTCGGTGAATTCCCAAAGACTGCGTGGATGACGGCTGAATTATGGAGCAGGTTCCCATGGCTGACCATTACGCCCTTGGGACTTCCTGTGGAACCGGATGTGTATTGGAGGAGAGCGATGGAATCAGCCCCAAGGGAAGGTTCCTGCCAGGCATTTGCCATGTCGTCGGAAATAGTATCGGTGGGTATCCACTGGAGAGCCATCAGCCCGGGAGTCTGATCGATTTGGCGCCTATGCTCCTCCAGAATAGAAGCCGTGGTGAGCGCGACGGCTGGTTCTGCGTCGGATACCGTTGCTTCGAGGGTTGCCAGGAACAGGTTGGATTGTGGGGGATAGGCTGTCACGGCGATCATGCCTGCACACAGGCACCCAAAGAATGCCGCGGGAAACTCGATGCCCGGAGGGTAGATCAAAAGGACTCTTTCTCCCGGCGAGAAGCGAGACTGGAGAAGCGCCGCAATGGCGAGCGCCCTCCGTTCCAGTTCACAATAGGTCAGTCTGGTTTCTTGTGATTCTCCATCTTTGAGATAGGTGAAGACGGTTTTCTCTCGATGCTCTTGAACCCTCCGGCGCAGCAATTGGATCAGGTTCGTCAGTCTTTGCGGGCAGACCGTTGAGCTTGAGCAGTGCTGATTAGCATGTTTCAAATCGTCTTTCATGCTGTTGTTTATTTCTTCCTTTTGGGTCGAAGAAGCTTGTGGTCATCAAAGGCAGTTCCGAGTCTCTCGATGGTCAATGTGCAATCGTGAATTTCACAGAAATGGAGAACATCGCACTCGCTTAATTTTCTCAAAGCATATTGGATTTGTCAACGATGGATCTTCAAAAATGCTTTTTAAACTTATTTTGCATGCGCTGGGGCTGCATTTATTGCGCTCGGAAGGGCGGCCTTATCCCCGCCGCCCTTCCATAAAAAATTGAATTGAAAATGTCTGCTGACGCCTGTTCCCGCGTTGGGTTACATGATGTGGGATTCCCGGTGCAACCGCGCTTGCTATCCGTGCCATGGCTATAATAAATAAAAATATCTTATGTCCTCTCGATTCGGCCCTGGAAACCACTGCTTTTTGGCCTGTTCTTTATCACCGGATCGGTAGAACCTATCCGGGTCCTCCACCAGAGATGGAGGGTTTATATCGAAACTATTGAACTAGCGGAACTTTTTGATTGTAAGGAACTGGATTTTTTGATATATAATCAAAATTATGATTTTTTAAAATACGCATTCTTTAGATTATAAGATTATAAGGGTAACGGCATGCCGATAAAAAATAAAAAAGCGTCTCCTGCCAGTCAGACTTCTTTGAAAAAGGGTAAACAAGAGAAAGAACCAAAAGAAGGCGTCAGCTTTCCGATCGTCGGTATCGGCGCCTCGGCCGGCGGCCTGGAAACCCTCAATGCCTTTTTTTCCAGCATGCCGCCCGACAGCCGTATGGCATTTGTGGTCATCCAGCATCTAAGTCCTCAACACAAAAGCATCATGGCGTCGCTGTTGGAAAAACACACCCGGATGAGAGTCAGACAGATTGAGGACGGCATGAAGGTTCAGTCCAACCGTGTCTATCTGAACCCTCCGGGCAGGAACGTGGCCCTATTCAATCGCAGCCTTCATCTGCTGGATCCGGTAAAAAACGGCACGATCAATATGCCGATTGATTTCTTTTTCAGATCGCTTTCGGAAGACCAGGGCGAAAAAGCCATCGGCATTATCCTGTCGGGGACGGCAACGGATGGAACGCTGGGGGTTAAAGCAATCAAGGGTGAAAGCGGCATGGTTATGGTCCAGCAGCCGGATACGGCAAAATACGACGGCATGCCCAAAAGTGCGATTGGAACCGGACTGGTCGATTTTATCCTTCCGGTTGAAAAAATGCCGGAAGCGTTAATCCGGTATATTCAACACCCGTTTCTTGAGTCGACGACCAGGTTCAACACGAGCGAACCGATCAAAGGCCAGATGCAGAAGATTTTCGCTTTGATTCGCAGCACAACCGGCCACGATTTTTCCCATTATAAACAGAGCACCATCTCGCGCCGGATCGAGTGCCGCCTGACCGTCCACCAGATAAAGACGTTGCATGATTACATTCTGCTTCTCCAGAAAAATCCCGCCGAAATAGACGTGCTTTTTAAAAACCTGGTCATCGGGGTAACCAGCTTCTTCAGGGACCCGGAAGCCTATGACGTGCTGGCGCAACAGGCGCTGCCGGAGTTATTCAGCCAAAAAAAACCGGATACGACCTTACGCTTCTGGGTTTCGGGCTGCTCCACCGGTGAAGAAGCGTATTCGCTTGCCATGATCGTTTCCGAAGTCATGGATAAAATCAAAAAACATTTCAATATCCAGATCTTTGCCACGGACATCGATGCGGCTGCCATAGACGCTGCCCGCAGGGGACACTATCCGGAGAGTATCGGCGCGGATGTTTCATCGACGCGATTAAATCGGTTTTTTACACGAGGACCGGATGGTTTCCGGGTGAAAAAGCAGCTCCGCAACATGGTCGTCTTTTCACTTCAAAATCTCATCAAGGATCCGCCCTTTTCACGACTGGACCTGGTGAGCTGCCGGAACCTGATGATCTATATGGACAATATCCTGCAAAAAAAAATCATTCCCCTGTTTCATTATACGTTGAATCCCGGCGGGATTCTGTTTCTGGGCACCTCCGAAAGCATCGGGGACCACACGGCGCTTTTTCAGACGCTCAATTCCCAATGGAGGGTCTTTAAACGCAAAATGTCGCTTGCGGACACGAAAATGAAGATGGATTATCCCGGTAAAGGCAATTACGATGTAACGTCGCTAATCCAAACCGATGAGAAAAACAAGCTGCCTGATAGGCCCGAGATCCAGGCGGTGGTTGAAAAGTTGATTCTGGACGAATATGCCCCTGCAGGCGTTCTGATCAATGACCAATATGAAATCCTGCATTTTCTGGGCAAAACCGACAGATACCTGACGCCGCCCACCGGAAAGCCCGCCTTTAATGTGCTGGACATGGTCCGCGAAGATCTCAAAAAAAAACTGACGATAACCATCCATAAAGCGGCTCGAGAAAAAAAGAACATGTTTTGCAAGGGCGTGCGGATCAGGCATAACGGTACTTTTGGTGTTGTCGACATATCCGTTAGACAGATGGCAGGCAACGGGCTGCCATCGGGATTTATGCTTGTTTTATTTGAGGACACCCCGCCTGCGGATTTGTCCGGCGGCAAAAAAGCCGTGGCCGGCAAGGCCAAAAAACAGGATCTTGTCCTGCAAAGCCTTGAACAGGAATTGCAATCGACCCGGGAATACCTTCAGGCAACCATTGAGGAGCTGGAAACTTCCAACGAGGAGCTTAAATCAGCCAACGAAGAACTGCAGTCGGTTAACGAGGAGCTGCAGAGCGCCAATGAGGAGCTGGAGACCTCCAAGGAAGAGCTTCAATCCGCCAATGAGGAACTGGCCACGGTCAATGCGGAGCTCCAAAGCAAAGTGGATGAATATTCCCGGGCCAGTGATGACATGAACAACCTTTTGGCTGCCACCGAAATCGCCACCATATTTGTGGATACCAGCCTTTGCATCAAGGGCTTCACGCCTTCCGCCGCCGATGTCATCAATTTAATTCAGACCGATATCGGCCGGCCGCTCAATGACCTTAAAACCCGCTTTTCGGGTATTGATCTGGTCGGTCTGGCCGGAAATGTTCTTAAAGATCTCAACACCTTGGAATTGGACATTCTGTCGCAAGATAATATCTGGTATTCTTTAAGGGCTATTCCATATCGAACGGCAGAGAATATCATTGACGGCGTGGTGATGACCTTTATGGATGTCCACAAGGTCAAGCAGGCGGATAAAGTCAGGCGGCTGGCCACTGTTTTGGAAGATTCCAATGATGCGGTGACGGTGCTGGATCTGGAGGGTAAGATTCTGGCCTGGAACAAGGGGGCGCAG
>JAFGRP010000256.1 GCA_016935075.1 Deltaproteobacteria bacterium | reverse complement strand
TAATCAGGTTGCCGATCTTTACGCCCATGGGGCAGACGTAGGTGCAGCGATCGCAGCCCGTGCACTGGAAGATACCGGGGTTTTCGATAACCTTCTGCTCCTCGCCGACCAGGATCTGGCGTACCAACTTGCGCGGATCGAACCCTTCGTACCCGGACAGCGGACAGACCGAAAGGCAGCGGCCGCACTCCATGCAGCTCGATAGGTTGGCCCGCCACTGGCTCTCCTGCATCAGCAGGTCGCGCAGCGGCGTTGGGCTCTGAATGTCGAGGTTGATTTGGTTATCCATGGGCCACCTCGCCTTTTTTTGTAGTTGTCTGCGGGGCGCCCGCAGCGTCTTCCAGAATATGAACGAGGCGGTGCGGCTCGTTGGCCGCCACCGCGTGGAAGCAGACCAACTGGTCGCCCATTCCCAGCGCTGCGAGGTCTTTTTTTACCTGTGCCGAGCGCCCGCGCGCGGAAGTGCTGCCCATGCAGGAACGGCAATTGTCCTCGTGGCAGGCGATGACCAGCACCTTTTCGGCGCCGGCGTCCAGAGCGGCCATTATTTCGGTCTGGCTGACGTAACCGGCGCAGGGCACTTCGATCGGCACCACCTCCGCAGGCATCTGTAAACCCTGTCGGGCTGCGCTCTCCAAAGCCGGCACCGGCGAGTTCTGGCAACAGAAAACGACTACGGGCGCCTTTCCGTTCAGCGGCCGGCCTGCTATCTCGCTTGCGGCCGCCAGTTCTGCCTCGGGAGAGTAAAACCGGGTGATCGCCCGCTGCGGGCAGACCGCGGCGCACAGCCCACATTCCCAGCAGGCGCCGGGCTCGAAGACGACGGTGGCGCCGTCGGCAGAGAGAGAGATCGCGCCGTGATAACACGAACGATAGCAGGTCAGGCACATGGCGCAACGTTCGCGGTTGTGCAGGACCAGTTGGCGCGCTGTCTTCACCATTTTGGGCGAGAGCAGGGCCTCGACCTGCCCGGCCACGGCATCGGCCTCCATCAGTGCGTCCTCAACCGACAGATCCTGGTGGCCGGTGCCGGCGAAAAAGACCCCCCGCCGTGGCGCGCCGACCGGCAGGTGGCGCACGTTCGCCGGCTGCAGAAAACCCTCGGGGTCGAGCGGCTGGCGCAGCCGGTCGGACAGCGCCGCGGCACGCGACGGCGGACGCGCCTCTTCGGAGAGAACCAGGCAGTCGACGCAGATATCGATCGGTGTTTCGGCAAGTATCATGTCCGGCACCGTGATTTTGATGCCCTCCGAGGTCGCCTCGATCACCGGAGGCCGGTCATAACGGACCAGACGTATGCCGGAATCCCGGAGCTTGTCGAACTCGAGCTGACCGGTCCGGCCGTGTACATCCATGTGGCGGAAGATCATCGTGGTTTTCAGTCCTGCCTTGATCGCTCCCTGGGCCTGGCGTCTGACCGCCACGGATGCCTCGCGCGGCTCCGGACCGGAAAGGTCCAGCAAGAAGGCCACGGAACGCACTCCGCTGAGGCCTTTGTCGCCGGATGAGGCGTCAAACGCCCGCAACCAGCGGACCCGCGTATCATCAGTAATCTTGGCCGGCAGGTCGGGCCGGAACCAGTCTGCCTCCTCCGCGACCACCACCGCTCCCACGCGCAGCGCCGAGGAACCGCCGGGACCGCTGACCGAGGCGCGCAAGTCGCCCGGTATACCGCTCAGCTCCTTAATCTCGGTCTGAGCAAGAAGCTTGACGCCCTTGGGTAGCGCGGTATCGGGCGAGGCACCGCTTGCCAGTGCGGTAACTGCGATCCTGCGCTTTAGCAGCTTCTTGGCGACGGCCGCGGCAGATGGCCCACTGCCGACGATCAGCACCTCTCTTTGCACCGGGCGCTCGTCCAGTTCGATCGGCTGGCGGTTGCGGGCGCGGGCGGCGGCGATTTCGATCAGTCGAACCGCCTTCTCAAAGGCCGCCTCAGGATCCGCGTGAATCCACGTGCAACCCTCGGCGAGGTTGACCAGAACGGGACGCAGAGCGGCCGGCCCCTGCAAAGAGGTCAGCCGCGGCAGACGTTCCAGCACGCGGCCGGGGGCTGCGGCTACCACGCCGGCAAGGCCCTTGCCCGCACACAGCCTGTCAAAGGCCGCGACTGCCCGCTTGATGGGATCGGCAGCGACGGTCTTGACCGCCAATCCCCGCTCCTTGATGGCCGCGGTGAGCTTTTGGGGCGGCAGCACCTTGTCGAGAGCCTCATCGGTCGCGAGCAAAACTGCAACTTTGTCGTTTTTCTTCATCTCTGTAGACTCCCGGTGGCCAGTAGAGGCCGGTCGGTTTGGAAACTCTTATCGGGGGCGCCGATCTCGGCGGCCGCGGCAAACGCCTGTGTGCAGGCCATGGCAAGATCGGTGGGTCCCGCGCTTGCGCCGGCCAAAAAAACGCCCGGACGGCTGCTGGCCGTGCTGTGCGCTGACCTGGCCAGCGCCAGAAAGCCGTCTTCTCCCAGCTTCAGCCCGAGATTGGCGGCAAGGGCGGCGTTGGCCGGGCCCGGTCTCTGTCCGGCGGCCAGCACGATTACGTCGTGCTCTTCGTACCCGATGGCGCCCGTGGCGGGGTCATAGGCCTTGACACGCAGGCCCGGCCCCTCGACCGCGGGAAGAATTTCGGCCGGTGTGCCCTGAACGAAGGATATTTTGTCTCGGGTTTCCTTGTAAAAGACCCGAAAGGCCTTGCCGGTGAGTTGCAGGTCTATGTAGTAGATCGTGATCTGCAGATCGGGTTTTTCGTTCAGCAACTTGCGTGCCAGCCGGATCGACCCCTTGCAGCAAAACTGCGAGCAATATTCGCGACCGCGCTCCCGGTCGCGCGAGCCGACGCATTGGATAAAGGCTAATTTGCTCTTTTCTCCGGTGATAAGCGCGGCGAGCCGGTCCTCGCGCAACACGTCATCCATTTCGGCGAGCGTCAGTACGTTGGGCAGCCGTCCGTAGTTGAGCATCGGCAGCTCGGCCGGATCGAACGGCTGAAAGCCGGTGGCGATCACCACTTTCGATACCGGGATCGACTCATCCGCGGCAAGGGCGAAATTTGGGTGGGAGCGGCAAACCGCTTCGCTAGAACCCACGGGCTGGAGCCGTGCGACAAAAGAGCCGTCGGCGCCCTCGAGAGCGGCGAGAGTGGCCGTTGTGCGGACCGTAATCGCCGGATCCCGGATGACCTGCTGAATAAGATCGCTGACCGCGCAGGCCGAGCAGCGGGCGCAGGCCTCGGTCGCCATGCAGGCCCAGTGGTGGCCGTGGCCGCCGAGATGTCCCTGCTGTTCAACCAGTACGACGCGCCAGCCGAGATCGGCGAGCGTCCTGGCCGCGGATAGGCCGGCAAAGCCGGCGCCGACCACCAGCGCACTGTTAGGCCTTTGGCCCTCGGAGGGGACCGCACCTGTCCGGTTGCCGGTGCTTTTCCCAACATTTCGCGTTGTTTTGGCCCCATTCATTGCGTATCCTCTATCTCATTCCGAATTTTTCAAATCTCCTGGAAATACAACGCTATCCTGTCGACGGATACCACGCCCCATTCAAAAACAGCGCGCAGAATAATGAATCACCAGTTTTACGGAAGCCTCAAAAAAGTATTTTGGGTAAAAATTAGTGATCGTTTGAATTGAATAAGAACTTCCTTTTTTGCGGCGGGAGTATATGAAAAAGGCTTTTGTTTGTCAATAGGAAGAATAGTAGGAAGAATAGTAGGTAATAACAATTAGTTGAGATTCTTGCGGGAATTTTATTCTGAGGTAAATCCCTTCTTGACAACCGGTTTTACCTTGATATGATCCAAAATAATGTCTTATTCGGCTATCATTCAAAAAGAAGAAGCAAAACGCCGCATTTGGACTTTTTTGGGTGCCATGAAAGGTAATCGGGATAAATGAATGTAGCAAAAACGCTTCCTACGACCCGTTGGCGCTTGCGGGAGGAAAACCAGGATGTTCAGAAACTGCTGGTCCGGGAGTTGGGGCTGAGTCCACTCATCTCCCGGATTCTCGAGAGCCGCGATATTTGCGATCCGGATCATGCCCGCCGCTATCTCTCCCCTTCCCTGGGGGATCTTCACAATCCTTTCCTGATGCAGGACATGAATAAGGCGATCGACCGGATGATACGCGCTATCTATCATAACGAGAGGATGGTCATCTACGGCGATTACGATGCCGACGGAATCACCTCAGTCGTTGTTCTGCTGCACTTCCTCCGGCAGATCCATCCGGGGGCGACCTATTACATTCCCGACCGGATGAGGGAGGGATACGGTCTTAACCGGGAGGCGGTGGAGCGTTTCCGCTCCGAGGGGATCAGCCTGATCGTCACCGTGGATTGCGGCATATCGGATTATGAACAGATCGCCTATGCACGGCAATTGGGCATGGGTACGATCATCCTGGATCATCATGAGATTTCCGGTGCCCTTCCCGAGGCGGAGGCTGCCGTCAATCCGAATCGCACGGATTGCCGATTTCCATTCAAGCACCTCGCTGCGGTCGGTATCGTTTTCAACTTTCTGATTGCCCTCCGCGGCGCCCTCCGCAGGGATGGTTTCTGGAAGAAGTACGCCTATCCCAACCTGAAAGAATATCTCGACCTTGTCGCTCTGGGAACCATCGGCGACATTGCGCCCCTTGTAGATGAAAATCGGATATTCGTCAAAATAGGCCTCGACCTAATGACCGAAGACAGAAGGGTCGGTTTGCGCGCCTTGAAGCTGGTCTCCGGGATAGACCACCAGGTGGTCGATTCGGACAAGGCCTCTTTTGCATTGATTCCGAGAATCAATGCCGCGGGACGGATCGCCTCTGCGAGCGAGGCCGTCGACCTGCTGCTGTCTGAAAATCAGGATCAGGCTGAAGAACTTGCCGGGAAACTGGACGGCTTCAACCGGAAACGCCAGGTCATGGAAAAGTTGATCTTCAATGAGCTTCTGGAGAAGGTGGGAGACCCATTCGAGGCCGGAGAAATCGGGCCGCTGGTTTTTGCCTCGCCCAACTGGCATCCGGGTGTCATCGGTATCGTGGCCTCGAAGCTCGTCGAGCGTTTCGGAAGGCCGGCCATCCTGATCAGCCTGAAAGACGGGATCGGCAAAGGATCGGGGCGGAGCGTCGCCGGTTTCAACATTTATGAAGGCTTGAAACGTTGTGAGTCGCTTCTCCTTTCATACGGCGGGCATCGATACGCCGCAGGCATTTCGATCCCGGAAGGAAATATCGATTCCTTTGCCGTTCGATTTCGGGAGATTCTCCGCGAGAATGATCCCGCGATCGATTTTACGGTCTGCACGATGATCGATGCCCAGTGCAGCCTGAAGGATATCACCCATGAATTGCTCTCACAGGTCGAACAGCTTGCCCCGTTCGGAAACCGGAACCCCGAGCCGATCCTCTGCGTCCGGAATGTCAGCATGGCCTCTCCCTCGATCGTCGGGAACAACCATCTCAAGATGAGGATCAACGGCGATGGAGTCTCCCGGAATTCCATCTGGTTCAGTAAGGGACAGTTTCTGCAGGATCTTTCCTCAGCCATGCTGGATATTGTATTTACCCCGCAAATGAATACCTGGAACGGTTCCTCGGATATCCAGCTCAAAATGAAGGATATCGCGGTGAATCCGTGAACAAGCCGTAGCCAGCAACTATTCGGGAATTCTCCTCGGGTTTGGATTGAAAGGAGGCAAAGGTTTTGTGGATCTCAGTCCCATCTGCGGAGATAAGGTCATGATTTTGTATGATATCGGTCTGCCGGCCCATCGCATTGCAAACCTCTCCTTGAGTTGTGAGTCCTGCTTTCCGCTACGTTGACTTTTTCAACCCGCTTGTTCGCGGAGGGTTAGGGCATACGATTTGATGCGCAGGATGGGATTGTAGGACTGCTTGGATTCAGCCAGAGCGGGAATGTTCATGTCACTCTCCTTGTTGATATACAGAAATTCGCTGAAGAGCCTTCTGGCGCATTCGTTGTCGAGGAACTGATACAGGCCCTTGATCTCGGAATCGGCCTTTTCGTAATTGAGCGTGGCGGTCGTTCCGCTCAATCGCGACCCGATGCCGAAGGCGGAAACCCTGCCGTCCACGCGGATTTGGAGTCCCTTCGATTCAAGGTGGGCCATGTTCTTGAGCGTTGTGATCACTGCATTCTTTTCACAGGCCAGGTCGCTATCCGGGTCCATATCGCAGTCGCGCCGCTCACACCAGAGCTCCAGAAATTGCAGGCATTCCTCGACATTCCCCGGAAGGATCTCTTCGACCTTTACCCGGTTTCTAAGAAGGTATTCCCGAGAAAACTGGTGGATGAGGTTCCGTTTCTTGGAAAACCTGTTTCCCTTGAGATGGATCAGATCCTCAGTCAGGTAGACGTAGTCCTCAAATCCCTTCTGTTCCTCCAGGATAAAAAGGGTCTCGACTTCAGAGTGATCCAGCGTTTCCAGATAATCCCCGGGGACATACCAGTACCGGTCGAATCCCGCCCTGCGGGCAATATCATGCAACCCGGACGGGGTGTATGAACTTTCCTTTGAAAGGGGAAGGATAAGGTGACGATTTTCCGGGTGACCTTCCATTTGACCGGCGATTAAAAGTTCCCCGTCCTCTATGGCGTAATCTGTCCTGCACGGCTTGTAACTCCAGGCGATGATGGAGGCCGGGGAATAGATACTGAGGTTGTAAGGATGCCTGGAAAAGAACGGCTTCAGGATTGCGTAATCGGAAACGGAGAGGGGTTTGAAATTCATGGTGTCCGGTCCAACAGCATGGGAGTACAGTCGGACATCTCCTGAAAACCGGCCCAACGATAAAGGCCGTACGATCCGGGCTCGGAGATGAGTCCTATCCAGTGGAGTCCGTCGGCATGGAGACGTTCCAGGAGGTCCTGGAGGATCCGCCGGCCGATCCCCTGATTCCGATAGTCGCTGCGGACGGTCAAATCTTGGATATAGGCATCGCTGACGCCGTCGCTGATTGCCCTCCCCATCCCCACGATATCCTCTCCATCCAAAGCCACCACAAAACAATGGCTGCCCGCGATCAATTTGGGGATGAGTTGACGGTTTTCGTCATCGCCCGCCTGCCACCATCCCTGTGCCCGGTAGAGGCCTGTGATCTCCTGGATCTGTTTTTCCGTGGGGACCCGGAGTATAACCGTGTTTACCCGGTCGTCAACATTCGTCGTCATGTCCCTTCCGCAACGGAAGCCTATTGATCTACCCGCATTCTTTTTGACGGGGTTTCCAAAATGTTCGATTTCTATAGATCATTAATCATTTCGTGTCAAGCGTGTCCATTTCCCGCGACGATTTTTAACCCCGACCGTGGGGTGATTAATTGGTTAGAACTTAATGACAGGGTTTGTGAAATCTATAGCCACCTTTTCCTGCGGTGGTAGGATTTGACCTCAGCGTAGGATTTGACTGCACCCGCTGCGGACATTCCAAGATAGAACTCACGGATATCCGGATTTTCCCGCAGGGCGTCCGCCGTTCCTTCCATCACGATCTTGCCGTTCTCCATGACATAACCGTAATGGGCGATCTGAAGGGCCATCCGGGCGTTCTGTTCGACGAGGACGATTGTTGTCCCCTCCTCCTCGTTGATCCGCCGGATGATCCGGAAGATCTCCTTAACGACGAGGGGGGCGAGACCCAGAGAGGGTTCGTCGAGCAGAAGCAGTTCCGGGTGAGCCATCAAGGCGCGTCCCATGACAAGCATCTGCAACTCGCCGCCGCTGCAGTATCCTGCCAGACCCCGACGCCGTTTTTCGATGGCGGGAAAGTAACGGTAGACCCGCTCCAGATCGTCGCGGTATGGTTTTCCCCACCTTGTTGCCGTCCCGACGCGGAGATTTTCCTCAATGGTCAGGTATTTGAAGGGTTGCCGTCCCTCGAGGACCTGGATAATCCCATGCCGGGTGATCGTTTCCGGCGACCGGTTCTGGATTTCGCTTTCACGATAGAGAATCGTCCCGTCCGTGACCCTGCCGTTTTCCGGTTTCAAGAGTCCGGAGACTGCCTTGAGGGTTGTGGTTTTCCCCGCGCCGTTGCTTCCCAGGAGAGAGACGATGCGATTCTTCTCCACGGCGAGTGAAACGCCTTTAAGCACCTGGATGACGTCGGAATAGACGACGGAAATGTTATTCAATTGCAGAAGTATTTTTTCCATGAAGAGGCTCCTTAGTACGAAAAGGGCCAGAGGCGGAACCCGGAGCGGATGATTCGCCACACCTCTGCGAGGCCGCGCGGTTCCAGCAGGATGAACAGAACGATGGCCAGTCCGAAGACAAATTCCCGGAGCGGCGCTACGTTCAGACCCGACTGAGAGACAATGCCGGTATTCATCAGCAGTTCCGTTGCGGAACGGAGCGTCTCGTTCAGGAGGGTGATGAAAACGGCGCCGAAAATAGAACCGGAGATGCTTCCCAGCCCGCCGATGATGACCATGGCAATGTACTCGACGGAGAGTCCGAGATTGAAGGGTTCTGCCGTAATGCTTCCCATGTAGAAGGCCCACAGGGCGCCGGCGAATCCGGCGTAGAAGGAGCTGATGCCGAAGGAGAGAATCTTGTACGGAAAGATGGGAATCCCCATTCCTTCGGCGGCGCGGTCGTTGTCCCGGATGGCGATGAAGGCCCGTCCGTAACGGGTGCGCATCAGGTTGATTGCGATCCAGACCATTCCCGCAAGGGCGGAAAAAATAAGGTAATAAAAACCAATGTCTCCCGCGACGGGAAGGCCCAGGATTCGCGCCGGGGGCAGCGTGATCCCCATGGTCCCTTTCGTCAGGGATTCCCAGTGGATCAGGACGTATTCGATAATGAACTGGCCTGCGAGGGTGGCAATCGTCAGGTAGAGCCCCTTCAGGCGGCCGGAAGGAATCCCGAAGATCATCCCGATCCCGGCGGTGACGAGACCGGCTGCGGGAATGGATACGAACATCGGCAGATGGAGGGCGGTCGCAAAAATAGCCCCTGCGTAGGCGCCGACGCCGAAGAAGGCGCCGTGGCCGAGGGAGATCTGTCCGGTGAAGCCGATCAGGATGTTGAGACCGATCGCGGCGATCGCCGCAATCCCCATCATGTTTAAGATATACATCATATAGGGGCCGGCCAGTAGCGGTATGAAGACGAACAGGATCAACAGACCGATCCCGGCCCAGAGATAGCCGAAATCGGTCGAGAAGATCGTGAGTTCCTGGTCGTAGCGTTCGCGGAAATTCCCGCAGGGGTGCAGATGGATTTTTCTCATGTCTTTAGACCCGTTCTATCTCCCTCAGCCCGAAGAGACCGTAAGGCTTTATCAGCAGAATCAGTACCAGGACAATGTATGGGACAACATCGCGCAGCGACGGGGAGAGGTAACCGCCGGTGAAGGTTTCCAGAAGACCGATGATGATCCCGCCGATGATGGCGCCTCCGATGCTGTCGAGTCCGCCGAGGATGACAACGGGGAACACCTTGAGACCGATCGCGGAGAGGTTGTGCACATTGACCCCGTTGATGATGCCCAGCACCATGCCGCTCATTCCGGCTACAAGGGCGGCGATTGCCCAGGATAAGGCAAACACGCGTTTAACATTCACCCCGAGAGAAAGGGCGGCCCGCTGGTTGTCGGCGACGGAACGCATGTAGATCCCCTGCGAGGAGAATTTGAAGAAAAGGCCGAAGAGGATCAGAAAAAGCGTTCCGATGAGGAGGGCTGCCCCGTAAACGGGCGGGATCCGGATCATTTCCCAGCGGAGTTCGAGGAATTTCGGCAGAAAATCGGGATAGGTGAAGAGATTGCCGCCCCAGAGAAGAAGGATCAGCCCCTTGAACATCGCTGCCAGTCCTACGGTCAGCATGATGACGAAGATCAGCGGTTCGCCGATGAGCGGCCGGAGGAAAATCCGCTCGATCAGGAGTCCGAGCACAAAGCAACCCCCGAGTGCAAGAAGAAAGGCGAGTGGAATGGGAAGCTTCGCCCAGGTGGCGAAGGCGAGAAAGAAATAGGCGCCGATCGCAAGCAGTTCGCCGTGGGCGAAGTTGAGGACGCTGGATGATTTGAAGATCATTACGAACCCCATCGCGGAGAGTCCGTAGAGAAAGCCGATCGAGAGGCCGCCGACCAGCAGTTGCATGAAAAAATCCATCTGTTTCCCCTTCCCTTATAAGGCATGAATAACGCGGACAAGGGTATCGATCTCCCCGGTCTGCCCGTCCCGATAGCGGATCTTCCCTTTGACGCGCACCTCTTCCTCACCGTTGTACATCGCCTCGATCAGCCGGAGGTAAAGACCGTAAACAAAACGCCGGCGGACCTTTCCCGTCCGGGTCAATTCGTCTTCGTCGGCATCCAACAGTTTGTAAAGCAGGATGAATTTGCGGATTTTCATCACCTCCGGCAGTGGTTCGTTGACCTTCCGGATTTCGGACAGGATCAACTCCTCGACGCTTCTCTGCTGCGAAAGATCGAGGTAGGTCGTATAAGGGATCATCTTCTGTTCCGCCCAGTTTCCGGTGTTGCCGAAATCGATATTGATCATGGCCGTCAGATAGGGGCGCCCTTCGCCGAAAATGACCGCCTCCTTGATGAAGGGACTGAACTTCAGGCGGGTTTCGATGAAATCCGGGGAAAAGGCCTCCCCGCTTTTGTTGCGGATGATCTCCTCCTTGCGGCCGATGATCAGCAGGTGCCCGTCGCGGTCCAGATACCCGGCGTCGCCGGTCCGGAGCCATCCGTCGGTGAACACCGTCTCGGTCGCCTGATAATCCTGGTCATACCCCTGAAAGACGGAGGGGCCGGAAACGAGAACCTCCTGGTCCGCTGCGATCCGGATCTGAACGCCGGGCAGGGGCTTCCCGACGGTCTCCGGCTTGACCTCATTGTCCGGCTGGATCTGGAAGATTCCCCCCGCTTCGGTCAGACCGTAACATTGCTTCAAATTCAGACCGATCGCCCTGAAGAAGGTGATCACGTCAGGGCTGATGGGATGGCCACCCGTATAGGCGCTTCGAAAATTCGCGCAGCCGATCCGGTCGAGGAGGGGGCGGTAGACGATCAGCGCAGCCCAGCGATGAAAGGCCCTGAGATACAAAGGCACCGGCTCCTTCCGGATCTGACGGAAGATCACCGAACGGCCCACGCGCTCGGCCGCCGCGAACAGCCGCCGCTTGATCCAGCCGGCGTCCGCCATTCGGACCCGGATTCTGGAGGCCAGATCTTCCCAGAAACGGGAGGCGGTGATGATCCGCGAGGGGCCGATCTCACGGAAATCTTCCTGCACCGTCTCCGGCGTCTCCGGAAAGTTCATCGTCATCCCGCCGAGAAGCGCCACGCCGAGGCCCCACATCTGATCGACGATCCAGGCGGGAGGAGACATGGAAATCCAGTCCTCCCCGGGCTGGATAGTGATCGCCCGGACCCAACTCTCCCCCATCGCCATCAAATTGCGGTGCGACAGCCTGGCCATCTTCGGCAGGCCCGTCGTGCCGGATGTCTGGATCATCAGGGCCGTTTCCTCCGGTCTCCCCCGCTGCAACTCCGCTGGAAACCGGTCGGGGTGTTCCTGATCCAGTTCCTCCCCCATTTTGAGCAGCTCCCGGAAGGAAATGAGCCACCGATCATCCCGACAGGATCCCATTCCTGTCGGATCGATGTAGATTACGCGACGGACATGGCCGAGGCTGCCGCGGACGGCAATTATTTTATCGACCTGTTCCTGATCCTGGGCGAAAACGAAAGACGCCCGGATCCGTTTCAGGGATGTCGAGAGCTCATCGGCTACCGCCGATGTGAAGAGGTTCACTGTTATTCCGCCGACAGCCTGTGTCCCTAACTCTGCAAAAAGCCATTCGGGGTGGTTGTCGGTGATGAGCCCGGCCGATTCGCCCCGTCGAAAGCCGAGGGCGATCAAACCCAGACCTACATGCTTGACATACCGCAGATAATCTTCCCAATGATAAGATTGCCAGATGCCGTAGGCCTTATCCCGGATGGCCGTCCGGGCCGCACCGAAACGCGCCGCCTGCGCCGCGAGGAGCTGGGGCAACGTTCCCGTAAAGGATGTGATGTGCGCACTCATTTCCAGAGAAAGCCCTTCCCTTTCACACTGTATCCTCATCCCCGAGATAGGCCTTGATCACTTCCGGATGACGGATGATCTCGTCCGGTGCTCCTTCCGTCAGCTTCTCACCGAAATTCAGCACGGCGATCCGCTGGGCGATACTCATGACGATCGACATGTCATGTTCTACAAGAATCATGGTCTGTCCCCAGTCCCGGTTCATTTGGAGCAGAAAACGGACCATGTCCTCCTTCTCCTCGAGATTCATGCCCGCAAACGGTTCGTCCAGGACCAAAAGGGCCGGTTCCAGGGCCAGGGCGCGTCCCAGTTCCACCCGCTTCATCATCCCGTAGGGCAGCGAGCCGACCGGTTTGTTGCGGACCGACTGGATTTCCAGAAAGTCGATGATCTCTTCGAGTATCCGGCGGTGACGCGTCTCCTCCAGCCGGACCGACGGCAGAAAGAGGCAGGCCGGACCCAGACCGTAACGACAGTGCGTGTGGCGGGCGAGAAAGAGGTTGGACAGAACCGTCATGCCCGGAAAGAGTTCGATATTCTGAAACGTCCGGCCGATTCCGGCCCGGACCAGCTCGTGAGGCGGAAAATGGGTGATATCCCTGCCGTTGAACAGGATGCTGCCCTCCTGCTGTCGGTAGAATCCTGTGATGCAGTTGAGCAGACTGGTCTTGCCGGCGCCGTTGGGACCGATGATCGCGAACAGTTCACCGGTCCGGACGGCGAGATGGATGCCGCCCAGGGCCATTACACCGCCGAAATGGAGGGAGAGCCCCCGGATTTCCAGTTCAGCCCGCTTTGCATCCGAATCGTTCTGATCGTAAATGGACGGCTTCCCCCGGAACGCCTTCATCGTGCGTCTCTCCCTCTTTTCGCCACAGTTCTGCGACATCTGCCGCTGATGGATCCTATTTCCGGAGTTTAATCTTCTCTTTCCCGGGAACGTAGAAATTGGTCAGCGGCGTATAGGAGCCGTCCTCCCCCACCTGGACCATCCGAGCCTGGAAAGAGGCGCTGTGATCCGTCGCGGTGTAGGTTACCGCGGGGATGAGACCGCCGAAGTCTTCCTGCCGGAAGGACTCCATGGCCTGGTTGATCGTCTCCCGGTTGATCTCCTTCGACTTTTCAGCGGCGCGGGACATCGCCCGTTCCATGATCATGGCCACGGCGACCCCTTCCCAGTACGAGGCGTCGAATTTCTCGACGGTTTTATAACGTTTCCAAAGCTCCTGCATGATCTTCATCCCCGGATTATTATCGACGGGGAGGCCGCCCGGAAACTGTATGCGGAGACGGTTTCTGGTCAACCCCTTTCCCATTTTGAAGAAATCGGGATCCGTCGACGTCCAGGTTCCGAAAAACGGCGGATCGTAACCGATCCGGTCGGCGCTTCGAAAGGCGGTGATGATCGCGGCCGGCAGCATCTGGATAAAGAGATACTCCGCACCGCTTTTCTGCAGGCGGAGCAACTCCGTTGTGAGGTCTACCGTCTGCGCAGGGAATTCTTCGACAGCCACAATGTTGATCTTCTGCTTCGCGGCATACTCCCGGCTTGGTTTGTGGATGGAACGTCCATAGGCGTTGTTGTAGGTCAGCAGTCCCACTTTCGGCGGCTCCTTACCCTTGTGGATGGCGAGGATGTATTCGAGGACGGCCTCGCAATCCAGTCGGTAACTTCCGAAAGGCAGATACATGTATTCGATCGGCGGCTCGAGAATCTCCCAAGCGGTGGAATAGTTGATCGTCGGGACCTTATGTTGCTGGATGATCGGCTTGGCGGCCAGTCCTTCCCCCGCGCCCCAGGTGGCGATCATGTCCACCTGGTCCTGAACGACGAACTTTCTCACCGCGGCCACCGCCTCAGGGACCTTATAGGCGGTATCCGCCAGGATCATTTCGATCTTGTTTCCGGCAACACCGCCCTTGACCTCGTTGACATAGCGGAAATAATCCTGTTGCCCTTTCGCATGGAACTGTCCCCAGGTGGATGCCGGGCCGGTCAGGTTGATGGCGGCGCCGACCTTGATGGTTTTGGAGATTCCCGTCCCCGGCCAGATCAAAACGACAACCAGGGTGGTCAATAGAACGACTCTTTTTAATCTGCGCATGATTTTCCCTCCTTTAAAAAAGAAAAGCCGTGAACAAATCCACGGCATCTCCAAGAAACCGTGGGCGACGATCAGGTCTGTCCACGGCGTATGACCCATGAAAGGGTTACAAACGCGGCGGGCAGACCCCGATAAAAAAGCCAAAAAAGCCGGTAAAACCGCCCCGCCGAAAATCTCTCGATCCCATTACACCGGACATCGCCCATGCTCCTCTTCTATTATCTATAAAACAGGCAAAGCGCCATTGTCAAGAAAAAATTGATTCGATCAGGGCCGCATCCCCAATTTTTCACTGCGGTAATGAAGTGAATCATAGCTGATTTTGAGAAGCTCGGCCGCTCGGGTCTTGGACCCCCCTGCCTTTTCCAGGGCCTTTTCAATGAGGAGCTTTTCAAATCTCGCCAGTTCTGCATTGAGGTTGAGACCCGCATCCGTCAGTTCGGGAATGGCCGCCACCTCTCTTTGCGCCGGTTCTTTGGATAGGACAAGATTCTCCGGAAGGATGATGCTCGAGGTCTCCAGGGCAACGCTTCGTTCAATGATGTTTTGTAATTCGCGAATATTACCGGGGAAAGGATACTGCATCAGCAGTTCCAGGGCATACGCGGATATCGTTCTGATCTCCTTGCCGAATTCCCGTGAATACTTCTCAATAAAGTGCCGGGTCAAAGCAGGAATGTCCTCCTTCCGCTCCCTGAGAGGTGGCAGATGGAGTGGAATGACATTCAACCGATAATAGAGATCTTCTCTGAAGGCGTCTGTTTCAACGGCCTCCGCCAGATTTTGGTTTGTTGCGGAAATAATACGGACATCGACACGGATGTCATCGGCGCCCCCGATTCGGCGGAAGGTCTTTTCCTGGACAACCCTCAGAAGTTTGACCTGGAGAAGAGGCGGAAGGTCCGCTATCTCATCCAGAAAGATGGTTCCCCCGTGGGCGACCTCGAAAAGTCCGGCCTTGTCCGAATAGGCACCGGTGAAGGCCCCTTTGATGTAACCGAAAAGTTCGCTTTCCAGAAGATTTTCCGGAATCCCCCCGCAATTGATAACCACAAAGGACATCTTCCGGCGGGAACTGTTTTCGTGAATGGCTTTGGCCACGAGTTCCTTGCCGGTGCCGCTCTCGCCGAGAATCAGAACGTTGGCGGGCGTGTCCGCGACCTTCTTGATCGTCGTATAGACCTTGAGCATCTCCCGGCTTTTTCCGATCATATTTCCAAATCCGACTGCTTCTTCCACCTCCTTGAGAAAAAGGGCGTCCTCCCGGTTCACACCTTTCTTGGCCAGGGCATTCCGGACGATTCGATGGAGGTCTTCGATCGCAAAATCCTTTTCGATGTAATCGTAGGCCCCCTCCTTCATGGCCGTGACCGCCGTTTCACCGGAGGCATAGGCCGTAATCAAAATGACCATCGTTTCCGGGGAAATTTCCTTCACCTCCTTGAGAAATCCGATCCCGTCCATCTTCGGCATCTTCAAGTCCGTGATGATGAGGTCGAACTTTTCCTTACGGCAACGGCTCAGGGCCTTTCCGGCATCGCTGGCCGTGGTGACCCGGTACCCCTCACGGGTCATCATGATCTCCAGGAATTCGCGCATTCCCTGGTCATCGTCCACCACAAGGATCTTGGCCATCATTTTCCTCCCCGTCCGCTATGAAGTAATCCGGTTCCCGTCCGCAGGTAAAATCCCGCAGGGCACCCATATGGTGCAGGTCGTACCCTTTCCGGGGGCACTTTGAATATCGATTTTTCCCTGGTATCCTTCCAGAATCCGGTTGACCACCGCCAGTCCCAACCCCGTCCCCATATCCCGCGTTGTATAGAAAGGTTCGAAAATCTTTGGAAGCTGCGATTTTTCGATACCACAGCCCGTGTCGTGAATTCGGATTTTCACACCGTCTTTTTCGTCTTTCCGGCAACCGCACGCATCAAGCGTCAGAGTACCCCCCTCCGGCATGGCCTGCACCGCGTTGAGAATCACATTCCACAGGACCTGTCTGCCCTCGGTTCGGTTCATGTGAATGGTTAGCGGATCATCCTTCAGTTGGATGTCAACCCGGACGGGTTCATGCCAGTCCGGAACAAATCGAAGCGAGTCCAGGACATCCCGGACCATTTCTCCGAGATCGATCTGCTCCCGGATTCCGGGAGCCGGTCTTGCCATCCAAAGAAAATCCTTCAGGAAACTTTCTAACTGGTCCTTTCCCCGGAGGATGATTTGTATCAGTTTTTCATGGGTTTCGTTATGGGAAAGGTCCTGGCTCAGCATTTGAATCGATCCGCTCATGGAAGCGAGCGGATTCCGGATCTCATGCGCGAGGCCCGCGGCCATCTCGCCGATGAAGGCAAGCCTCCGGCTCTTTTCCAGAGATTCCCTCATTTCGTTGATTTCCGTCAGGTCCTGGAAAACGATGATGTTTCCGATTGTAAGCCCCTGTGGATCACGGAGGGGCGACAGCGAGCCGCCAAGGATAAGATTCCGTCCGTCATCGGTATGAAACGTCGTTTCAAAACGGGTTCTTACAGCCTGCCGGTACCCGTCGGCATTCCGCTCTTTCGGAAGGGGTGGAAAATCCGGAAAGACCTCGGAGATGTTCCGGTTTTCGACCTTACGGAACGAAAGGCCGGTGATCTCGGCGGCGGCCCGGTTGAAGGATTTGATCTGTCTGCCCAGGTTGACGGTCAGGATGCCCGTATCCACCGATTCGATGATGCTCCGGTACAGCAGATCGAGCTGAGCGAAGGCGCTCTGTTTCTCGGCGAGGAGGGTTCTCGTCTTTTTCTCCTGTTCGACGACGAAACTCGTAAGGAAGGCGATGAGATAGAATGAGAAGATGTGGGTGATAATCCTCATGAAAACATATGTGGCGTCCTGGAAGTCATACTGGATGGGGGTCGAGAAAACCGGATAGATCACACCGTAGAATTCCAGGTCGACGAAAAGACCGTAAAAAATACCGGCCGCGGAGGCGATGATCAGCCCGCCCCTTCTCCCAAGAAAGAGGACGGAATAGATGATGACCAGGGGATAAAAAACGGAATAGAGGCTGTGGATGCCGCCGGTGGCATAGACCATTCCCGTGATCAGCATGACGTCGAAGAGACTCTGGATGTAGATATTCAATAACGGGTTGCGGACATACTTCAGAAGAAAAAGATAAACAATGGAAAGGATGTATGTCAGAAGAATCGTCTTGAAGAGGGCGGATGCCGATATCGTCGAAAGGGTCTGTATCCCCTTGACCTCGACGAAAGTGGCGATTCCGAGAAGGAATGTGACGATGGCGATCCTCGAAAGCATCAGCCAGCGGAGACGGGATGTCGTATTTTCAGGAAACATCCTATGTTCAGTCATTTGAAATCACGAACGCTTTGCGTCTCAATCAAAGTTTCACGGCGGAATTTTTGAATATCTTTGCCAAATCGATACCGCCTATACCCTCATTGAAATTGATCCGTGCAAACTTGCTTTTCAATGGCCGTGTCGCATCGATTCCAATTTTTGTAACGACCCCGCTTCGGCTCGCGGGATCGATCTGACTCCCCTTGGCATTGTGGATGATGAAACACTTGGAGATATCCATATTCAGGTTGACAGCCTTCAAGACTTCGTAATCATCAAAAATGTTGACATCTTCATCCACAAAGACGGCATGCCGGACAAACGGATCGGCCGAGAAGACAGCCGCGGCCCCGTTGGCCGGTTCGCCCTCGACATACTTTTTGATGGATACGTAACAGGCTGTGCGGCAGTAACCCGAAGGGGGCATATAAACATCCCGAATACCGGGACAGGCCACTTTGACCTGATTGTAAATCTGGCCGAGCCTGGGGATGCCGCCCATCAACTGGTGTTCGACATCACCGGAGCAGACGTCATGGTAAATGGGATCATGTCGCATCGTTACCGCGGTAATCGTCACCACCGGTTGATTCATCGTTTCCCCGTACAAGGTGTGCAATTCCCCGAAGGGTCCCTCCGGCTCCCGTTTTTCCCAGTCAATATAACCCTCCAGACAGATCTCCCCGCTCGCCGGAACTTCGAGATCGACCGATTTGCACTTGACCACTTGCATGGCGCCGCCCGACAGTCCGCCTATCACGGCATATTCATCGGTATCAATGCTGCCGAAACTGAGACTTCCCAGGTAAAAAACAGGGTGGGCTCCGATGGTGATTGCGATAGGCATGTTTTGTTTTTTTTCGCAGTACTTTCGATAAATGTAATAAACGTGATTGGCTTCTGCCAGATAAACGCTCAATTGGTTCCGGTTTCTCAGCATGAAACGATACATCCCGGCATTCCTGATGCCGGTGTCGGGGTCTTTGACGGTTGTCACCCCCGCGGTGATATAGGGTCCGGCATCGCCGCTGTTATGATGCACGATCGGAAACCGGGTCAGATCCACCTCGTCTCCGGTCATCACCCTTTCCTGGATCGGTCCGGAAGCCACGATAACCGGGGGGATCGGCCGCTTCTCACGTTCCCGGTATACCTGATTCAATTTCTCCTCGGTGGTATCCATTGCCAGCGCCAACCGTTCCCGATTGCCAAAAAGATTCGTCAGGACCGGCAGATCGCTGCCCCGGACTTTCTTAAAGAAAACCGCCGGTCGTTTGTTTTGCTTTTCAAGCATATAAACGATTCGGGTCAACTCCAGTTTCGGATCTACGGAAACTTCTGTTGTGAGCAAATTCCCGGGGCGATTGGCAAGTTGATCCATGTAGGTGCGCAAATCATTCATGATATTAACTCGCTACTCCAGTGCGGCTCTCATAGCATTTATGATTTAAAGATGGAATTTTAGTCCAGCCGCGTCGCTTTTGGAGAATCCAGTTCCCCCGACCGCGACAAAACGATCCTGGTGTCCCATACTGAATTTTGATTCGGGAAATCCTCCCTATAATGGGTGCCCCTGCTTTCCTCCCTGATGTGGGCGGCGGTGGCCAATATAGACCCCACCGTCATGCGGTTGCCGACGATTAGATTCGGGTTTTTCTTGTGCCGATCCACAAAATCGAGAACCTCCTGGAGGCCCTTCTTCGTACGGACGATGGTCAGATTGGAGTAGTACAGATTCGCGCTTTTTTGCAGATCCGCTTCTTCCCGGGAGGAAAGTGGTTGAATATATGTTTCATCCATGCTGCCCGGTTTTGGGGGTTTTCCCCCCGTATTCCCAGCGTATTCGGCCGCGGCCAGTCCGGCCCTGTATCCGAATACCTGTGTATCGATGAGATTGTTGCCGCCGGGACGATCCGCCCCGTGGACGCCGCCGGTGACCTCGCCCGCGGCATAGAGCCCATCGACCCCGGTGAACCCGTCGGCGTCGATCAGGATCCCCCCGTTAAAATTCTGGACAACGAGCCCGACCTCGATGCGGTCCCGCGCCAGGTCGATCCCGGCCCGCAGCAGCGTTTCATAGGTGATTGGGGAGCGGGAGAGGAAGGTCTCGCGATCCACGTGGGTTACATCAAAATAGACCCCGCCGGAAGGCGTTCCCCGTCCGGCCGTCACTTCTTTAAAAATGGCAATGTCGAGGTACTTGGCGTCCGTCCGTACGGAAAAGGGGTAGGACATCGCCTTCAGATCCAACACCTCCGCCGGATGGATGCCTGCGGGGCAGTACCGCGGCAGGAATTCCTCGCCGAGCGTGTTGGTCAGGCGAGGCTTGAGACGCCACATGTGGCTGTGGATGATGAACTTGAGAGGGGCATTGAAAACCGCCGGACCGACCTGAAAAAACTCCATATTGACAAGCCGCGCCCCGGCCCGGTACGCCATGGACCATCCATCCCCTTCGAGGGTGGGAGGATTGACGTTGTGTCTGAAAATTCGACCCGCTCCGCCGTTGGCCAAAATAACGCCCCGTGCGTTGATCAGGAGTCTGTCCTGTCCCGCTGCCGCAAGGGCGCCGCATACACGGCCGTTGTCGTCCCTGACCAGATCTACGACACGGATGTTTTCGAGAATGTCCACCCCCAGCCTGTGGATTTGCCCCTTGAGGATCCGGACGATTTCCCGACCGGTGGAACCGCCGCAGGTCAGAGAGCGGGCCTTTGTGCACCCGGATAACTTGCGTTGGATGATCCGCTCTCCTTCCGTATCGAAATGCAAACCCAGCGCGACGAGTTCGTCGATGCGGGCACAGGCGTCTTCGGCAATCATCCTGGCCAAAATCGGATCGCTCAGCCCTCCACCGGTTTCCACAATGTCCCGGTAAAAGACGTCTGCACTATCACCGTCCTGCATGTAATTGAACGGGGCATTGATACCCAAACTCTCCGAAGCCATCAGGTTCGTGCTGCCACTCGATCCGAAGCCTCCCGCCGCAACCAGGAGCACTTTCAATTCCGGATGGGTCCGTTTGGCTTCATAGGCCGCACGACTTCCCGCGGCGCCGCCCCCGATAACCAGCACATCGCAATCCAGGATGTTCATTCTCGGTATTCTCTCTGATCTCTTATCTTTCCGGCGATTTCGGAACGGGAGTCCATCACGCCTCTTTAAGCCCCTTGGACTGAAGGATTTTATCGAACCCGTAGAGTTCCAGTGTGGTTATGCCTTTTTTCAGTTCTTCCTTGATTTTATCCTCTTTGGCCGCGCGGCTTTTGCTTGCGGCCAAGACCTGCGAAACCTCCTGCCTCGCGACGGTCACTACCCCATCGGCGTCTCCCAGCACGAGATCGCCCGGATGCACGGTCACCCCCCCGATGATGATGGGATGGTTGATCGTCCCCAGTGAATCTTTTGTTGTCCCCCTGATCGAAAGTGATCTTGAAAATACGGGAAATTGCAACCTGATGATGCATCTTGAATCCCTGACGGAACCATCGATAATCAATCCGGCAATTCCCCTGACCTGGGCCGCAACGGTCATAACCTCACCCCAGGGTCCGGCCTCTGTGTATTCGCCCACGGCGACCACCAGAATATCACCCGGTTCAGCGACGTAGATCGCTTTGTGGAGGATCAGGTTATCGCCGGCTCTGCAGGCAACCGTAACCGCCGGTCCGCATAATCGGAACGTAGAATCGATCGGCTTGATCTCTCGGGACAATGCCCCCTTGCCGCCCGACGCTTCGTGAACGGTTGCGGTGTCAAACGCTTCGAACTCCCGGATCTGTTCTTGCGGGGGTCTGGGGATGGTTTTCAATACATGTGCGTCCATTTCTCTCCTCGCTACGCGATCTGCCTATGGGGCAACCACGATCCCCAGGCGCCCGGCCGCGGCCAATGCCGCATCCCGGGACGGAAGGGCATCTACAATTGCCAACCGGCCGCCGCCGCGATTCCGGGAATCCACCATAACGGTTCCCCCCTTTGTCTCCAGACGGATCCTCTGCACCTCGGGCTCGTCGACTTCGATCAGTTCCACGGGGATGCCCTTCTGGAGTACGTCCTTGACCACTTTCCTATAGCTTTTAATATCATCGGTGGTGGCGCCGTAGAGAGCCCCCATCAAAATTCCCGGGACATTGATGGCCCGGCGTGAAAACAGGTCCATCGTTAATTCTATCCGGATGCGCGTAATGTCCCCTTGGACCAGTTCATGGCACACCCTGCCCATATTGGTCGGCGAGCCGACGGCCATGCTGCTGCCGCCGAAAACCACCTCGCCCAAGGTCCGTGTCAGGGGACCGCTCTGCATCACCATCCTGCGCACCTCTTCGCGGGCATCGTTCAATACCCTTTCCCGCTCGCCGGCTTCTTTTTCGAGAATTGAAGGCGGGATCAGCCTTTCGACATCCGCATTCCGTTCAAAAAAAGGACGCATGTAACGAATGTTGATCGGCGTAATTGCCGGGGCGGCTTCCTTATGAATCCTTGCAGCCATGGCCAACATCACATCCACGTCGACCGGCATGGGAAGCGAGGTTTTGAGCACCAGGTTGGCGGCCTGATTCCCCAATAGAATGGCCCCGCTGATGTGCATGGCGCAAAGACCGGGAACCATGACCCGCGGGGTGCAGGGAACGGCGATCGTCGGGGATAGCGCCAGGACAATGGCTTTCCCGACCCGGGATGGGCTTCCCCCTCTGAGTTCGGTGAGTACGGCAGCCGTAACCGCCGCGCCTGCGCCCAGTCCTTCCATGTTGCAGCCCGTCGTTTCCTTCCCGGCCCTGAAAATGCTGCCGATCTTGAGAATCAGGGCGGTCGCCAAGGCTATGCGCTCCCAACCATAGGGATGTTCCTGAAGCGCCCTGAGCAGTCCCGTGTAGGGACAGGAATCGCCGGTTCCCGCGCAGGGCTGCAATCCAATCTCGTGATTTCCCACTTCGGTGGCCAGGGTATAGGTCATCGCCCGGTTGATCAATGCATCCTCGATCAAGGCCGGCGCCAGGCGATTTTCTCCGGCCAGATCCGAGGCCACTTTTCCCAGGAGAAAACTCTTTCCTTCCGTGAGTCCCAACTGGCACGCGCCCAGATTGTGTGCAAAGGAGTCGACGACCCGCCGGAGTACTTCCCCATAATCCCGTTTTTCCTGAGCCATGGCCTGAGCGACAACGAGTTGGCTCAAGGAGGCGCCTCCGCTTTCAGCCATACGGATCAGTTCGCTCAAGGTATAGGGGCGTGCGGGATCGGAACTGAAACAGGGAACCAATTTTTCGACGGCTTCCCGATATACCATGCCAGTCATAAAACCCTCATGCCATAAACAATCAGAACCCTTTAACTTGAAAATCGGATCCCTTAAAGCGCGCATTGGAGATTTTTCGGGGCACCCTGCCCCCGCAGCGGAGCGTCTTTTCGGAATATGGAAAAATAAAAATGGGGACAGCTCCCTAATTTCCTGCGGCAAAATAGGGAGCTGTCCCTAATTTCCCCCAAATTTTCCGTTCAGCGAAGCGAGGAGGCGCAGGGTCGAAAAATGTCCAGCGCGCGGAGGGATCGCGATCTTCAGGTCTCAATCCGCTTATTTCTTGGATTGAAGTGAATGATAATGAAATTTCTCCCTGGCCTGCGTTAAAGTCAGGCCGTTGCGCACGGCTTCCTCTATCCGGTTTTCCGCCTCCTCGATTTCTATGGCCATCTCCAACACCTCTGTCGCTCTTTCCCAGGGAACAACCACGACGCCCGTATCATCGCCGACCAGGATGTCCCCTGGTTTGACCTGCGTCCTGCCGATGGACACCGTGACGTTCATGGCCTCGACCATCACCCGGTCCTTGCCGGTCATCATGAACCGTCCTCTGGTGAAAATGGGATACTGCTCCTTCAATATGAAGGGGATGTCGCGGCATACCCCGTCGATCACGGTTCCGCCGATCCCTTTGCTCTTGGCCACCATCGTGAGAATATCACCCCAGACGGTGCAGTCTGTCCGACCGTTGTTGTCGAGGACAATGACCGCCCCCGGCTCGACACTTTCGATATAATCGCCGACGGTTCCCTTGACCTGCCCTACGGGGACATATCGTATGGTAAACGCCGGGCCTGCCATCTTGACGCCCGGGACCACGGGCAGAATCCCTTCGCACCCCCCTCTCAAACCAAACCGATCCAGGGCGTCTGAGACGGCCGCTGTGGGAAGAGTCATGAATCTGTCAATGATTTTCTTGTCCGGTCGCTCGACCTGCATGGGGACTCCTGTTATTTTTTGAGCATCTGCTCGTAGTTATATTTGCCGTCCACTTCCAGGATGTCCATCCCTGCCAGGATGTCCGCCTTCATCTGCTCCTCTTTCTCGAGAATCCTCTCCGCCGCGGTCAAGACCTCATCGAGCTTTTCTACCGGGATTACAACCAGACCGTTCACATCGCCGGCGAGGATATCGCCCGGCCGGACTTGGACGTCTCCGAGTCGTATCGGGCAATTGAAGTCCTCCTGCATGATTCTTCCCCGGGCTGTAATGGGAACGATCCCGCGGGCGAAAACGGGAAAGCCGATCTCCTGACAAAAATCGACATCCCGGGCCGCGCCATCGATGAACACCCCGGTTACGCCCTTCTTCTGTGCTGCGCAGGAGAGGATTTCGCCCCAGCAATTATTGTAGATGTCTCCCCGGTTATCAATGGCAATCACGTCCCCCGGCTGCGAGGAGGCGATGGCATCCACCCCCAGATGCCTTTTGGACTTCATCATGCCCGCGGCCGTAATCTTGATCGTGACGGTGCGGCCACTGACCTTCGGCATCCCGAAAAGGGGGCGGATCCCGATAACCGCTCCCCGAATGCCCAATCGATCCAGCGCATCGGACAAGTTGGTCGTTGAAAGTTTTTGGAGGCGCTTACGATAGTTATTGTTGTAAGTCTCTGCATTCATGGAATTCGATCCTTATGTCTTTTATGGTATCTCATCACCTGACCGTCCGGTCCACTTTTTTTACTTATAGAAAAGCTGCGGCGCGTAGGTCGGACAGACCTCGGCACACAGGCCGCATACATCGCATGCGTTTGGATTAATCACCGCACCGATCTTGGTCAGGGTGATCGCGTCGTAGAAACAACTCTTCAGGCAGACCCCGCAACAGGTACATTTTTGGGTATCGATCGCCATCCCGATATTGGCGGGCTTGCGCGGAACCTCGGAGGTTTTCACCATATTCGGCAGGGCAAGCCCCTTGATGTCGCTGATGCTCTGATAGCCTTTCGCTTCCATCCACATCGACATCTGATTCTGCCATTTCTGGCTGATCTTATATCCCTGCAGTATGATCCCCACACCGGATTGAACCAGTGTAGCCCCCGCCATGATGTAACGGACGATGTCCTGCCACTCCCAGACGCCGAGACCGGCGATGATCGGGATCTTAAGCTCCTTTGCCGCGGTGCCGACCATCTTCAGCCCATAGCCGATCAGATAGGGTCCTCCCCATCCACCGATGGCCCCGAAAGGTACGGGTCTTGCCGTCTCGATATCGATCATCGTTCCGGAGAGCCTTGCCGACATGTTCACGGCGTTGGCGCCGGCCTGTTCCACCTGTTTGGCCAGGGCAACCGGGTCATTCGTTTGGGGGGTGATTTTGACGCTGAAGGGTTTTTTCAGGGCCTCTTTGCAGGCCTTGACAACCTGATAGGTCATATCGACCGCGCCTGAGCCCATTTTAACGCCCATATCGGCGGCAAACGGGCAGGAGTTGTTCAACTCAACCCAGTCGGCCTTCGTTTCATTCACCATCTGGCACATGGTAACCCATTCTTCGACGCTGGATCCGGACAAGCTGGCGATGACCACCCCCGTGTCTCCCACCATCTCTTTTGCCGTGTTGATATCCTTCATATAGGTGTCGTAATCGTAGCTGGAACACTCCTCCAGTGAGCGCAGCGTAAAGGCGTGGGGCAACTTTTCCGGATAACCGGGATATTCCCGATAGTCGAAAAGCTTGAAGCGCGGCCTCGGAAATTGGCGTCCCAGCTTGCCGGCTTCGCCAAAAAGGGATTTGGCAATAACCGCACCCGCCCCGCCATCAATGCCCCTCTTCATCATCCTGGCATTCATCGTGGGTGTGGCGGAACCGACGACGATCGGATTTTTGAATTTTACCCCCGCAATTTCCACCGAAAGATCTACCATTTTCAAGTCCTCCCTGATAAAATGTCTAGAGATTCTGTTTACCGATCCTTCCGCTTCCCGTCTGTACTCCAATCCTGTTTGGTTTCACGACGGAAAATCTATACATTCTTGATGCCGAGTTCCCGCAACTTTTCTGCTCCCGGCAACCCCGTGGACAGATCCCACCCCATGGCCCGGTAGTAATCGTCCTTCAGTTCCTCCAGAGGAACCACTTTCCCCTTGCTTGGACCATCGGCTTTGGGCTCCCGGGTCAATCGATCCGGCAACTGGTCGTCCGTTCTGGTCAAACCCTCACGGGCGTTGAAGAGCCTCTCCATGTTCTGGATTCTCTCTCCGGCTGTCATGAGATCGGCCACCGTCCATTCCCTGCCCATAAGGGCGGATAACATTTCAGCGTTCACGTCATCATTGTAGATTTTGGATTGGGAAAAGCTGCAGACGATCAGGGAATCGCTGATGATCCTCCGGTTGGCCGCGTTTTTGATCTCGTTCCCTTTGTTTTCAAGAATCATACCGATCCCTTTGGCAACCTCCGTTCGCGCCGGCAGACCGTAACCATGATGGCATCCGCCGCGGCTGTTGATGGCAAACTGGAGGGCCTGGCCCCAGGAACCGCGGCACTCATAACCGCCCAGTTCCAGTCCCTTGGAATGCATGGCAAATCCTTTCGATCCCGCGATCTGCTCCGACGCATATCGGGTTCCCCGGACAAGCATCTTGCCAAAATCTTCGTTTCGGACCATTTGCTCCACCATGGCCATCATGGCCCGATCGTCCCCGAAGCGAAGGGATATGCCACCTGTATCTTTCTCACTGATCAAGCCTTTCTCAAAACACTCCATGGCAAAGCCGATGGCGACCCCGGCGGTCATGGTATCGATGCCGTACTCGTCGAGCCGATAACACGCGGCGGCAATGGCATCGAACCGGTCTACCCCGCAATTGGATCCAAGTGCATAGATGCTTTCGTACTCCGGGCCTTCACACGCGGTTCCCTGATACGGACCCTTGTCAATTTTCAGAATATGTGCGCACGGGGCCGGACAGTAAGGACCGCAGGCAACGTTTTTCCGCGGCCAGCCCATCGTTGCCGTCGAGATCCTGGCATATTGGTCAAAAGTTCCCGCTTGCCAGTTGCGGGTCGGCAGAAGGCCCAGTTCACTCATGACGTCAAGATCGCCGCCGGTTCCGTTGGCTCGCCTCACTTTCGCCCATTTTGAAGCCTCTTTTACCGAATTGATCAGTTTCTTTCTGACCTCTTCATATTTTTCGGGGAAGCCGGCTTCCGGCCTTCCTTGGCCGATGATTGCAATCCCCTTTAGATTTTTTGATCCCATGACGGACCCGCACCCGCCACGACCGAAGCAACGCAGATACTCCCCTTGATTGAATATGCCGGCGCAGGGAATCAGTTTCTCGCCGGCCGGTCCGATGACGGCAGCATCCCCCTTCCGGCCGCCCGCTTCCCTCGTCAGGATCTCCTGGGCTTCCCTCGTATTTTTCCCCCAGAGATGGCGGGCGTCCCTGAATTCGACCCCTTTCTCCGTGATGATCAGGAAAACCGGGGTCTCGGAAGCCCCCCTGATCCTGATAGAAAGGTAACCGGCATTTCTGACGTTCGGTCCTATCTTGCCGCTGGTGATGGTATAGAGATAGAGTCCGGTTAAAGGAGATTTCGTATTGAGGTTAAGCTTCGGACTGAACGGGGTCGGCAATCCCTGGGCCAGCCCGGCCGTAAAGATCATGGGATTCTCCGGTGACAAAGGGTCAATCCCTTTCTGTGTGGAGTTATAAAGCAAATAGGAGCCCAGACCGCGTCCCCCCACGAACTTGGCGACAACATCGGCGGGAATCTCTTCCAACGTATAGCTTCCTGAACCCAAATTGATGTCAAGCAACCGGTAAAGCATGACCGCTTTCCCTTATCCGCAGCCCTTTCATGACCGCCCGTTGAAATTCCGGAGCGCCTGCCGTGCGGCGGCATTCCCCATCGGTGTTCCTCTTCCGGGTCCAGAAGAGAACCGGGGAAGCCCACCCGATTTTTCAAAACACAAAACAACACTTCAGCGCAATTGTCAAGGAAAGGGAGTAAACCGGAGAGTCCCTATTGACAGACAGGCGTTATATTTTTATGATCCAGACTACTGCATCTTACTCTTCTCGCATATGGATCTTTCGAAGAAACATGATTTCGGATCAAGGCGGTACAGTGATGACCAGACCGTTTCTCCCGCTGGCGGCGGCACTCATGGCGGGCATCTCCTGCGGGAGTCTTTGCCGGATTTCCGACCTCTCCGTACAGGTTATGTTGGTCATTGTCCTGATTCTGATTTCCTGGATTCTGGCATTCAAAAAACTTTCGCTGATCCATCCGCTTCTTCTCCTCTCCATTTTTCTCCTCGGTATCCTCGATCTGAATCTCTACCTTAATCCCCATGTCGGCGGCGATCATATCCGCAACTTTGCTGGTGGTGAAAAAATCACAGCGGAAGGGATGATCTGCGAAAACCCTCAAGTATCACCTGAGAAGACGGAGCTGGTTGTCTCGGCCTCCCGGATCATCCGGCAGGGGAAATATATTCCCGTTTCGGGACGCGTCCTCCTGAATATTCGCGAGCCCTACCCTTTCCATTACGGGGATTTCATCCGCTTCCATACGCGGCTGAGAATCCCGCGGAATTTCCAGAATCCCGGAGGATTCGATTACGAAACCCATCTCCGTTTCCGGGGAATTCTGGTGAGGGG
>JAFGRP010000255.1 GCA_016935075.1 Deltaproteobacteria bacterium | reverse complement strand
GATCTGGCCATGCGGGACATCGCCAAGGGGATCCTGAACGCCCCCGTACCCGTCATCGTCTACGTGGCGCCCTCCGGTGCAAGGGCGGCCTCAGCCGGCCTGATCATCACCGTATCCGCGCACATTGCCGCCATGTCTCCCGGTACAAACATCGGTGCGGCCCATCCCGTGGGTTTAGGGATCGGCGGCGGCATGGACAAGACCATGAGCCGGAAGGTGGAAAACGATGCCGTCGCCTACATCCGGGGAATCGCCAGGCAGCGCGCTCGAAATGAAGATTGGGTAGAGAGGGGGGTCCGGAAGAGCGAATCCATTCCTGCCGAGCAGGCCCTCCGTTTGAATGTGATCGATTATGTGGCGGCGGATCTCGACCGTCTTATGGAACAAATGGACGGACGGGAGGTATCCCTGGTGGCGGGGAAGAAGATCCTCAAGACGAAAGGCGCCGTCTTCAACGAAAAAGTAATGGGTGCGCGACAGAAGATCCTTTCCGCGCTGAGCGATCCGAATATTGCCTACATCCTGTTGCTGATCGGCCTTGCCGGTCTCTACTTCGAGTTTTCCAATCCGGGCGCCATCCTTCCCGGCGTGATCGGGGGGATCTCTCTGATCATGGCCTTCTTCGCGATGCAGACCCTGCCGGTGAACTACGCCGGGGTCGCCCTGATCCTCTTTGCCATCATCCTCTTCATCGCCGAGATCAAGGTCATCAGTCACGGAATCCTCACCGTTGGGGGGATTGTCTCGCTTGTCATAGGTTCTCTGATGCTGTTCCAGGCACCCGATCCGTCGATGCGGGTCTCCTGGAGCGTTCTGATCCCGGCCGTATTGGTTACTTCGCTCTTCTTCATCGTTGTCATCGCGATGGCCGTGAAGGCGCAGTTGCTGAAACATCAGGGCGGGAAAGAGGGAATGGTCGGCGAAGAGGGGCGGGCGGTCACCGATATCTCCGGTGAAGGAAAGGTTTTGATCCACGGAGAGTACTGGAGCGCTTCCAGCGACAAGGCGATTGCAAAAGGGGCGAGGGTCCGGGTGATCCGGGTGGAAAATTTAATCGTCAAGGTGGAACTTATCGAAGAATAAAAAGGGAGGTCAGCCATGTCAGGTGCATACCCAGTTATTGTCATCATTGTTCTGGTCGTCATGTTTCTCGCGTCGGCCATCCGGATCCTCAACGAGTATGAGCGCGGAGTCATTTTCCGTCTGGGAAGGGTGATCGGCACGAAGGGACCGGGGCTCATCATCCTGATTCCGATTGTCGACAAGATGGTCAAGATCGACATGCGGACGATCACGATGGATGTGCCGCCCCAGGATGTCATCACCCGGGACAACGTCTCGATCAAGGTGAACGCGGTTGTCTATTTCCGCGTCATGGACGCGAACGCCGCCGTGATCGATGTGGAGAATTATCTCTACGCGACGTCGCAGCTCGCCCAGACCACGCTTCGGAGCGTCTGCGGCCAGATGGAACTGGACGAGATCCTTTCGGAAAGGGAGAAGATCAATCTCCGGCTCCAGGAGATCCTGGATCTGAACACCAATCCATGGGGCATCAAGGTCTCCCATGTCGAGGTCAAGCAGATCGATCTGCCCGAAGAGATGAAACGGGCCATTGCCAAACAGGCCGAAGCCGAAAGAGAGCGTCGGGCAAAAGTTATTAATGCCGAAGGTGAGTTCCAGGCCGCCCAGAAACTGATCGAGGCGGCGGCCCTTATGCAAACGCAGCCCATGTCGCTGCAGCTCCGGTATCTCCAGACCCTCAACCAGATCGCTGCGGAGAACAATTCGACGACGGTTTTCCCGATTCCGATCGATCTGTTCAAGCCGTTTTTGAAGCTGGCAGAAAAAATATAAGAGGTGATTGTATCGTTATGGCGACGCGCAACAAAAGAAATGTCCTGACGGGCGGAATGATTCTGATCACCATCGGGAGTCTGATCATTCTGCATAAATTGGATGTATGGGAGTTCTCCCGCAGCTGGCCTCTGCTGCTGATCGTGATTGCCGCGGGAACCCTGATCCAGCGGGGCCGTGACCTCGGCGGCTGGATCATCGGTTGCGTCGGCCTGGTTTTTTTTCTTGCGGAGAACCTCGGGATGGAGATCTGGAAGATCGTGAATCTCCTGCTCCCCCTTCTTCTCATCCTGGTGGGCGTACATATTATCATTAAGAAAAAGACGGATGACAGCGATAACCCATGACCATCTTCTTCCCATTCCCGGGTCGAATGGAGGTTTTCCGGGGAAGCGTCTGCTGGTCGTCTGCGATTTCGACGGGACGGTCTGCAGCGTGGATATGGGAAACGTATTCCTGGAACGTTTTGCGGAAGACTGGGAGGAGATCGATCGCTCCTACTCGGCGGGGGAGATCGGTTCCCGGGCGGCTTATCGCCGGATCGCGCCCTTTTTCCGGGCGAACCGGCCGCAGATGCTGGACTTTGTGCTCCGCCACGAACGGCTGGACCCCTTCTTTCCGGATTTTTTAAGCTTCTGCCGGGGTCGAAAGATCGATCTCAAGATTGTCTCCGACGGCCTTGACTTCTACATCGAGGCGATCCTTCGGAAATACGGTCTTGATGTCGAATTCTACTCCAATCGCCTCATCTTCCGGGAGGACGACCGAATCGACTTTGCCTTTCCTTTGGCGAACGAGAAGTGCGGGCGTTGCGGAACCTGCAAACGCTCCCTTATCGACCGTTTCCGGCCGGACTATGACCGGATCATCTACGTCGGCGACGGTTATTCCGATGTCTGCCCCGCCCGGGCGGTCGATCAGGTCTTCGCAAAGCCGATACTCTATGAAAAATGCGAAAAGAACGGCACACCCTGTCTCCGCTATGAGGATTTCGGCGATATCCGCCGCTGCCTGGAGAATATCTCGTCATCCAACGCTTCCGCTTCGGTGACCAAACCCTGAAAGAAAACCTGATTGATTTTGTCGAGGGGAGAAATGTGTGAATACCAATATATTTGATCGGCGGTTATGGAAAAGATTCTGGGAAATCGCGAGGATGTACTGGTTTTATGAGGAAAAATGGAAGGCGAGGGGTATTCTTGCCCTGCTGCTGGTACTGCTTTTCGGTTTTACTGCCCTGAACGTGATCCTGAATTATGTGGGCCGGGATTTCATGACGGCCTTGGCGGAAAAGAACCTGCCCGAATTCAACCGTACTCTTTTACTTTATCTGGGCGCCTTTGCCGTTGCCACTCCGGTGAGCGTTTTCTATTCCTTTATCCGGAAAACACTGGGGATCAACTGGCGGTTGTGGCTGACCAACCATTTCCTGGGAAAATATTTTGAAAACAGGGCCTACTACCATATCAACGACGACAAAAGCATCGATAACCCCGATCAACGTATTTCCCAGGATATTTCGTCCTTTACGGTTACAAGCCTCGGTTTTCTTTCGATCCTCGTTTTTTCCCTTGTCCAGCTGATCTCCTTTATCGGGATTCTCTGGACCATCTCCATGACCCTGGTCCTGGTTCTGCTGGCCTATGCCGCCATCGGCACGGTCGTCACGATGTTTTTCGGCAAGCGCCTGATCAACCTGAATTTCCAGCAATTGCGGCGGGAAGCCGATTTTCGTTACGGCCTCGTCCACGTCCGGGACAACGTCGAATCCATCGCCTTTTACCGGGGCGAAGGCCGGGAGAAGAATCAGGTCAGGGAGCGGCTGCGGGAAGCCATCGGCAATCTCAGAATGCTCATCGGCTGGGAGCGGAACCTGGAATTCTTCACCAAGGGCTATGAATATCTCATCCTCGTCCTTCCCATCGTGGTGATGGCCCCCCTGTACTTTTCCGGCCAGATCAAATTCGGGGTCATGACCCAGGCTGAGAGCGCCTTTGTGCAGGTACTGGGGGCGCTCTCCATTATCGTTTCCCAATTTGAGCAGCTCAGTAACTTTGCCGCCGGGATTACCCGGCTGGAGACCTTTGCGGCCGCCCTGGACCGGCCTGCGGCAAAAGCGACCGCGGAGACCCCCGTCATTGAGTCCAATGAGGATTCACGACTGGCGCTGGATCATGTCACCCTCCGGACCCCCAATGATCAACAGACGCTCCTCAGGGATGCGACGGCGGAGGTTCCTTCCGGAAAGGGACTGCTCATCGCCGGGGCCAGCGGCGCGGGAAAGAGCTCGGTTCTGCGGGCCGTCGCCGGGCTCTGGAACGCTGGGGAAGGACAGATTTCCCGCCCGCCGTTGCAAGAGATGCTCTTTCTGCCCCAGAGCCCCTATATGGTCCTGGGGTCATTGCGGGAACAACTCCTCTATCCCCATCTGGACAGGGAGGCGTCGGACAACGAACTCAGGGCTGTTCTGGAAAAGGTTAATCTGGCGGATCTGCCGGAAAGGGTCGGCGGCTTTGACGCCGAACTGGACTGGGGGCACCTGCTGTCCCTCGGGGAACAGCAGCGCCTGGCCTTTGCGCGACTGTTCTTGACCCGGCCCCATTACGCCATCCTTGACGAGGCGACAAGCGCCCTCGATGTGACCAATGAAGCCCAGCTTTACGGGCAGCTCCAGGGATCGGGAACGACCTACGTCAGCGTCGGGCATCGGCCAAGCCTGCTGGCCTACCACGACAAGGTCCTGGAACTGCGGGGAGGGGGAGACTGGCGGTTCGTGCCTACGGCGGAATTCCAGCTCTCATTGTCCCATCAGGGGGAAAGCTTTTAATCTCCGCCAATTTATAAAAAGAGAGGCCATGAGAATGAATAGAAACACCAGGGTCAATCGGCAAGGTGTCCGTATTTTACGAAAAGCGGTCGTGATGACTCTTCTCCTTCCGATCGTATGGATCGTCCTTCCCTTCGCCACGGGTATGGCGGCATCGCTCCTTGAGTTTGGTCCCCTCCTGGGAAGACCGACCGCGTCTTCCGTTACGTTGAATATTGTGGCCGGCGAACAGCCCGTCGCCTGCAGTGCAACATACTGGGAGGCGGGAAAAAATGAAAAAGAAACGGCGCTCAAGAGTGAAGAAGTCAAAATGAATGCGGAGACCACCGCTGAAATCATACTGACGTCGCTCAAAGCCGATACCCGCTATCACTACCGTATCGACGCACGGCGGTTTGATTCCAGGGAATCAACGGTTGTTGCCGCAGATTCCTTTAAAACACAGAAACTGCAGCCCGGTTCTTTCTCCTTCGCCCTGCTCTCCGATGCCCATCTTGCACCGTCTCATCCGGAACGCCTGGAAATACTGGCCAAGACCAGTTCTACCATACTCAGCAGAAGACCGGAATTTCTGCTGATGCTGGGCGACAACATCCAGACGTTCACGTCCCACGGCGGACCGATGACGGATATAAGGTACGGGCCTTACCTCTACCGGCTGCTGCGCCAGGGTCTGGGAAGCCTTCCCGGTTCGATCCCGGTTTTCAAGCTCAACGGCAACTGGGAAGGCGAAAACGGGTGGCATCCCTTGAAAGAGAGGGGCTGGGCAAAGGCGGCCCGAAAAGCCTATTTCCCTAATCCGGGGGCGGATACGTATCCCCAGGGCGGGAGTCCGGACGAGGATTATTATGGATTTATATGGGGGGATGTGCTTTTTCTTGCCCTCAATGTCACCGGTTATACGCCCACAAACCATGCCATCAATTCCACAGCAGGCCAAAAGGACGACTGGACGCTGGGCGAGAAACAGAAGGCATGGCTGCACGCACAGTTGGCCGGTTCAAAGGTCCGATGGAAGCTCCTGTTTATTCATCACACGGTAGCAGGCCATGCAGGGGATGAAGTCAATTCCCGGTATGGTCGCGGCGGCGGGAGGGCGGCAAAAACGGGCGAGCAGGCGCTGATCCATGGCTGGATGCGCCAGTATGGTGTCCAGGCCCTCTTTTACGGGCACGACCATGTATTTACCGATATCGTTGCGGATGGCATCCACTACGTCTGCGTCGGAAGCGCCGGGGCGCCTTGGAAGTTCGGAACGGAGGAAACCGGTTATGAAAAATTCTGGACCCCCTCGGGCTTCACCTGGGTGAATGTGAGTCCGGAATCGCTGAACGTTTCTTTTATCGGGACAAGCGGGGCTGCTGCAGAAGGGCGGTTGCTGCATACTTTCGTTATTACTCGGTAATGTTGTATGAAAGGCTTCGAAGAGCTGCATGCCATTATTTCATACACCTGATAAGAGCAAGGGATCGTCCTGCGTACATCCCTTTTTTCAGATCAGGGCGAGGCTGTCGGCAACGGCCATCCCCGCGCGCGTCGGCCGGAGATATCCGTTGCAAATCTCCACGAGCCCTTCTTCGGAAAGCCTCTTCAGCACATCCCGTTTTTCCGTGAGAAGATCCCGGCCGTAGCGGATATTGAACGTATTCAGGCAGACTCCCCGGCGCGTCCGGAAACCGAGAAAAAGAGTCTCCAGATGGAGTTGTTCGTCGCTCAGGATTTCCGTTGACTCAACAGGCGTTTGTCCGGATGCCAGATCGCCGATGTAGGCGTTGACAGTGCGGCGGTTCCAGCGGCGTTCGCGTCCCGAAAAGGAATGGGCGGCGGGGCCGAGGCCGAGATAGGGGACATGGTTCCAATATTTGCGGTTGTGACGCGATTCCCTGCCGGGACGGGCGAAGTTGGAAACCTCGTAATGATGATAACCGCTCTCTTCCATGATTTGAGACGTCTTGAGAAAATAGTCCGCCTGGCGGGATTCATCGGTAAGGATGATCTCTCCGCGCCGGCATTGCTCTGCGAGGGGCGTTCCGTCTTCCAGTGTGAGCTGATAGCAGGAAAGGTGATCGGGATTAAGACCTATGGCCGTATCCAGGGTGGAAAGCCATTTTACAAAGTTGCGGTCCGCTTCCCGGGAGCATTCTCCCCCGGCGGGGGAAAAGGGAAGACCGTAGATCAGATCCAGGCCGATGTTTCCGAAGCCGGCGTCGCGCGCCCGATGGATCGCAATGATGGCCTGAAGGGCCGTATGGCGGCGGCCAAGCAGCGAAAGGGAATCGTCGTTGAAGGACTGGACGCCGATGTTGATGCGGTTCACCCCGGCGCGGCAGAGCGCGGTGAGGAGACCTGCATCGATGTCCGCGGGATTCACCTCGACGGTGATCTCCGCATCGCGTGAAATTGTAAAGAACCCGCTGATGTCGCCAATCAGTTTTTCAAGTTCCGCAGCGGGTAGAGCGGAGGGGGTCCCGCCGCCGATGTAGAGCGTGTCGAAAGATGCGGCCCAACCCCCGTAGAAATCCATTTCCCGGCGGAGGGCCTTCAGATAGCCGGGGATCAGCGAACGGTCGGTGACGGAATAGAAACCGCAATAATTGCATTTGCAGATGCAAAACGGGATGTGAATATAGAGACCCGGGAGTTCATCCAAGAATACTCCCATATCCGCGGTCTGAAAAAAACGCCCGTTCATTCCGTGTCCGACTTCAGGACAGCTAGGAAGGCGCTCTGGGGGATGCTGACGTTGCCGATCATCTTCATCCGTTTCTTGCCTTTCTTCTGTTTCTCGAGGAGTTTGCGTTTCCGGCTGATATCGCCCCCGTAGCACTTGGCAATGACGTCCTTCCGGAAGGGGGAGATCGTCGTCCGGGAGATGATCTCCCCGCCGATCACCCCCTGGATCGCGATCTTGAACATCTGCCGGGGGATCTCCTCCTTCAGCCGTTCGCAGGCCTGGAGGCCGCGGGCGCGGGCGCGTTCCCGGTGGACGATCTGGGAAAGGGCGTCCACTTTCTCGCCGTTCACCAGGATGTCCAGCAGAACGAGGCTGCTCTCCCGGTAGTCGATCAGGTCATAATCAAATGAACCATACCCCTGCGTCACCGACTTGAAGCGGTCGTAAAAGTCGAAGATCACCTCGGCGAGCGGCATCTCGTAGATCAATTCCGCCCGCCCGGGGTTCGGGTAGTTCAGGGTTGAGTTCAAACCCCGCTTTTCCATGCAGAGCTTCATGACGGCGCCGAGATAACGTTCCGGAAGCATCATCGCTGCCCGGATGTAGGGCTCCTCGGATTTGATGATGGTCATCGGTTCGGGGTAATGGGTCGGATTGTCCACAAAGATCACCGTCCCGTCCTTCAGCGTGAAGCGGTAGCGGACGCTGGGGACGGAGAGAATGATCGAAAGGTTGTACTCCCGCTCCAGGCGTTCCTGGACGATGTCGAGGTGGAGGAGTCCCAGGAAGCCGCAGCGGAATCCCTGGCCCAGGGCGGCGGATGAGTCCTTTTCATAGATGAAGGAAGCGTCGTTGAGCTTGAATTTGTCCAGAGAATCGGCCAGATCCGTGTAATCGTCCGCGGCGATGGGGTAGATCGAGGCGAAGACGACGGGCTTGACCTCCTTGAACCCCGGCAGGGGCTTCGGGCAGGGGCGGTTTTCCAGGGTGATCGTGTCTCCCGTGCGGACGTCGGAGACGGTTTTCACGCCGGCGATGATATAGCCCACCTCCCCGGCGGAGAGACACTCCCGCTTCTGACGCTGGAGCAGGAAGCGGCCGACCTCCTCCACCCGGTAGGTCGCGGCATTGAACATGAACCGGATGATGTCGCCCGCCTTCACGGTGCCGTCGAAGACCCGGCAGTGGATCACCGTTCCCCGAAAGGAATCGTACTTGGCGTCGAAGATAAGCGCGGCGAGCGGCGATGCCGGTTCTCCCCTGGGAGGCGGAATCCGTGCCACGATCGCCTCGAGAATTTCTTCGATTCCGGTCCCCTCCTTGGCCGAGCATTTGAGATGGGTATCCGAATCCAGCCCCAGTTCGGAGTCGATCTGTTCGATCACCCTCTCCACGTCCGCCGAGGGAAGATCGATCTTGTTGATGACGGGGATAATCGTCAGATCATGCTCCATAGCGAGATAAAGGTTGGCGAGCGTCTGGGCCTGAACACCCTGGGCGGCATCGATCAGCAGCAGCACCCCTTCACAGGAGGCCAGGGAGCGCGACACCTCGTAGGTGAAATCGACGTGGCCGGGCGTATCGATCAGATTCAGGGTATAGCTCAGGCCGTCCTTCGCGCGGTAGGGAAGCGAAACGACCTGGCTCTTGATGGTGATCCCCCGTTCCCGCTCGATGTCCATGTTGTCGAGGATCTGGTCCTGAAAATTGCGATCCTCCACGATACCGGTGTACTGGATAAGCCGGTCGGCGAGGGTCGACTTTCCATGGTCTATATGGGCGATAATGCTGAAATTTCGGAGATAATTCATAACCGGTCGCTGCTTTTCTTCGGGTTCTTTGTTTCGGGATCGGATTTCATAGTATCTTTCCCGGTTCGCCGGGCGGCATCGTACAGCATTTGAGCCATTATTGACACAGATATTCTCATGATAAAAATGGGTGTGTCAAGGAAAGGGTGTGGAGAAAAAAAACAAAACCTTGTACAATATCTGTATACCCTCCTGCTCGATATGGATCCGGGGATGAACGGGGCGAATATCCTGAATCGCAACCATTATCATTGTCATGGCGGTGCGGGAGGGGATGCAGACGAAAAGACCCGTCGCGAGAATACAGGTTATGGCTAAAAAGATCGGCATCGCCCTGGGCAGCGGTTCCGCACGGGGATGGTCCCACATCGGCGTGATCCGTAGTCTGTTGGAGGCGGGAATCCGGATTGATATCGCCTGCGGGGCATCCATCGGTGCGCTGGTTGCGGGCTTCTTTGCCGCCGACTTCCTCGACCCCCTGGACCGGTGGGCGCGGCGGCTGAGCTGGTCCAATATCGTCGGTTTCATGGATGTGATGATTCCCCGGTCGGGGCTTATCGAGGGGGAACGGATAACGGGCTATTTCCGGCAGAACATGACCGACCCCGAGATCGAGAGGCTTTCACTCCCCTTCGCTGCCGTCGCCACGGATTTGAAGACGGGCCGGGAAGTCTGGCTGCGCGATGGGTCGCTGATGGACGCCATCCGGGCCAGCATCTCGCTTCCCGGAATTTTAACCCCATGCCAGCGGGACGGCCAGTGGCTTGTGGACGGGGGGCTGGTGAATCCCGTACCCGTGTCCCTCTGCCGTTCGATGGGCGCCGACATCGTCATTGCCGTCAACCTGAATTCCGATATCATGGGAAAGCCGCGGCTGCGCCGAATGGCCGACCCGCCGGCCGACGGCCGAGACGAAGAAAACCCGAGGACGATGGGCAAATGGGCGGCGTTTATGAATCAGACGGCGCAGCGGGGAAATCTGACCCTCTTCCGGCAGCTCTTCCAGGAGCAACCGGACAGGGGTCCGTCAATCTTCGACGTGATGGCCGCCTCTGTAAAGATCATGCAGGATCGGATCACCCGTGAACGGCTTGCCGCCGACCCGCCGGACATCCTTGTCAAGCCGAAGCTCGCCCACATCGGGCTCATGGAGTTCAACCGCGCCGAGGAATCGATCGAGGAAGGAAAACGGGCGATGGACCTGCTGTTGCCGATGCTTCGCGACCTGTCGGATTAAAGAACCATCCCCATATATGAGGCCGGTCGTTCATGCTGTGCGCCGAAGGAGAGGGGAAACATCCAAATTCAAAAACGGATTCCGGAAACGCCGGAGAATGTTGAAACACGCTTTTTGAAATTCCCCTTGACAAAATCGGTTTTTGAAAGCATGAAAACATGCGTTCATAAAATGAACGGTCCTTATATTATATGAACGTTGGAGCTGTCATGGAAAAATGGCCGCCGCGCTGATCGGCATCATCAATTCCTGCTCATTCAAGTGGCTCGCCATGGCGAAGGACGGATCCCTCGAAAAGATGGTTCCGTTTGTGCTGGACATTTTCTGGAGGGGGTAAGGCGGGATGCGCACTGAAAAACGATCCCTCGGTATTTTGTCCCTGATCATCATGATGGTCCTGGGGACAGCCGCCGGTGCGGCGGAGACGGTCAAGACATTGTCGCTTTCCGACAGCGTTGATCTTGCCCTGAAACGGAGCGTACTCATTCACGCGGCGCAGGAGGGGGTCCGGGGGGCCGAGGCGCAACGGAAGGAGGCCTTCACGGGATTCCTCCCGAAATTCAGCACGGCATACAGCTACACCCGGCTCAATACGGATCCGATCCTCAATTCTCCCGGAACATCTTTGGCGCTTCCTTCTCCGATAGGATCGGTGACGATCCCGCCGAGCACCTACCAGGCCGGAACCAAGGATAACTACAACTGGAGCATCGAGGCGAGGCAACCCCTGTTCGCGGGGGGCGGAATCCTTGCGAACTATCAGGCGAGCCGCCTGGGTGTGGATATCGCCCGATTCGAAGAGGCATCGACGGTTCAGGATCTCGTCCAGGAGGTGAAGATCGCCTATTTCAACATCCTGAAGGCGATACGGATTCTTGCCGTTGCGAGGCAGTCCCTTGAATTGTTGAAGGCGCACAGAGACACGGCCCAGGCGTTTTACGATGTCGGCATCATTCCCAAAAACGACCTACTCTACGCCGAGGTCGAGCTGGCGAATGGTCGGCAGTTCCTGGTCCGGGCGGAAAACGGCGTGGAGATGGCCAAATCGAAATTCAACACGGTTCTCCGGCGGGAGATCAGCACCCCTGTCGAGATCGAGGACGTCTTGAACGAACGGCCCTTTGAGAAGCCGCTGGACGCCTGCATTGCTGCGGCCCTGGAAAACCGCCCGGAGATCCGGTCGTATGCCCTCCGTCTGGAACAGGCGAAGAGCCTTGTCATGCTGGCCCGAAGCGAGTATTACCCGAACGTCGGCTTGGTCGGCAACTATGCGAGATACGGCGACACACCGGGCGTTGCCGGAAGCCCTTACAAGGACCAGGAGAACTGGTACTTCATGGCGGTGGCGAACTGGAATTTCTGGGAATGGGGAAAAACAAAAAATCGTGTGGACGCCGGTCTCAGCCGCGAAAACCAGGCAGCGGATATCCTGACCCACATCCGGGAGCAGATCATCCTCGAGGTGAAAAATGCCTTCCTCCTCCTCCAAGAGGCCGAAAAACAGGTTCAGGTGTCAAAAAAAGCGATAGAACAGGCCGAGGAGAATTTCCGGATCAACACGGAACGGTACCGTGAGCAGGTGGGGACCGCGACGGATGTGATCGACGCCCAGACCCTTCTCACGAAAGTCAGATCCGATCACGACAACGCCCTCGGCGATTTCAGCATCAGCCGGGCGAAGCTGGAGCGGGCAATGGGAATCGCCGTGCAAAACTTCTCATACTGAGCCCCGCGGGAAGCGGAACGGAAGAGGATGCGTCATGGCGGGCCCGTCGAACCTCGGCAAGGAGAGTTCATGAAGAAAATCGTAACGGTGATATCGGCCGGCGTTTTCCTGTTTTTTTTGTTTGCGCCGCCGTCATCCCTTTTTGCGGAGGAATATTCCCTGGAAGATCTCTGCCGGATCGCCCTGACCCGTTCCGAGAAGCTTCGCAGTGCCGAGGAAAACCTCACGATTGCGGAGATTGGAAAGGACAAGGCCCTTTCTTACCTCCTGCCCCGAATGACCGCCACCGGCGGCGTCACGCAGTATTCTGAGAGGAAATGGACCGCGACGGGAAACGTCCTCCAGCCGGAAAGCGCCGCCTACTGGGGAGTCCGGGTGGATGAAACCTTTTCCCTGAGCGGACGGGAATGGAAGGCCCTCGGCATCGCGAAGCAGAACGTGACGAAAAGCCGGCTCGATCTCACAGCCGTCCGCGAGGACTACCTGCTGCGGTACGTCGCGGCCGCCTACTACAATGTTCTCATGGCAAGGAAGAACCTTGAGATCGCCGATGCCAACCTGGAGCGATTGACGAAATACCGGCAGGCGGCTGAAAAACGGCTCCGAATCGGTGAAGTGACCAAGACGGCGATTTTCAGGGCGGAGGGTGAACTCTCAGGTGCGAAATCGGACCGGCTTCAGGCGCAAAACGGTCTCGAACTGGCGACGGCTTTTCTGGCAAGCAATGTCGGTATCTCAGAGGATTTTTCGCTTCGGGAGGTCCCCCCGGTGGGGGGTGAACTCCCTGTGCTGAGCGTCTTCGAGGAACAGGCGTTCGCGGCGCGGGCGGACCTGAAAAGCCTGGAGGTGCAGAAGCAGATCGCTGCGGATCAGACAAAATATGCCGAAGGGGCGTTTTGGCCCAGTGTTTCCGTGTCCGGGGTATACAGCGGGTCCGATCAGCACCCGGCATCGTCAAACCTGAACCGGGAGAGCATCTACGGCGGAGTTGCCCTGAGTTTCCCCTTTTTCGAGGGGGGACTTCGGAAGGCCGAGGTATCGGAAGCGAAGGCCCGGGAGAGGCAGGCCGCGCTTTACTACGAGGATATGAAGAAGGCCATCGAGATCGAAGTCCGGACCGGTTATCTGGATCTGGTCACCCAGAAGGGAATCCTCCGGTTTCTCAACGACCAGCTGCTCTTTGCCCGTGACAACTACCGCGCCGTGGAGCGTCAGTTCGAGTTCGGCCTGTCGAACAGCCTCGATGTGATGGATGCCAATACCCTTCTGGTGTCGACGGAGCGGAAGGCGGCATCGGCGGAGTACGGTTACCGGCTGGCCCTGCTCCGAATCAAGAAGGCTTCGGGGACTCTGCTTGCAGCACTGGCCGGCCAATAATCCATGAACAACGATCACGGATCAACGATGAATCAACGGTGATAACGCCTTAATTGATTATCGGCGATTGATTTTTAGGAAGGAGTTCTGCATGTTCGGACGGACATCGTCATTAACCGGGGAGGTACGGACGGATCGACGAAGGATCAGGATCGGTTCGGTGGTTATGGCAATCCTGCTGTGCGCCGGAGTATCCTTGAATATCGGGTGCCGGAAACAGGAACAGAAGGTGGCGAAGGAGAGGGCCGTCAATGTCCGCGTCTGGACGGCGGAAACCCGCTCGCTGAGACCTTATGTTGAGTCGATCGGGACCCTTAAACCCTATGACAAGGTCACCGTGAGCTCCGAGGTGGACGGAATCCTCAAATCGATTCACGTCGATGAAGGTTCCCCCGTTTCCCGGGGCCAGCTCGTCGCCGAGATCAAGGACGTCGATTACCGGCTTATCGCGGAGCAGGCGACAGCCGCCCTGAAACAGGCTCAGGCAAGCCTGGCCAATGCGGAACGCGAGTATCAGCGCAAGGAGGCTCTGTACCGGGAGGAACTGGTCACGAAGCAGCAGTTTGATGATATCGCCGCGCGCCTCGCCCTCGCCCGCGGGGATGTGGAACGGGCGAAGGCCGGGCGCGATCTGGCGAATGAAAAGCTGTCCAAGACGAAGATCTTTGCCCCCATGACGGGCAGCGTGCTGGAGAAAAAAGTGACCTCCGGGGATTATATCCGCAACGGCACATTCCTGGCATCGATCATCCGGACCGACCTGTTGAAACTCTCCTTCGCCGTTTCGGAGAAGGATGTGGGAGGCCTTCGGGCCGGTCAAAGCGCGGTTTTTTCCGTGGATGCCTTTCCGGGTCGCGAATTCCGCGGCCAATTGAAGACAATCTACCCCAGTCTTGAGGAGCGAACGCGGTCCCTCCAGGTGGAGGCCGAGGTGGCAAACACCGGCCGTACCCTCAAACCGGGATTTTTCGCCCGGGTGACGCTCTACACGGGGCCGTCGCGGAACACGGTCGTCGCTCCGGTCACTGCGCTCCTGTACGATAACTCCACGACGAAGCTTTTTGTCGTCGAGGGGAATCGGGCGAAGGAGAGAAAGGTCCGCATCGGACGGAAATACGGGGAGTTCATGGAGATCACCGAGGGGCTGAAGGCCAGGGAGACCGTCGTGACCGTAGGCCAGAACAATCTGATGGAAGGGGTGCCGGTCCATGTGGCTCGCTGATACCTCGGTCAAAAGGCCGGTTTTCGCAACCATGGTCATCATGGCCCTGGTGGTCCTCGGGGCGGTCAGTTATCCGGAGATCGGCGTTGATCTCTTTCCCAAGGTGGATTTCCCCATCGTTACGATCACCACGCATTTGAACGGGGCGAGCCCCGAGGTGATCGACGTGGACATCACCGATAAGATCGAAGGGGCGGTCAACACGATCAACGGTGTAAAGTCGATCACTTCAAGCAGTACCGAGGGGGATTCCCGGGTCACGGTGGAGTTCGTCCTCGAGCGGGACATCGATCTTGCCGTCCAGGACGTCCGTGAAAAGGTCGCCCTGATCCGGAACAAGCTCCCCGAGGACATCGATGAACCACGGATCGCCAAGGTCGATCCGGATGCAACGGCGGTCATGTGGCTGAACCTGTCGGGGCGGAAAACGGTCCGTGAGCTTTCAACTTACGTCGACGAGGTCCTCAAAGAGCAGCTCCAGCGGATCAACGGCGTCGGAGATGTGCCGTTATTTGGCCTGCAGCTACGCCAGGTCCGGGTCTTGCTCGACTCCGGAAAACTCCAGGCCTACGGGATTTCCGCGGGCGACGTCATGGGCGCCCTCCAGCGGCAGAACGTCGAGCTGCCGGGTGGGCGGATCGAGAGTCTTTCCAAAGAGTACACGATCAAGGTCAAGGGGGAGTTCCTCAACGTCCCCGATTTCAACGATTTGGTCATCGCCTATGACAAGGGCTCCCCGGTCCGCCTCCGGGACATCGGGCGGGCGGAAGACGGGATGGAGGAGCGGCGCTCCATCGCCCGCTTCAACGGCATCCCGGCCGTGACGATGGGCATTCAGAAACAGTCCGGGACGAACACCGTAGCTGTTGTCAACGCGGTCAAGGCGGAGATCGAGAAGATCAACAAGACGCTCCCGCCGGGGATGACCCTCAACATTGCCATCGACCAGTCCATCTTCATCCGACGATCCATCTCGGAGGTGCAGAAACATCTGATCCTCGGGAGCTTCTTCGCTGTGCTCGCCGTTTTCCTGTTCCTCCGAAATATCCGGACGACGCTGATCAGCGCCGTGGCCCTGCCGATTTCAATCATTGCCACCTTCGCCCTGATCCGGGCCTTCGGGTTCACCTTCAACAACATGACGATGCTGGCCTTGACCCTCTCCGTCGGGCTCCTGATCGACGATGCCATCATCGTGATTGAGAATATCTACCGGCACGTCGAGGAGGGGATGGCGCCGCGGGAGGCGGCGACCTTCGCTACCTCCGAGATCGGTCTGGCCGTTATGGCGACGACCTTCGCCATCGTGGCGATCTTCCTGCCGGTCGCCTTCATGAAGGGGATGATTGGGAGATTTTTTCTCCAGTTCGCCCTGACGGCCGTCTTTTCGGTTCTGGTCTCCCTGCTGGTTTCCTTCACCCTGACACCGATGCTTGCCTCGATCTTCCTGAAGAGATTGGTCCTCCAGCGGAAAAATCCGGAGGGCCTGCAGTCTGCAAAAAAGACAGCGTTCCGCCCGGCAGAGTGGCTTGAAAAGGGGTACAAAAAATTAGAAGGGGTTTACCGTCATGTCCTGATCTTTTCGCTGAACCATCGCGGGTTCATGCTGATCGGCGCCCTCCTGATATTTGGCGGCAGCCTTTATCTGACGACGTTTATGGGCAAGGAGTTCGTTCCGCCGGAGGACCAGGGGCAGTTCATCGTCCGTCTGGAGGCGCCCATCGACTATTCGCTGGAGAAAGCGGATGAGCTTTTCCGGCCGGCGGAGGAGATCCTGAGAAAAATGCCGGAAGTCCGGGCGATTTTATACCGGCTGGGCATCGGCGGCTCGGTTAACCGCGCGATCATGATGACCAGCCTCATCCCGAAGAGCGAACGGAAGAAGTCCCAGATGGATCTGAAGAAAGAGATCCGCGAGAAGCTGCGACAGTTTCCCGGTCTCAAGGTGTCTGCGGAGGACTTCTCCATGATCGGCGGCGGGCAGCGTCAGGTGCCGATCCAGTACAGCATCCGGGGGCCCGATCTTGCGGCGATACAGGACTATGCGAAGCAGATCGCCGGCAACTTCTCAAAGATGCCGGGAATTGTGGATGTGGACACCTCTCTCGAGATGGGCAAACCGGAACTCAAGGTTTTCATCGACCGTGACAAGGCCGCCGACCTCGGTGTGGATGTGGCAACCATCGCCCAGGCGATCAACCTCCTGATCAGCGGGGAGACCGAGGTGACCAAATACAAGGACGAGACCCGGGGAAAACGCTACGACCTGCGGATTCGTCTCAATCCGGAAGAACGGAGGGATCCGGATGACCTGAAAAAACTCTACGTCCGGTCGCGTGACGGACGGCTTGTCGATCTCGGGAACATGGTCCGCATCCAGGAGGGGGGTGGGCCGAGCGTCATCAACCGCGTCGACCGCCAACGGTCGATCACCCTTTTCGCGAGTCTCGAGGGGATACCCCTGGGGCAGGCGATGGAGGAGCTCAACGGCATCGCAGGCGAGGTCCTGCCTGCCGATTATCTTCCGAAATACCGGGGACAGGCCGATACAATGCAGGAATCCTTCGGGTACCTGTTGTTCGCCATCATCCTCGGGGTGGCCATGGCCTACATGGTCCTTGCCGCCCAGTTCGAGAGCTTCGTTCATCCCTTCACGGTGCTCCTGGCGATGCCGCTCTCGTTCATCGGGGCCTTCGGCGCACTCCTGCTGACGGGAAACACACTCAATATTTTCAGTTTTATCGGCCTCATCCTCCTGATGGGGCTGGTCAAAAAAAACGGAATCCTGCTCGTCGATTACACGAACGTTTTGCGGGCACGCGGCTTTTCCCGCAGGGATGCGATCCTCCAAGCCGGACCGGTGCGGCTCCGGCCGATCCTCATGACCACCTTTGCGATGGTCTTCGGGATGCTGCCGGTCGCCTTCGGCATGGGAGAAGGGGCGGAAACCCGTTCTCCCATGGGAATTGCGGTCATCGGCGGACTTCTGACCTCGTTATTTCTGACGCTGGTCGTCGTCCCGGCCGCCTATGATCTTTTCGATGACTGGCAAGGGTTCTTGATAAGGCGCCGCAAGGGGAAGAAGGACGGCGTGGCGGAACAGCCGCAGATTTTTCCCGTCGCCGGGGAGGGCAAAACGTCACAAACGTGAATCCGGAGGGGGAATCCCATGAAGATGTTTCTGATCATCTACTGCGAGGCGGCGGATGAGGATATGAACGCCGCCCTGAAAGAGGCCGGGATCCACGGCTATACCAAGATGATAGAGGCCCGGGGCGAGGGGACGGAAACGGAGCCCAAGCTCGGAACTCACTGCTGGCCCGGGAAAAACAACGTCCTGTTGATGGCCGTGGCCGACGAAGAGGTTTCCCGGATCAAAGAAAGGATTCGCCGGCTCCAGCAGGAGTATCCCCGCGCCGGCGTCCGGAGTTTCCTGCTGCCGATCGAGGAAAACATCTAATTCCCCTGTCCGTCACTCCTGCTCCGTCGGAGGGGCCGCATGGTCTCCGCCTGTTTTGGGGATGTGCCGCGCGAGCCAGTTGCCGATGAAATCCGCCAGCTCTTGCATTCGGGCCGTGCTCAGGCGGGTAATACCCTCGGAAAGGGCCTCGGTCTTTTCTTCGGGCAAATCAAGGGTCTTGTTGAGCAGGAAGCCGTCCACCTCGCCGTCGTCCAGCAGCAGGCCGCAACCGCCGGCGGCGCCGAGAAATTCATCGCCGTAAAAAATCGGCACCACCAGTTTGGCCATCCCTGCATCGCACTCGCCGATCACCGGCTGTTTGGTTTCACGGGCCTCGTTGGCAAGATTCATGTGAGCCAGGGCACAGATAGTGCTCTGGCCCCGGTCGTCGGCCTTGATCAACGGGCAGAGCCGGTTGGCCCAGCGCTTGGTGTCGGTAATGTGGATCCCGTCGATGTCAGACACGCTGGCCTGGAGGCCGGAGCGGGCAAAGATTTCGTCCTCAAGGGCTTTCCAGGTTTCCAGGGGTAACAGATCGGTCAGTTTCATCTCTTCTCCTTGAAAAGGGTTTTCATTCTGCAATCCCTGGTCATCCGTTGCTGCCGGGCCTGCCTTTGCAACCCTTTTGATTTCTGATAAATTCATTTTCCCGGAGGAACGATTAGGACAGAACGGTTCCGTATGTCAATGAAAAATTAGACGTGGGGAATCCTGACGGGAATCCCGGCGACGCTCATAATTCAATTGACACGCAGGAATGGACTTCATATATTCATGTTGCGGCAAAGCGTTGCGGGACCCGAAGGCGCTCTCGTCCGAAAAGATCCGAAAAGTGAAGAAGGAGAAAAAGCAATGACGGGGAACACTTGCGGGGGTGAGTGGTCCGAGGAGGACCGGGAAAACATCGCCGCGCAGGGGTCGACGGTCCGGGAGGTCGAGAGGCAGCTCGCGCTCTTCCGTCGGGGCGTCCCGCCGATCCGCCTGAACCGGCCCGGCCAAGCGGGGGACGGGATTGTCGTTATTCCGGAGACGGAGCAGCAGAACCTCCTGGCGGCCTTTGAAGAGGCGCGCCGGTCACGCCGGCTCATGAAATTCGTCCCCGCGTCCGGGGCGGCGAGCCGGATGTTCCGGGAGTGGTATCGCTGTCTCGATGCGGGCGGTTTCGCGGACGAGAATGAAAGGTCCGATTTTGCGGCGAATTTAAAGAAATATGCTTTCTTCCCCGATCTGCAGATGGTTATCGCCGGAACAGGACGGGATGTCGATGCCCTGCTTGCGAATCGGGAGGAGGCGACCATACTGCGGTTTATCCTGGCGGAGGAGGGTCTGAATTACGGTCTCCTTCCCAAGGCGCTTTTGAAATTCCACGCCTATCCGGAAGGGAGCCGGACCGCCCTCGAGGAGCACCTCGTCGAGGCGGCTCTGTACGCCCGGGATGCCGGAAACGTCTCCCGCCTTCATTTCACCGTTTCACGCGAACACGAGGCGGCCGTGCGGGCACTGCTGTCGCGGGTGATCCATGACTGCGAATCCCGTCTGGATACGGTATTCGAAGTCGGTGTCACCGTCCAGGATCCGGCAACGGATACGATCGCCGTCGCTTCGGGAGGACGCCCCTTTAGAACCGAGGCCGGGAAACTGATTTTCCGTCCGGGGGGCCACGGCTCGCTCCTCCGGAACCTGAATCTCCTCGATGAAGATGTCATCTTTCTCAAGAACATCGACAATACCGTTCCGGATCGGCTCAAGGCGGAAACGGTCCTCTGGAAGAAAATCCTGGCAGGCTATCTGATCCGGCTGCAAGAGAAGATATTTTCCTGTGTACGGCTGCTTGCCGAGGGGAACGGCACGGAGAAAGAGTTGGAGAGGATGTGTGATTTCGCGCAAAAAGAGGTGAATATCGGCATCCCGCCCGCTTTCCGGGATCTTTCCCGACCCGAGAGGCTGTCGTTTCTTTTCGAGTGGCTGAACCGGCCGATCCGAATATGCGGGATGGTGAAAAACGAGGGGGAGCCGGGCGGAGGTCCTTTCTGGGTCGATGATCCGGAAGGGAAGGGGGAGGGCTCCCTCCAGATCATCGAGGAGTCGCAGATCGATCGGGAAAATCCGGAACAGCGCACGGTCTGGTCATCCGCCACACACTTCAATCCCGTCGATATCGTCTGCGGCGTCCGGGATTTCCGCGGGCGGAAATTCGATCTGACGGCGTTTGTCGATCCGGCGATGGCGGTGATCACCCGGAAGTCGGAGAAGGGGAGAGAGCTTCTCGCGCTGGAGAGGCCGGGTCTCTGGAACGGGTCGATGGCCTTCTGGAACACCGTCTTTATCGAGGTGCCCCTCGCGACCTTCAATCCGGTCAAGACCGTAACGGATCTCCTCCGGCCGCAGCACCTGTAACAGGCTGAAACACCATCCGCTTTTGTTTCCTTTGTCCTTTAGATGTGCAGGTGTTCCGCCTCTTCCGGTGTTAAGGCCCGGACCGTCAACGGCGTCATGATTCCGTCCCGGAGACAATGAACGGCCGCCTCCCGGTTCCGGGGGGCGTCGCTGTAACGGGCGCAGAGCCCGGCCGCGAGACGCCGCGTCTCTTCATCGCCGCCTCCGGGAACCAGAACGGTCGGTCCCGGAAACTGAACGACCCGGATAAGCGCATCGCACGCCTCGGCCAGTCTCTCGATTGTGCCATTGTCGCCGGCGTTTCGTCCGACCACAACCTTGGTCGTGTCGGTGAGTCTGAAATGTCTCCCGACCTTCAGGAGCTCGATGTCACGGAGCCGGTGGTCGGGATGCCGGCTGAAGAGGTCGCGGAGACGACGCGCGAAAATCGGATCGGTGAGAACGCAGCCGCCGGCGGGCGGAGGGTAGGAGGTGATGCCGTAATGGACGGCCATCTCCATCTGGCGTTTCCGGCCTCTTCCCTGGATATCGCAGAGGCGGTTGCGGTCCACCTTGCCCGACCGTTCCGGTTCGGTCTCCGGGAGGAGCTGTGCGCTGAGGGGACGGAGAATGCGGTCCGGATAGCCCGCATTTTTGGCCACGACGTAGAGGGATTGTTTCCCCTGCGACATGGGGCGCTCACCCAGAACCTCCCCGGTGAAGACAAAATCGAAGCCTTCCTCCTCCATCAGCCGCCCGGCGATACGAAGCATCAGCGTGTGGCAGTCGATGCAGGGGTTCATGTTTCTTCCGAAGCCGTAACGGGGCGCCCGCAACATCTGCAGGTGTTCCGCCGTGATGTCGAGAACGACGAGCGGCAGGCCGATCCTCTCCGCGTTCGTACGCGCCTTCGCGGCGTCGAAAAAGGGGGTCTCAAAGGTAACCCCCAAAACCTCGATCCCCTGTTCCGCGACGACCTTGAAGGCCAGGATACTGTCCAGACCTCCTGAAAAAAGTGCAATCGCTTTTTTTTTCAATCACAGTCCCTTGTCAGTATCGGACGACGCGTCCTCCCCGCAGGCCGTTGAAAAAAGGCACGAGAGGGGGAGGAATATCGAAATCGATCAGAAAAATCGGTTCCTCCTCCTTCATCGTCCGCAGGGCGGAAAAGGAGGCCGTAAACCGCGGACGCAAGCCCTCTTCCGGAATCCGGTAGGAGAAATGGCCGAAGGAGACGGGGATCCCCAGCCCCTGAAGCACGCCTTCGATGAGGGGCCTGCCCTGATCATTCTCCCCGATCAGGATCACCTCCGTACCCGCCTCCCTGAGGATTTGAAGGAACTGTTCGGGCAGCCTTTTCGTCAGCAGGATGAACTGTTTCTCCCCCTTCCGGATGAGCAGATTGGCCGTGACGGAGATGTTGAATCCGTGGCGGTTCTGGTCGGAGACGACGACCTCGGCATTCCGGATCGGTGTCTCCCCGAGGATTGACAGAAGCCTTTCCGCGAAGGCGATGCCCTTCAGGGCTTGTAAATCGGTCATGGCCGGTTGCAGCGCCAGCGGCGTATCAATCGAAGAGACCGCGCGGTTTTCCGCGATCTCCGTCAAGGCAAAACCGTTTTTCTCGAGGAATGCCCTTGCCTCTGAGGGGAGAGGTCGTTCGCCGGGATCGAGCATAAAGAGTCCCTGGCGGTAGGTTTTGCCGTCTGCCGTCTCTGTGCCGGTAATGATCCAATCGGGGAAGATGAAGATTTCCGGTTTTGCCGTCAGCCCCAGGGATTTGTCGGTGCGCATCATCCGGTAATTCCGGGAATGGCGGATAATGCCCAGCAGGCCCCCGAGATGGTCGCGAAATCCTTCCGACGCCAGAAAGGCGTAACTCTTCCAGGATTGGCGGATCAGTCCTTTCAGATTCTCCGACAGACGATCTGCATAATCCAGAAAAACCGTCGTTCCATCATCCAGTTCCACGACCGGGATCTGGGCGCAGTCGATGGTGATCTGTGTGGTCTCCTGGAGGGGGATAAAGTAACTTCCCGAAACGGTAACCGATCCCCCCATCCTGCCGATGACCGGACGGATGATTCCGAGCAGGGAGTCCACCATCGCCGCCGTTTCCGCGACAGACTTTTCCGCCTGAAGGGCGGCGGCCACCGGGGGTGCTGTCGGCGGGACGTCCGGACGAGGGGCCCCCGGAGGCAGGTGGAGGGTCTGGCCGGCGGAAAGCCGGTTAAAATCCTGGATTTCCGGATTCAGCTTGCGAATAAGACGATAGGCCGGGAGGGCTTCCTCGGGGTTCACGTTCATTTCGGACAGAATAATCCTGCTGATGGAGTCCCCCTCCAGAATCCGGTATACGACCGGCGGGGAGGCGTTTTCCTTGACTACTTCGGGGATCGATTCGGAGGGTTCTGAACGGACCGGGACCGGAAGAACGATCCTCTGGCCGGGGCGTATCCGGTTCAGATTCCCAATCCCGGGGTTCAGCCGGCGAATCAGCGCGTAAGGAACCGGTTCTTCTCCGAAATAACCCCGGAGGATGCCGGCGATCCATTCCCCCTTTTTAACCACATGGACCTGGTTCTTGCCGCCGCCGGCCGTCTTCTGAAAAACGAGACGGGCGCTGTCTTCGAGCGCATAAAGTGGAGAGATGAGAAGGACCGCAAGGCACAAAACCGCGAAATGGAAAAAGGGGCTCGGAAGCCGCCATCCCCATCCCGGTGTTTTGCGGGATCGTCCGCCACTTTGTGTTCGCTCTCCGGGTTCGCTGTGTTTTAAACCGTCCTCGGATTTACAAGAATTTTTCTCGGTCATGATTCCCTCCCGTTTGCCGCGCAATCCATTATCCCGAAAAGGATAGAATAAGGAAGCCGCGGGTCATTGCATCTATTTGAGGGGATCATACCGGACATGGTCTGAAAAGTCAAAAAGAACCGGGGGGGATTATGGATTCATAATTGCGCCATTTTTCAGGGTTGCAAGATTGGTTTGAAGTGATATATGGTGGGTGCCGAAATAAACGGACAGGTGTCGTGGTTTGCATCCTTAATCGGTTAAGAAGGTGCGTCCGGTAGGCGGTTGGGGGAGGGATTATGGCGGAAAGGGAGCAGCAGGCGATTCTGGTGAAGGAGATCCAGTCCCGGTTCGACCGCAAGGTGAAGGAAAATGAAATCAGTTTCCTCGAATATTGGAAGGTGCAGGTGGACCAGGTGGCGGCGCTGAAACCGGAAGGAATCGCCGCGCTTCAGATGCATGTACGAAAAATCTCCGATAGGATGGCGAACCGGATCCGGACCCTGAAAAAAGAACAATAAGCCATGCAGGGCGCCCTTATGGATTATGGACGACGGATAAGGGGTGATTGAAAAAGATGAGGGAGATAGCGGATTTTCTTTTCGAAGTCGGTATGCTGAAAAAGACCCCCCGGAGCGGTTTCCAGTTCCTCGGATCCGGGTGCGAATCGGTGGCCGAACACATCCTGAGAACGCTCTACGTCGGGTACGTTCTGTGCAAGATGGACCCGGAGGCGGACGAACTGAGGGTTCTCCGGCTCTGTCTGATGCATGATCTGCCCGAGGCCCGGACGGGAGATATGAATTACGTGAACAAAAAGTATGTGGCAGTAGACGAGAAAAAGGCGACCCGGGAGCTGTCCGAGCCGCTTTTTTTCGGGGAGGAGATCGAGGAGGCCCTTGACGAATTCAATGATAAGGAGACGAGGGAATCCCTGCTGGCGCGCGATGCCGACCAGCTCTCGCTGATCCTCCAGTTAAAGGAGTGCGGCGATCTGGGAAACAAATACAGCCGGGAATGGATCCGTTTCGCCGTCCTGCGTCTTGCGACGGAAAACGCACGCCGCCTGGCAGCGGACATCCTTGCTACGGATTCCTCCAACTGGTGGTTCAAGGACAAGAGCGACTGGTGGGTCAATGGCAATCATGGGCCTTCCCCCGGGCACAATGAATAGAATCGGGCAGTGTCGTCTTTTTTTATCTTTTCAGGCTCCGCCTGCGGTTTTGTTCCCTCATTGACACTGCCGTGAAAATACCCTAAGTTGCCGCAACGAAGCCAGCGGGAAGGACGAAGGATCGTATGGCCACAAAGAAGCAAAGGCGGACCGATGAGGTCAAACACAAGAAAACGAAGAAGGGTCGAAGGATTTTACTCCTTTCCGTGATCGTCGCGGTTTCCGTGGTCTTTCTGGCGATCTTCTTCATCACGCTCTTCGATTATATCTATCCGCCGGCAGCCGGAAAACATACCGCGGCGAAAAAGAGGGACAAGCAGGAGGTGATTCTCTTTTTTTCCGATGCCAACGAGCGTTTTCTCGTTCCGGAAAAGCGGTTTATCCCCAAGGAAAGGGAACCGGAGGCGCAGGCGCGAGAGATGATTCAGGCCCTCATCGCCGGCTCGAAGACGGGGCTGGTCAATACCTTTCCCGAGAAGGCGGAACTCGAAAGCGTCAAAAGGGAAGGGGAGGATCTCCTCTCCGTCAACTTCAAGGAGAGTCTCGTGGCGAATCATCCGGGGGGAAGCGCCGCGGAAATGGCCACCGTTTACTCATTGACCAATACGTTGACCGCCAACCTGCCCGCGATCAAAAGGATCCGGATCCTGATCGACGGAAAGGAAAGGGAGTCGCTTAAGGGCCATATCGGTCTGGGCAATCCCTTTATGATGAACCGTGAACTGATCGCGCCGGCAGTGCCGACGCAAGAGGGATAGCGGGGCTTTTGTCCCGTGGTGAATTTCCATGGCAACCAAATCCAGACTCTCACGCACGAGAAATATCGGAATCGCCGCCCACATCGATGCCGGCAAGACGACGGTGACGGAGCGGATTCTCTTCTACACGGGGAAATCCCACAAGATGGGCGAGGTCCACGACGGCGAGGCCGTGATGGATTGGATGCCGCAGGAGCAGGAGAGGGGGATCACCATCACCTCGGCGGTGACCACGTGCACCTGGGAAAACCATGAGATACACATTATCGATACGCCGGGGCATGTCGATTTCACCATTGAGGTTGAGCGGAGCCTCCGGGTTCTCGACGGGGCCGTCGTCGTGTTTTGCGCCGTAGGCGGGGTGGAACCCCAGTCGGAGACCGTCTGGCACCAGGCCGACAAATACGGTGTCCCCAAGATTGCGTTCATCAACAAGATGGACCGGGTCGGAGCGAACCATGCCGGGACGATCCGGCAGATGAAGGAACGTTTCAATTCCCTGCCTTTGCCGATCCAGATCCCTTTCGGAGAGGAGGAGTCTTTCCGGGGGGTTGTGGACCTCATCCGGCAGCAGGTCATCACCTGGGACGACGCAACCAAGGGGGCGTCTTACGGATGCGCGGATCTTCCCGATGAGATCCGGGAGCGCGCGACGAAACATCGTGACCGGATGATTGCCCTGCTGGCCGACGTGGACGACGGGATCGCGGAGAAATATATCGATGGAATGGAAATTTCCGAGGCGGAAGTCATCGGGGCGATACGGAAGGCAACAATCTCCCTTCAAATCGTACCCGTCCTGTGCGGGTCGGCGCTCAGGAACAAAGGGGTGCAGCCGCTCCTGGACGCGGTGGTTCGCTATCTGCCGTCGCCGGAAGATATTCCTCCCGTCAAGGGCGTCAATCCTGTGACGAAGCAGGAGGAGATCCGGGCGAGCAGCGACAAAGAGCCCCTGGCCGCCCTGGCGTTCAAGATCATGCAGGAAGAGGGGAGGAAACTGACCTATCTTCGGATCTATTCGGGTCGCCTCCATGCGGGGGATGAACTCTTCAACGCGAGCAGGGGGAAAAGGGAAAAGATCGCCCGCCTTTTGAAAATGCACGCAAACAAACGGGAGCGCGTGGAACAGGCGGGCGCCGGCGACATTATCGCCGTCATGGGACTCAAGGAAATTACGACGGGCGATACGATCTGTGATGAAGCGCACCCCATTCTTCTTGAACCTATCGATTTTTATGAGCCGGTCATCAGCTTGGCGATCGAGGCCAAGACGCCCGCCGATCAGGAGAAACTTGCCGCAGCTCTGAACAAACTCATGGAGGAGGATCCGACCCTCCGGGTCAAGTACGATGATGAAACCGCGCAGACGGTCCTGTCCGGGATGGGGGAACTTCATCTCGAGATCATTGCGGATCGCCTGTTGCGGGAGTTCAACGCCCGCGTCAACGTGGGCAAGCCGCGGGTCGTCCATCGAGAAACGATCCAGAAGCGCGTTGAATGCGAGGGGATTTTTGAAAGGGAATTGGGAGAAAAAAAGCATTTCGGTCATGTAAAGCTCGTCCTGGAGCCGAAGAAACGGAGCGGCGGTGTTGAGATCGTCCGCCGGATGGAAGACGAGGCCGCCATTCCCGATGAGCTTTGGCTCGCGATGGAAGACGGCGTGCGCGAGGGGGTGTTGAGCGGCGTTCTGGCCGGGTATCCGGTGATCGACATCCGGATCGCCATCAGCGGGGGGATCCTCAAGGAGGGCGAAACGACGCCGCTCGGCTGCAAGATCGCGGCTTCTTCGGCCTTTCGGGAGGGTTGCCTGAAGGCCGATCCCATACTCCTGGATCCGATCATGATGGTGGATATCATCACCCCCAGCGAATTCATGGGGGAGGTGATCGGAGACATCAACGTTCGGCGGGGGGATATCCAGGCCATTGACCCCAAAGGGGCGGTCAGTGAAATCCGGGCGAAAGTTCCCCTGAAGGCGATGTTCGGATATTCGACGGATCTCCGTTCCGCCACGCAGGGGAGGGCCGTTTTCACCATGCAGTTTTTTGCCTATGACAAGAGCGGATGATTCCTTCTTTTTCAGGAAACGGGTATGGCATGCAACACCCAGGCGATTGTTGGCGAAGAAATTGGTTTATGGCGAAGGATAGAATACTTCGGCGAGATGAAAGGGAATTGACATGGAAAAGGAAAAAATATTTCGGGAACTGGAACGAATAGTCGGGAAAGACGATGTAATGACATCGGAAATGGAACTTCAACTATACGGTTACGATGCCTCCCTTATCAGAGGAAGACCCGACTGGATTGTCATTCCGGAATCCACCGAGGAAATTTCGCAGATCGTAAAAGTTGCCTATAAAAACGGCATTCCCCTTATTGCCAGAGGCTCGGGTACATCGCTTAGCGGCGGTCCGGTTCCCAGCAAGGGCGGTATCATTATACTGACGACCCGGATGAACCGAATATTGGAAATAGACATCGAGAATCAGCGGGTGATTGTTGAACCGGGCGCCATTACGCTGGATATTAAAACAGCAGTGGCAAAGCTCGGCTATCTTTATCAGCCTGATCCGGCCAGTGAAAAAGCGACGACGATCGGAGGAAACCTGGCGGAAAACTCGGGGGGGCCGCTCTGTTTTAAATACGGCGTCACCAGCAATCATGTTCTTGGCGCGGAGATCGTCTTGGCGGACGGCCGGATCATTCATGTCGGCGGCAAATCGCTTGACAATCCAGGCCTGGATCTGATCGGTTTGATAACCGGTTCCGAGGGAACCTTGGCCATTGCAACAAAGATTATCCTCCGCATCATGCCGAAGAACGAAGCGGTCAAAACGCTGCTGGCGATTTTCAATACCGTTGACGACGGCGCCAATACGGTATCCGGGATCGTAAAGGCGGGGATGGTGCCTGCGACGCTCGAAATGCTGGACAATGTCGCCATAAAAGCGGTTGAGGCCTTCTATAAAATAGGGTTGCCGACAGATGCGGCGGCGATGCTGCTCATTGAATTGGACGGGCTGCAGGATGGTCTGGGCAGGCTTGCCGACCATGTTGTTGAGATCTGCAAGCTCAATCATGTGCGTGAGGTGAGTCTGGCGAAAACGGCCGCCGAAAGGGATCAACTTTGGGTCGCGAGAAAAGGCGCCTTTGGCGCTACAGGACGGTTGCGACCGAACTATCTGGTGAATGACGGCACGGTTCCGAGGACGAAACTTCCGGAGACGCTCAGACGCGTCGGTGAGATCGGTCATAAATACAACATTGAGATAGCCAACGTATTCCATGCCGGCGACGGCAACCTCCACCCCCTGATCCTGTTCGATGAAAGGGATAAAGATGAACTGGCCAGGGTTCATAAAGCGGCTTTTGAGATCATGCAGCTATGTGTCGAGATGGGTGGAACCATAACCGGCGAACACGGCGTGGGGGTGGAAAAACTCGAGGGGCTGAAATTGCAGTTCTGTTCTGCGGATATCACCGCGCTGCAGAATGTAAAACAGGCTTTTGATCCTGACGACATTCTGAATCCCGGCAAACTGATCCCGGGGAAAAGCGCGGCTTGTGGAGGAAGGGAGATCGTTTATGCCGAACACTGATAATCTGGTTCCCGTATTTCGGGAGATAGTCGGCGGCGCCAACATGGTGACTGATCCGGATAAACTCCGGGCGTCAACGGTGGACGGGATTGTTCCCGGGGTGATGGTTTCCCCCGGAACGATTGAGGAAACCTCAAAAGTCATGGCCGCAGCCCATGAACGCGGTCTTTCCGTGATTCCTACCGGAGGCGGCACGAAAATGTCGCTTGGGGGTATTGCGCGTAAGGCGGACCTGTTGCTTTCGACCCGGAGGATGAAGAGCTATGCGGACTACGATATCGCCAATCTGAGTATCGAGGTGGAGTGCGGGGCAACCGTTTCCGATGTGCAGGCCGGATTGAAAGCGGAAGGCGAAGGGTATTTCCTGCCGCTGGATCCTCCCCATTCCAAAGGGGCGACCATCGGCGGAGTTGTGGCGACGAACGACAACGGGCCGAGGCGGCTCCTCTATGGGGGACTTCGGGACATCATTTTGGGAAACACCGCGGTTCTCCCCAATGGGGATATCATAAAATCCGGCGGAAAGTGTATGAAAAACGTCGCCAGCTATGATCTGACAAAGCTGCTGATCGGTTCTATGGGATCTTTGGGATTGATCTGTCGTACGACATTCAGAATCTATCTGAAGCCGGAATCGGAGGCAACGCTTTTTCTATCGTTCAACGACCTACAAAGCGCGGATCGTTTTCTCCGTAAAGTGATCCAATCCTTCTACTATCCCGCGGCCATAGAGTTGATGACCGCAAAGACCATGGAGGGTCACCGGAATATGATCCCGCTCGACGCGGATTACATCGTTGCTGTCGGGCTTGAGGGGATCGTGGAGGCGGTGGAAAGGCAGATCAAAGATCTGACGGAGATCGGGCGGAGGGACGGGGCGATCGGCACGGTCTCTGTTCAGGGAGAAGGCCATCTGGGTTTCTGGATTGCATATCGCGATTTTACCGAAGAATTGGCGAAAACTCATCCTGATCTCATTTGTCTCAAGTCCAATTTTATAATTTCCCGCTGTATGGAAATGATCGCCGCCTCGGAAGGGGCCGTAAGGGAAGCCGGTTTGGCGTGCGCCTTGGCGTGTCATGCCGGCAACGGGATACTTTACACGGCAATTTGGGCGGGGCAGGATTGGACTGCAAAGACAGCGGCCGTCGTTGAAACGATCGAAAAACTGACGGCCGAGGCTGTAAAAAATGAAGGCAACCTGGTTGTGGAAGTGGCCCCCTTGTTCATAAAGGAAAAGGTCAGTGTCTGGGGTCGGACCGGTCAGGATATTTCCCTGGTCAGAGGCCTCAAGGAAAAATTCGATCCGGCCGGAATCATGAACCCGGGCCGGTATGTCGGCGGAATCTGAGAGCACAGGAAAGCGAGGGATACGTTCACCATGGAACAAAAGGAACTGCTCGGTAAAGATACGGCTGAAAACGTCTATCATTGCATAAAGTGCGGGTTATGTTCCGCCCATTGTCCTGTTTACAAAGAGATCCGCATGGAACATGCCAGTCCCCGGGGCAAGGTTCAACTTACAAAAAAAATGTTAGAGAATGACCTAAGCCTGACAGAAGAGGTTAAAAGCGCGTTTTTTTCAACCTGTCTGCTCTGCGGTTCATGCGTCGCCAATTGTCCGAGCGGAGTGGATCAGATGAGTTTGTTCTCCGG
>JAFGRP010000254.1 GCA_016935075.1 Deltaproteobacteria bacterium | reverse complement strand
GCCGGCCGGCCCCGCCAAGATGACGAGGCGATGGTAAAGATCGGCAGCCTGGTCGATCTTACTTATGAGCCTATCTGCGAGCGGTTCCGGCATTGATGAACTCCATGTGAACCCGCGATCTCAGGCCCGATCTATCGAGCATCCCGGCGTTTCAGTATGATCCTTTATTAACAGGAATTCTCAATCTCTCCTCTACAAAAACCCCGTTTTGTCCTTTTGGTAAACGGGGCTTGGTCAACGGTCCTATTTTCCCCTCCATTATGATTATGCGGGATGGAACCCATCCATCCGTAATTTACAATTCAGAGGTTTTCTATCACTATTGGCATTAAAAATCCACCATCGAATTACAAAGAGCCTGAATTTTCAGGGGAAAAGCGGTAAAGAAGGTTCGCGCCGGCCACGTGACGGCGATACACAAAGGCCGCGCGCGCCTTCTTGTTTGTTATGTCGTCTGCACGTTCAATTAGCGTTGCTTTTTGGGCCATGTATGAGAAAAATCGCTTGACAAGCGGGAGTCCATGCAACATTATTGCATTGAAAATTTATGGCGGATACCCATTCAGATTCTGAAATGATGGCATTTCCACCTGATGAAAATTGGTTGCATGATCCGCCACGGGAAGAGAATAGATAAAAAGATGAGACAAACGTGGAAGCTGTTGTCCGGTACGGCCTGTTTGGTTCTCCTGGCCCTGCCGGTTCTGCCGGTTGAAGCGGCCGTGACCAAGGCCTTTGTGAGCATCTCCCCCCAGAAGTATTTTGTCCAGAAAATCGGGGGGGATCTCGTGGATGTTTCTGTTCTGGTTCCTGCCCACGCCAATCCCCACAGCTTTGAGCCCAAACCGCGGCAGATGGCTGAATTGTCGAAAAGCGCCGTCTATTTTTCAGTGGGAATCGATTTTGAAAAGTTCTGGTTGAAGAAAATCGCGGCCGCCAACCCGAAGATGCGCGTGGTCCACACTGACGACGGCATCACCAGGATTCCGATGGCGGATCACCATGACGGAGAAAAAAGCCGGCCTTCTCAAAAATCGAACGTGGAGGCCCGGGCGGGTCACGATCACGGCGGCTTGTTCTTGGATCCCCACGTTTGGCTGTCCCCGTCTCTGGTGAAAATCCAGGCCGGACACATCCGCGATGCCCTCACTGCAATAGATCCGGTCCACCGGTCAAGGTATAAATCCAATTTTGCCTCCTTTATGAGAGAAATCGACGAACTGGACGCCGAGCTGAAGGCGTTGTTTGCCGGCCGGAAAGGTGAGCAGTTCATGGTGTTCCACCCCTCGTGGGGCTATTTCGCCGAGGCCTACGGGCTGGTACAGGTGCCTGTTGAAATCGAAGGAAAGGATCCCAAACCGGCTCAACTCCAGAAGCTCATCCGCCATGCCCGGGAGCGCCGCATCAAAGTTATCTTTGTCCAGCCCCAATTCTCCGCGAAAAGCGCCGAGTTGCTCTCCGGGGAGATCGGGGGGCAGATCGTTTATGCCGATCCTCTGGCGGAGAACTGGGCCGGCAATTTGCGCGAGGTCGCCCGCAAATTCGGAGCGGCCGCGCGATGAGAGGAACGTGATGCCGGAACCCATCATCCAGATGCGGGACGTATGGTTTTCCTTCAACGGGCAGCCGGTTCTCCAAGAGGTAAACCTGAATGTGCCGCGTGGGGATTTCCTGGCCGTCATCGGTCCCAACGGCGGCGGGAAAACAACCCTGCTCAAGCTGATGCTGGGCTTGCTCTGTCCCACCCGGGGAACGGTGGCCGTTTTCGGAGAGCCCCCGAGCCGGGTGTCGCACCGCATCGGCTATGTGCCACAGAACGTCCATATCAACAAGGACTTCCCGGTCTCCGTCCTCGATGTCGTCCTGATGGGTCGTTTAAGGACCGGCCGGAGGTGGTCCCGCCATACCCGACAGGACCTGCTCGCCGCGCAGCAGGCGTTGGAGCGGATGCGGTTATGGGGATGCCGGGACCGGAGGATCGGCGAGCTCTCCGGCGGGCAGTTGCAGCGCATATTCATTGCCAGGGCGCTGGTTTCGGATCCCGAGGTTCTCTTTTTGGACGAGGCCATGGCCAGCATCGATGCGCAGAGCCGAGGCGAGTTTTACGATATCCTGAAGGAGTTGAACCGGACGGTGACCATCGTGGCGGTCAGCCACGACATGATGATCCTTGCGAGACAGGTGAAATCTGTGGCTTGTGTCAACCGCGCGCTTTACCACCACGATTCCGGCGAGATCACCCAGGAAATGCTCGATGCGGCTTATCACTGTCCGGTGGACCTGGTGGCCCACGGGATCCCCCACCGGGTGCTCGGCCTGCATGCGGACAAAAAGGAGGACGAATAATATGTGGGAGGCACTTCAGTTGGAGTTCGTCCGCAACGCCCTGACGGCCGGGGTCCTGGTGAGCGTCGTTTGCGGGGTGATCGGAACACTGGTGGTGGTGAACCGGATTGTTTTTCTGGCCGGCGGCATCGCCCACGCCGCCTACGGGGGGATCGGCCTGGCTTTTTTCATGGGATGGCCGTACGCGGTCGGAACCACCGGCGTCTCGATCCTCTCGGCAGGCGTCATGGCCGCCGTCACACTCAAGGCCCGGCACCGGGTCGATGCGATGGTGGGGGTGATCTGGGCGGTGGGGATGGCAATCGGCGTAGTGCTGCTTGACCTCACGCCGGGCTATACGGTCGATCTGATGAGCTACCTGTTCGGGAGCATCCTGGCGGTGCCGGCTTCGGACCTGTATCAGATGGCCGTCATCGGGATTGCCGTCGTCGCCATCGTCACCTGGTATTACAACGATTTTCTGGCCATGTCCTATGACGACGAGTTCGCCCGTTTGAGAAACGTTCCGGTCACCTTTCTCTATTGCCTGCTGCTGGGGATGATCGCCCTCACGGTGGTGATGATCATCCGCGTGGTGGGGCTGATCCTGGTGATCGCGCTTCTGACCATCCCGCCGTTCATTGCGGAAAAATTCACAGGTTCATTGCGGGCAATGATGGTGCTGTCCTCGATCTTAAGCGGGCTGTTTACCATCACCGGGCTGTGGCTTTCCTATCTTTTTGACCTGACCTCCGGGGCAACGATCATCCTGGTGGCCGCCGCGGGTTTCTTCATGTCTGTCCTGTGGGAGCATCTCAAGCCCCGAAGATCGGCAGGTCCTTCGGCCGGGACGGCCAACCATGCGTAGGGAAGAATAACCATGTGTCAGCGCTGCAACTATCCGGAACTGATTGAAACCCACGGCCTTGACCCGACACCCAACCGGGTGAGGATTATGGAGGTGATCGGGAATAATCCATCGCCGATCCGGGCTGAGGAGATCTTAACGACGGTTCGACGGACCGCGGAGATCAACCGGGTCACCGTTTATCGCATCCTTGACCTGCTGGTGGAGAGGGGGCTGGTGGCGCGGTTCAGCGGAGGAGGCCGGAGTCTGGTCTACGGCATTGCGCCCAACGAAAACCACCCCGCACACCCCCATTTCCACTGCAGGAATTGCGGAGTCCTGCAATGCCTGCAGCCCGGCAGCCTGAAGGTGGACGTCGGGGACTACCAGCGCTCATTTGCGGGCGAGATTCGGGGGGTGGACGTCCGGCTGGAAGGGATTTGCAGCGCTTGCCTGAAAAAAATCCCGGGCCTTCGATCCGAAAAATCCTGATCGCATTCCCAAGATTTCAATATTCCAACAGAGTACAGGGGCACCGAATGACAGAAAACGGAGCACTTGTATGCCAAGCACAATTCCTGTTGAGCGGAAGCTAAAAAATGACAGGGTCGATTGGTGAGCATGGCCTATACATCAAACTTGACCGGCGACACCATCCCTGCCGGAAAAATCATCAAGATCGAATACCGATACGGCGCCCGGATAGTGTCATATCAAGCCATTGACGTTCAGGCCTTGGATGTTGATTTTCCGGTTTTTTCAATTTATCGAATCGAAACGGGAATGGGGAGGGGCAGATCCGCCAGCGCTTCAGGCTGGTTGATCAGGAAAGCCATCACCCGGGAACCGGCCGGGAAGTCGCCCATGCCGACGGGCAGAATGAGCAACGCATTGGCCCCGACCAGCGATTTGAGCCGGCTCGAACTTTGGGAACCGGTGCTGCGGGCCGTAAAACCATACGGGTCGGTCTCAACGATGGCGCGCTGGAATTCGGTGCGGTCCGGATCATGGCGCAGGGTCTGCGCCAGGCGCACTTCCACGCACGGACGCCACAACAGCCTCAGGCCGCTCAGCAGGCGCAGCGCCGGCCGGGCAAACAGCTCGAAACAGACGAGGGAAGATACCGGAAAACCGGGCAACCCGAAAACCGGTTTCCCCTGCACCATGGCAAAGGTCAGGGGCTTGCCCGGTTTGATGGCCACCCGACCGACCAGGACCTCGCCAAGCCCGGCCAGCAGCGGCTTGATCAGGTCTAATGTTCCCATGGAGACTCCGCCCGATGTCACGAGCATGTCACTGACGGCCAGGGCCTCGACCAGAGACTGCTCGAGCTTGCAGGCGTCGTCGCCGATGGGATGCGGCAGGGCGACGGCGTCGAATCCGCAGGCCGTTGCCGCGCTGAAAAGCGCCGGCGCATTGGAATCGCGGATCTGTCCGGGCTTGGGAATCTCATCGACCGCCACCAATTCGTTGCCCGTGACCATGATCGATACGCGCGGCCGGGGATGAACTGAAACTTCGGAATGACCAAGAGCGGCCAGCAGGCCGATCTCGGCCGGTCCCAGTACGGAACCTTTCGGGAGGGCGATTTCGCCTGCGGCGATGTCCTGACCGACGGGACGTACATTGGCGCCCGGTTCGGCGGCGGAAAGGAGGCGGACGACTCCGGCCGCTTCCACGGTTTCCTCAAAAGGGATCACGGCATCGGCGCCGGCCGGCAGGGGAGCGCCCGTCATGATTCGCACCGCCGTCCCCTTCGTAACGGCGAGGTCAAGTTTGAGACCGGCATCCTGTTCTCCGGTGATGGATCGCTCGGAAGAGTCATCGCTGCTGAGTACCGCGTAACCGTCCATGGAAGCCGCAACAAAGGACGGCATGTTCTCCCGTGCGATGATCTCCTCCGCCAGTACCAGGCCGGAAACGAGAGCCGACCGCCGGCGAACCGGCGGAAGGGGCGCCAGGGCTGCGGCAATCCTCCGCCACGCATCCTCAAAGGACAGCATCAGGTAGTCACAACTGCGTTTCATTTGTTTCATCTTTATCATAACGCCTTTTCCTGACGACTCATGGATAATATGGTGGAGAATCCCGTTTTATGATCAGATTCACGAAGCGAAGGGCCGGCCGCATGGCCGGCGTGCCGCCGGCCTCGGAGATGATCCGCATAACACGATCCGGATCCATAACGACGGCGCCGCCCAGATGAGTTACCGGCGTATCCCGAAAGATTTCCGGGAACAGCGGCGTGGATGGCCCGATCACGGCTGCGCAGCGGGGCGTGTCCAGGCTGTTGACGGTCTCCTCGAAGGTGTTGTTGAGAAGGGTCGTGGCGGTGATAATGGCGACGTCGCAGCCCTTCAAAGCTTTTTCTTTTTCCTTTTCATCCGTGCTTTCCATCCGTTCGGGATTTTTCTCGATGATCGTCAGCGTTGCCCCTGTGGAAAGGATGCGCTGCACCAAAGGGCAAAAGAGACCGATCATGACGACCCGTTCGCCCACTTGAAGGTCCAGATAGGTTGTCGCCTCCCGGTCATCCGGGTTATCCCGGGGAGGATCGTCAGGGCATTGGCCGTGGCCAGACCGACCAGTTGCCTCATTGAAAAATGTTACCAAAGGGGGAGAGATTTTAGGTAACGTTGCCTCATAAAAGATGTTACCGAGGTTTGTTGTT
>JAFGRP010000253.1 GCA_016935075.1 Deltaproteobacteria bacterium | reverse complement strand
GCCCGCGGTCTTGACGGCGGAGCCGAGGGCGACCCCCAGGTCCATGACCTTGAAGATACAGTTGGGACCGTCGTAGTCACGGCCGGCGCGTTTGGCCGCCGCGCTGAAATCGGCGCAGGAGGGATAGCTGCAGGCGCCGCAGTTGCAGACGTAGCTCTTCGTCCCGCGGACGCCGATCAGGACTACCGCCGCGGCGACCTCCAAGATCGGCAGCGGCTTGTGCCAGGCCAGGTCGTTGCGCTCCGCGGCGACGACCTTGATCTCCTCGGCCAGGGCCTCCGTCTCGGGCGGCGTGACCAACGCCGTAAGGATGTCGTCGCGGCCGCCGCTCTTGGGGGCCGTCCGGGCGGCGAGCAGCATCAGGTCCGCCGTCGCCAGGATGCCCTGCCGCTCCCGCTGCGTTCCGTCGATGAGGGGCATTTTCGTCTCCTTTGTTTGCGTCGGTTGCTTCGGGCGTCCGCCGCCTGCGGACAGGCCGGGGGATGCATTGGGCCCGAGGGTAAAGGGGGCGGCCTTCTCTTGTCAAGGAAAGATCGCAAAAATGTCTAGGGTAAATAGATAAGGGGACGTTCTTGATGCTCCTTTCAGAATAGATCCTCAAAAAATTGCCCGCAAAGCATCTCCTACCAAAATCAACCGACTTGCAAAGCTCTCCTCTCATCGTGGGATTGCCGGGGTTCCGTACAAAGCGCTGGCCCCTCCATGGAGCTGCCGGGGCTTTCCAAGGGATATGCGAGTGGGACGGCGCTGAAGCCGCCATGGGTTCTGCCGAATCCACGGCCATACGGCTGCTGAAGAGGCGGGCCGCGCCGGATTCGGTGAATCAGAAAATCATCCCCGATACCGGCCTATGTGAGTACCTGTCTTCTCTCCTCCCCGGATCCCGGGGCTTCAGGAAAAGTTCCTGATGGCGCTGAGGATCTCCTCCTGGTGCGCCTCGATGGCCCTGCGGCCGGTGGCGACGATTTCCGGGATATGCCGGGTCTCCCAGATGCCGATGGGGTTGTTGAAGGGCACCCTGATCCCGATGATTTCATGGGTGTGCATGTCGATGGATAGGGCCATCTGATAGCCCGTGGTGGCATCGCCCTGGATGCTGTAATAGTTGGAGAGGCAGCCCACGTAGTCGTCCGCGCCGGTGTCGATGGGGTCGAAAAACGTCAGGGCGATGATCACATCCATGTCGTGCTTGACCGCCTCGGAAACGGGCAGGGGAGAGGTGTAGTAACCGTCTCGCACCCAGCGGCCGTCGATCTGGATGGGCGGCAGGATGGGAAACAGGGCACTGGACGCATACAGCGCGTCGCAGACCAAGCCCCGCTCGAGGACCACCCCCTCTCCGGTATCCACATCCGTGGCCTGAAACAGGACCCGGGGACGGAGGTCTTCGATCCGGGCGTCTCCGAAGGTCTCCTTCAGGATGGCCTTGTATTTCTGGGGCCTGAGCAACCCGGAACGCATGTCGAACCTGCCGAAAGGCAGCTTCGCCAACCCCAGCAAGGCCCGGTAGTCCATATGCGTAAAGGGCTTGAAACGATTCACCCCTTTGAAGAAAGCGATAATCTCCTCTGTGCGGCAGCCCATGCCGCGTAGAGCGCACACAATGCTGCCGCCGCTGCACCCCACCAGGAGGTCCACGGGGATGGCCTGGGCGTCCAAAAAGTCGAATAGGGAGACGGCGGCCAGCGGTTTGAGGCCGCCACTAGACAGGACAACAGCAATCTTGGGTCTACCGGGGGTGGATCGATCTGGCGCCGCGGTCAGCATCTTCCCATCCTATCGTTCGCCCGTTCTTGACGTTCGACCGAGAACGGGATCACCTGTTCCGGTGGCTGATCTTCCGGTCTTGAAGGATCAACAGCAAGAGCGTCCCTTTTCTTAGATCGCTAGGTCCTTGCCGTTCTTGAGCCGGGCGGTGACGGTTTGTCCTCCGTGATGACCAGGTCCCAGTGGAGGGCCGAGTCGTTGAAGCCCAGCTCCGGCTTTTTCGCCTTGGTCGTCTCCCCCGGATCGCCCGCGTAGGTGTCCGTGTAGGCGCAGCCCGCGGCGATGTGGCCGTTGTTTGATAAGAACTTGCTTTCGTGTGGATGAAGGATAACGGGAGGCCACTTGTGTGTCAAGAATAATGTGACACAACAACCTGTTGTGGCGGATTGAAGTTGACTGCCGGCTCCCGAAGGGAGGAAACCATGGGGGCATGATGAGAGTGTCCCCATCCCCAGATGACGGTTACGCCAGCGCGGTTCTCGGTGTCGTAAAGGCAAACCTTGCCGGTGCCGTCACGTCTGATGTGAAAACTTAGGGGGGGAATTTGCCGTCCACGGTCTTGGCGTCGAACTGGAAGGCGTAACGTGCCGGGCCCACTCCCTTGTCGGGCTCCAGGTTCAGAGACTGAGTCTTGGTGTTGCCGCCGGGAACATAAAACCCGTTCACCTGGCAGCGGGACCCCTTGAGCGTGGCCCGCCAGCCCTTGGCCACCGAGGTGATCCTCCATATTCTTAAAGGTGTGATCTCTTTGCGACTGGACGGACGGGCCTTACAGCACGTATATCATAAGGACGGATTTCCCGCCTTTCACGTAAGAAAAAGCTTGAAGAAGCCGATTCATGCGGGATATGAACCTGACGGATGGAAATGAGATCTGCTTGACGCCTTTGAAGCCCATCATGACTATAGAAAAACATCGGAATCGAGGCATCTCTCGACCATTGGCCGTACTCCTCTGCATCATGGCAGCAGCGGTATTCTGTCAGCCCATCCAGGCAGCGCCCAAAATGAAACAGGCGAAGGTCAAAGCCGGGGATTGCGCCGGTTGCCATGGACAGAAGAAGGTGTTGCCCGAGACGCATCGAGACACCCGCGCTATGGATCTTGAAGCCTGCCGGATCTGCCATGCCCGAGACAACAGGATGCTAAGGGGCAAACTGCCGGGAATCCATCATCATCAACTTGCAGGTGTCACCTGTGAGCAATGCCATGGAAAGACACGGAACCCGCAAGCGCTGACCTTGGAGTCATGTGTCGCTTGCCACGGCGGCACGGAAAGGATCGCGGAAAAGACGAAGGATGTCAAACCGAAGAATCCACATACATCGCCGCATTATGGAACAGAGCTCGACTGTAATCTCTGCCATCATCAACACGTCAAATCGGAAAATTATTGCGCCCAGTGCCACACATTCGCTTTCACGACCCCCTGAGGCGGCCGGTTGAGCCCGAGGGTTAAAGGGGACGGCCGGTTGGCCATGCCGGGAACCTTAATAAGGTTGGGATGAAGAGAATCATCACCATACTGAGTATCGCCGTCACCCTGGTCATATGTCTGCCCGCCGCGGTCATGGCGGTGGAAGCGGAAAAGGAACGTCGACACGAAGTGATCGTGGTCGGTGCGGGCATCGCGGGGCTGTCGGCGGCCTGGGAGTTGGCGCAGAAAGGGGTTGACGTTACGGTCATCGAAATGCAGCCCCTTTTCGGCGGGACCGCCACGATGAGCGAGGGGGCCATTTGCATCGTCGGCACGCCGGAGCAGGCCCGGGCCGGCGTTCTTGACGCACCGCAGACGGCCTTCGAAGATTTCATGACATACGGCTGGGACGAGAGCGGTCCCGGTCCCGATGCCGAATGGGTCCGCTATTACACAAACGAGTCCCGCCGTGAAATCTACGACTGGCTTGTCGGACTCGGTGTCCGTTTTCAAAAGGACGTGATCCTCATGCCAGGAAACAGTGTTCCGCGTTGGCACAAAGTCATTGGCAAGGGCAGAGGACTCGTCGAGCCGATCTACCGCGGGTGCAAACGAAGCAACAAGGTAACGTTCCATTACAGATTTAAGGCAGTTTCTCTGATCAGGGCCGGGAGTGGCCGCATTACGGGTGTCCGTACCCAGCGTCTCAAAGACGGGGTCATCATCGACTTTCTGGCTCCGGTCACAATCCTGGCGACGGGCGGCTTCCAGGGCAACATGGAGATGGTGCGGCGGTATTGGTCTGGGCAACAATTCTTTCCCGAACGACTGCTGATCGGTGCAGGCATAAACGCCACGGGTGCGGGCCATGAAATGGCGCAGGCGGTAGGCGCCCGGTTGATCAACATGTCGTATCAATGGAATTACTCGACGGGCCTGCCGAGTCCCTCCGATGTTTCAGATTGCCGAGGCTTGAACGGATTCTGTCAGCAATCGATCTGGGTCAACCGATCAGGACGGCGCTTCGTGAATGAGTCACAAGACACGAAGGCGACCTTTTCGGAGGTTCTGAAACAGCCAGGCGGCACATACTGGGCAATCTTCGACCATGCTGCCCGCGGAACATTTTTCATATCCGGATGGCGTCGCGAATCCGTCGAGAGTGAAATCTTCGACAATCCGAGAAAACCCCATTTCGTCAAATCGTCCCCTACGTTGCGCGGACTGGCCCGGGAAGCGCATCTCCCCCCGCAGACCCTCGACGACACCGTGCGCCGCTGGAACGCCATGGTCACGGCAGGAAGTGACACCGACTTTGGGCGCATCGGCTGTTGCCGGACCCCCTGGTCCGATCCGTCCCGAATCCAACAGTCGCCTTTCTACGCCGTGCAGTTCTTCCCGCTGACGCGCAAGAGCATGGGCGGCGTCGCCATAGACCGGTCCTGCCGGGTGCTCGATACCTCGGGACGGCCGATTTTCGGCCTCTATGCCGCAGGAGAACTAACCGGTCTTGCCGGTGTGAACGGCAAGGCTTCCCTCGAAGGAACCTTCCTGGGCGCATCCATCCTGACCGGTCGTGCGGCAGGACGGGCCGCAGCAGCCGCATGGTTGGGACGGAACAAACCGGTGGCCTCTGACTAATCCTTTTTATGTCGGTTCTAATGGGTTGCGCAGACGTCGACTGAGCAGGTCGTTGAAAAACGGATCAGGGATCTTTTCCGACCCCACTAAGCGGTTCCCAACCCGAGGTTTCGCATCCGAACCAGATTATAGGCGCCAACAGTCAGAGTGAAGTACCAGGAGATCGTCCTGGTGCCTCGGTATCGGGTTTTTCGAAGCGCTCCGACGGTATTGAACCAACCGAAGATCTCCTCATAAGAGCCATATCAGCGTTCTGTTTACCATTTGGTATTTTCGGAAAAATACAGACGTGCGGTATTTGATTCCTTAAACCTATCTTGGACGGATGTGAATCCGGACATATTGTGTGCTACAAAGCCGGACATATCATGTACTACGGACACAAAAACGTGGGTAACGTCAAGATGTTTGTGTCAGAGTTAAAAGGAAGGGGTCTCCGGTTTTGTTTTTAAAGTTTTCATGGGCGAAGATGGCATAG
>JAFGRP010000252.1 GCA_016935075.1 Deltaproteobacteria bacterium | reverse complement strand
AGGAGAACCGGCTCCTGCTGTGGTAAGCAACGGGGAGGGGATTGTGGTCCCCGGTCCGGTTTCATGAAAGAGGAGGAAAACATCATGAAAAGCAGAATCGCGCAAGCCATTGAAACGAAGCACCCACCCATCGCTCTGATCTGGGCCGACGAGAAGCCCGAAGGGGCGATGCAGTTCCAGGAGGGCCGGTGGGGCTGCATCATGTGGCTCGCCGCCGCCGCCGCCAAGGGGCGGCCGGCGGCCTGCGACGTGAAGACCTTTGGCTGCTTTGGCGGCGGGGTCGGCATGGGTTTCGGAAATCAATATCGAAGCTTTCCCGGCAGCGAAGAGGGCTTCTGCCACTTCCTCTCCTCCGGGATCGAAGGGTGGAAGGAAGGTCCGGCGGTAGCGGAGAAAGTGAAGCCTTTCCTGAACAAAGAGAGCTACGATAATTTCGTCCACGGCGAACGCTACGTCAAGACGCCGGAGGATGTGCAGCGCTTCGTTGATCACCTCCCGATCATTCAGATCCCGAAACGGTACGTCGTCTTCCGGCCGCTGGCCGATGTCGATCCCGAAAAGGAGCCGCCGCAGACGGTGATCTTCTTTGCCGATCCGGACGAACTCTCGGCGCTTGTCGTTCTGGCAAACTACGGCCGCGGAAGCTATGAAAATGTTTTTATTCCCTTCGCCGCCGGCTGCCAGACGCTTGGCATCTACCCCTACCGGGAGGCGGAATCCGACCGGCCGCGGGCCGTCGTGGGGCTGACCGACCTCTCCGCCCGGGTCTCTATCCGCAAGCAGCTCGGCGACCATCTCCTGAGCTTTGCCATGCCGTTTGCGCTGTTCCGGGAGATGGAGGCGAACGTGGAGGGGTCTTTCCTCCAGCGCCACACCTGGCAGGAGCTCCTGGCGGCGAAGCGGGCGAACCGCACCGCCTGACCCGGACGGATCCGGTGAACTGCGGGGAAGCCGCTCGCCGATCATCTCTGCGGTTTTGACATCAATAGAGGAAACACCGTACGAAATGTCCCCTCTCCGTTTCTTTCAGAACCGGTATTGCCTCACGACAGATCTCCATCGCCCGGTTGCAGCGCGGATGAAAATGACATCCCGAAGGAGGTCGGAGCGGGCTGGGAACGTCCCCCTCCAGACGGATATGCGATTTCGCCCTCTGTTTCTTGGGGTTGGGGATCGGTACGGCCGAGACGAGGGCCTGCGTATAGGGGTGCATCGGATTGTCGTGGATCGCCGCGCCCGGGCCCCATTCCACGATCCGCCCCAGGTACATGACGGCGATCCTGTCGCTGATGTATTTGACCACCCCCCAGTCGTGTGCGATGAACAGGTATGTCAGATGGTGTTTTTGCTGAAGCTCGCAGAGGAGGTTCAGGATCTGGGATTGGATGGAAACGTCCAGGGCGGACACCGGTTCGTCGCAGACGATGAGTTTGGGATTCAGGGCGAGGGCGCGGGCGATTGCGATCCGCTGCCGCTGGCCGCCCGAGAATTCGTGGGGGTAGCGGTCGACGTATTCGGGACGCAATCCGACTTCCTGCATCAGGGCCGATACCCGGTCTCGCCTCTCCGGTCCGCCCATCGGCTCATGAATGATGTACGGCTCTCCGATGATGTGCCCCACCGATTTGCGCGGATCCAGCGACGAGTATGGATCCTGAAAGATCATCTGCATCTTCCGCCTTGTCTTGCGGAGGCTTTCCTTGTTCAGGGCCAGCAGATCCGCCCCCTCGAAAAAGACGCGGCCTTCCGTCGGCTCTTCCAATCTCAGGACCAATTTCCCGAGCGTGGATTTTCCGCAGCCGGACTCACCGACGAGTCCCAGCGTTTCGCCGCTGCACAGATGCAGGTCGACGCCGTCTACGGCCCGCACATGATCGACCACCTTGGAAAATACGCCCGCCGTGACCGGATAGTATTTTTTCACCTGCTTGATTGCAACCAGAGACTTGTCGTTCATCGTTCCTTCACGCGCATTTTTCCGCGAGCCAGCATCGCGCCAGGTGCCCCGGCGCGATCCGGAACAACGGCGGTTCCTCTTTTTCGCAACGGGCGAAAGCCGATGCGCAGCGATTGTGAAACTTGCACCCGGGGGGCAGATGGGCGGGACTCGGAACGATCCCCGGGATGACGTACAATTCTTTTTTGCTCCCCGCTGCCTCGTCGGGATAAGGGAGCGCCTTCATGAGGGCCGCCGTATAGGGATGGCGCGGGTTCTCGAAGATCTCCTCCACGTCCGCCTGTTCCACGACTTTTCCCGCATACATGACGACGACCTTTGCGGCGGTATCGGCGATGACGCCCAGGTTGTGGGTGATGAGCAGAACGGAGGCGCCGGTTTTTTCCTTCAAGTCGCACATGATGTCCAGGATCTGTGCCTGGATGGTGACGTCGAGCGCTGTCGTCGGTTCGTCCGCGATGATCAGCGAGGGTTCGCAGGCGATGGACATGGCGATCATGACGCGCTGGCGCATGCCCCCGCTCAGGTGGTGCGGATAGTCGCGGATCCTCTTTTCCGGCGACGGGATTCCCACCATTTTCAAGACCTCGACGGACCGGTCCCAGGCTGCCCCTTTGGAAAGATCCTTGTGCAGCCGTAAAATTTCGGATATCTGAAATCCAATGGTAAAGAGGGGATTAAGGGACGTCATCGGTTCCTGAAAGATCATGGAAATCTGATCCCCTCTGACCTTTCTCATTTCCGATATCTTGAATTGCAGGAGATTTTTGCCGTTGAAATCGATTTCTCCACCGACGATTCTTCCGGGCGGATCGGGAACAAGCCTCAGGATCGATAGGGCCGTTACGCTTTTGCCGCAACCCGATTCTCCGACGATGCCGACCGTTTCTCCCCGGCCGATCGAGAGATCGACGCCGTCAACGGCCTTGCTGACGCCCTCGCAGGTATAGAAAAAGGTTTTCAGTCCCCGAATTTCCAGCAGCATTCGGTTCGGCATACTTTCTTCTGGGGCGATGTCCATGATACTCGCCTTCTCTTTAGATTGCTCCGCAAAGGTAATTTCGTTCCGCATCACTATCATTCGAAAAGTGAGATATTCAGAACAAATCCCCCGAACAACATTTCAGTTGACGCCGCTCAATACAGACAAGAGAGAAAACACTCCGGGTTAAACCGGTAATGCCGTTATGCGGGCAAGGCGGTTCTTTATGGACTCCGGGACTGCGCTGTTTGCGGCCTGCAGCAGTACATCGGGCACGCCGCCGAACAGATCATAGCTTCGTGTGAGGACTCTGTCGTCCCAGATGGTATTGAGACTGTTTTTGGTCAAAGTTTCGGAGGTCAGAGCCGGTTTCCATCCGCCCAGCCAAAAGGCGACCATGTGGTTGGCGACCCTGGGAACGATCTCGTTCGTATCCATAAAGCCATCCCTGTACGAAGCGGGAATCATGCCCCGGTTCTCCAAAAGCCAGGCCAGCGAGACCATGTCGTGGGCGACCACCGAGTCGGAAGCGATGATCAGGCCGACCTCGGGTTCGAAGACGTATCCCTTGTCCGGGCCGAAGGTGGTGAGAAGTTTTTCTGCCGCCGAAATCACAAGGCGCTGCTTTGCGCTCAGGGTCGCAACCGTATTGCCCTCGGCGGTTTTCTCCTGCAGGGTGGCGGCATCGCGGTGGTATTCCAGGCGCGTGTCAAAGCGCCAGTAGCCCACCGCGGCCTTGAGACCCAATGAATTTCCCGTCAGGACATGACGGGAGCAACGGGGCATCAGGACGATGTGCTGAACCTCCCTGAGGACATTCGGCATCATCAGTCCGCGTTTCCAGTTCGATCCGTCCGCGGGCAAATCCTCGTAAAAGGCGTTCCACCCTCCTTCTTCGAAGCAGTGCATTTCAGCCCCGGAGGCCTCAACGGCCTTGGCCACGCCTGATGACGTCATCAAGGCGCGGGAGCTTCCGGAAAGGGATGATGGTGAGAACCGGAGGTACTCAACCCCGGACATGTCTCCCACGATCACCCTCCCCGCCCCTTTTTCCTTGAGGAGGGCGACCATGGCGGCAATGGCCGCCGGGCTTGTGGTAGCCGGGTAGGGATTGCCCGAGTTGACCGCCGGTTTGATGAACACGGCGTCGCCCTTGGACAGCCACGCAAAGTCGGTGGCCGCCGCGGCCGCGTGGCGAACCGCCAGTTTTACGTCGTCTTCGGGCGCCCCCTTGTCCACACCGGTCAGAAAAACTTTGGCCCGGGAGCCCCGCTTCAGTTGCCCGGCGTTGACGGGAAGGCGGGATTCCCCCGCTCTGACGGTAAACGGGCACAGTGCCATTGCCGTCGCGCCTAAAGCTGTTTTCATAAAGACTCTCCGCTTCATAAGCATTTTTCTTTCTGTCAATTTAATTCAAGCATTCATGTCTTTACTCTCGCATGGTTTTCAAAATCCGTCAATCATTCGGCGGGAAGAATGTCAGCGGGCAGAAAAACGTTGTTGAAGAGAAAACTCATGCCGGATCAAAGGGGCACTTTGCGTTCATCATAGGATTGCGGGGGAAAAGATCCGCCGCAAGCGGCCGGTCATCTTCGCCGGAATCTTCACATCTCTTCCCCGGTTGAAGAGACGCCGATGCTTCCGGCCGGAGATTTGGCGATCAATGTCTTTCCCGGACCCGGGATGTCTTCGATCAGCACGTGCCCGTCGGCCGGCAGGGCGACCAGAAGAAACTCGATGGAACGTTCCTTTCCGGCAATGACAGGGGATACGTTTTCAATAATCCTTTTACATAGATCAAAATGCACACTCAGACCTCTCCACGTGTTGTTTTGACTCCCGCAAGTAAACGGTCAGTTAGTCAATTTCCAACAACCGTCTTCTGATACAGACCGGGGAAGGCGTCCTGCGGATCGAATTTCGACTTGAGTTTCTGGTATTCAATACCGTTGTAAATACGCCGGAATTCATCTTCCGTGAAGAAAGATGTCGAATAGAGCGATTTGCGGCCGCCGAGCCGATTCACAATCTTTTCGATACGGCGATTGAAATGCCCTGCGGTTTGGTCTGAAAAGGTTCGTACGCTTCCCCAGAACCCGAAGTTCAGGTAGAGCGCGCCCGGCTCCATCGCATAGAGAGTCCAGCTTCCGGCGGCGTTGAGCGGGCGCACCGGGCAAATCCAGCAGGGGCGGATGTCGATCTCGCGAAAAAAGAATTCGATGAATTCCGGCGATTTCCCGATGGGGATCTCGACATCCTGGATGACCTGTTCACAGTGTTCGACAGGCAGGCGCATGATTTTGCGCATCGCGTGTATTCGTTCCGCGAACTTCCATCTCCGGTACAGGGATTGGATTTTCCAGTAGGCGCTGGAACGCAGCATCCAGCGCCCAAGCAGACGGCGCAGCAGGGGATTTTGCATACCGAAGCTCCGCGAACACCAGAACCAGTCCGGATCCCATCGCCACAGGAAATCCCTTACGGTCATGAGATCCTCGGTGCGACTATGCAGGGATCGGTAATAGATCTGCAGACCTTTGTAATCGCTGAGAGGGCCTTGTTCATGGGTGAATCGTGCCGTGGTCAGCACGAAGTCGTCGGGTGTGAAGGCGACTCCCTCGACAAAGTCCGGCGCATGCGGGCTCTTTGCGCAGGCCGCTTCCATCGCGGACAGAAATGGTGTGCGATCGGAGAAGCGCCGGTGGATCAGCTTGACCAATGGACCGGCAGGCAGAAGCTTTATCCGCAGGCGAAGGATGTAGCCGAGGGTTCCGTAGGAATTCGGGACGGCATGGAAGAGGTCCGCATTTTCGTTGTCGGGGCGACAGACGCGGATGGTTCCGTCGCCGCAGAGGATTTCCATTTCCTCGACCGTCTCGTGAACGAGCCCATGCTTGAACGAAGACGCCTCGATGCCAAGCCCTGATACCGCACCGCCGACGGTAATGGTTTTCAGTTCCGGAACCACGGGTGGACGCAGGCCTTTCGGGAGGGTTGCGTCGGCGAAGTCCTCGAAGGTGGTCATCCCTTCCACTTCGGCGATTCGACGCTCGGTATCGATCTCGATGACCCGATCAAGGCGCCGGACGTCGAGCTTTTGGGCTGCAGCTTCCGTGCGGGTACGGAACAGATTCGAAGTCTTTTTCGCCAGGCGGACCTGGGCGCCTGGCCGGCCGGCCATGACGCGAGACAGCTCCCGGCAGGTCCTTTGATAGGAGTCCCAGCTGTCGAAGAGGTCGCGATTCCGATCCATCAACGGATGCCTTTCCATCCGCCGCGGATTCCATCCTTCGAAAGCACCAACTGCCAGAGTTGGATTTGCCGGCTGCGGAATGCGCCTGCGCACGAAAGGAGGTAATACCGCCACATGCGGTAGAAACGTTCGCCGTATTCCGCGGAGAAGCGCGGCCAGGCTTTCTCGAAGTTTGCATGCCAGGCCATCAGGGTGCGGTCATAGTCGGCGCCGAAACTGTGCCAGTCTTCCAGGACAAAAAGGCTGTCCATGGCTGCACCAAGCTGTGCGACCGAGGGCAGCATGCCGCCCGGGAATATGTAGCGGTCCACCCAGGGATCCACGTGATGGACGGAACGGTTTCTGCCGATGGTGTGCAGAAGGAAAATGCCTCTCGGCTTGAGACACCGGTGGGCGAGTTCAAAGAAACTCCGGTAGTTCTTGTAGCCGACGTGTTCGCACAGGCCGATCGCGGCAACCTTGTCGAAGGCGCCGGTCGCTTCCCGGTAGTCCTGGAGGTGAATTTCCACTGGGAGGCCTTTGCACTTGGCCCTGGCCCATTCGACCTGTGCGGCGGAAATGTTGTATGCGATCACCGCTACGCCGTAATGTTCCGCTGCATAACGCGCGAAACCGCCCCATCCGCAACCGAGCTCCAGGATCCTTTCGCCGGGTGCGAGGGCCATTTTCCGGCAGATCAGGTCGAGCTTGGCTTCCTGGGCTGAGGCAAGGTCTCCGGCGGCCCCGTTCCAGTAAGCGCATGTGTATTGCATGTAGGGATCGAGCATGGCTTCGTAAAAGGCATTGCCGATGTCGTAGTGAACCTTGGCAACCTTGAGCGAGTGTTGCTTGTTCTGCCGGTTGAGAAGTCTCGCCTTGGCCACATCGACGAGTACGACAGGGCTGATGGGAACTTTATGGTCGTGATGGGCGGTGAGTGCCCGGTCGAAAAACTGGTCCAGGGCCTCGCAGTCCCACATGCCATCCATGTAGGATTCTCCAAGTCCGAGTGAAATATCGCCGGTGATGCGCCCGTAGACGGCTTCATCGTGGCATTGCAGATCCCAGGGGCGCCTGCCATTGATGCGGATATCCGCCCTGCAAAACAGATCGTCGAGCCATTCGGGCAATTTGGACATGCGTTCACCAGTCTTTCGGGTCGCGTTGACCGGCTTCTTTCGATACTGCAGATTGATGTTTATTTCTGTATTGAGCGCCCGGTTTCCCCGGCGGTGTTACAGCACTTCAAACATGACCGTTTATAATCTCGCATAGTTTCCGAAATCAGTCAATCACCGGATTCATCAGAACGCCTCAACCGGATGAGCCTGAAAAAATGGTGGTGCTCAGCGGGGCATTTCTCCAACCATCGTCTTGATCAGATCTTCGGCGACATCGGCCAGGTCCGGTCTGAACAGCATATAACTTTCCACCTCACAATGGCCGGCCTTCCACATGATCTTGCCGGTGGAGGCTTCAACCATCTTGATGCCCAGGCCGACCTTGCCCAGTTTTTTGTCGTTTTCCCGGGCATAATTCCAGAAATCAACATGAATGACCAGAAACGCATCCACCTGCGATGTCTCTCCGATTTTTTTACTGAGGCCGCTGTCGGATACATTGATCGTCCTGAGTTTGACCAGGTAATCGAGGACCGTTTTCCGGTACGCTTCATTGCTTTGGATCTGGTTGCCTATCGTTGCGGCATCGACCACGTCCGTAAACCATTTCCTGTCTGTCAGGACTCCTGCAACAATCTGTTCTACAATGCCGCGCGCTTCCTCATACGTGCCGACATCGGCCGGAAGAACGGCAATCCTCCGGGGATGAAAATCTTTTGCTTCGCGGGCTGCCTGCGAATATCGAAGACCCCCGCATCCCGATAACCAGAACAACGCGAGAACGACCATGCCGATTTTTGCAGCTGCTTTCATAAATAGAAATTCTTCCCGTAGAGCTTCCGGCTCAGGCCGATGAGGTCGGCCCACTTCATCGGTCCGCCCTTGTCGGGAGGGAAACCGATCCCCCAGATCATCCCGACGTCGATCATCCGGACATCATCGACGATCTTCCGGTCGAGGATCTCTTTTCCCATCCGGACCATCGCGGTCAGAATTCCCATCTGGATCTCCTCTTCGCTCATCTCCTGCTGCGGACGCTTCGCGATGAGCGGCAGGACCTCGGGATCGACGCTGCCGTCCTTCAGGAAGAAGCCCTTCCCAGACTTTTTCAGCCCGAGACGCCCCGATTCCACCACGTTCTTGAGGGTGTCCTGTTGAATGCCCATCCCGGCAAAGACCTTGCAGGGGATATCGATCCCCACCTCATCCGTGAGCTTGATGGGTCCCACGGGCATTCCGAAGCGGGTCATCGCCCGGTCCACCTTTTCGATGGAATTCCCCTCCTCGATGTATTTCAGCGCGTTGACGAGGTTGGGGAAGAGCATCGCATTGACGACGAAACCCGGGTTGTCCCGGCAGACGATCGGCCGCTTACGGATCAGGCCTGCAAAGTTGAGAAGGTTGTCGATCGTCTCCTGCGCCGTCTTTTCGCCCCGGATCACCTCGACGAGCTGCATCAGCCAGACGGGGGAGAAGAAGTGGAGCCCTCCGAACCGCTCCGGTTTCGCAACATAGGGCGCCATCGACGTGATCGGGATCGACGAGGTGTTGCTCGCGACGATGCAGTCCTCCCGGACGACCCGGCTTAGCTCCCCATAGATCTGTCTCTTGACGCCGATCTCTTCGAAGACCGCCTCGATGACGATGTCCGTCTCCCCGAAGGCCTCTGTGTACTCCGAGACGGCCGCGAGACGGGTCATGATCGCATCGACGGGCTCCCTGAGACGCTTCTTCTCGGCCATCCCGTCCAGAATCTTCCGGACAAAGGCCTTGCCCGGCTCCAGTGCCTCGGGAATGTCTTTCACCAGCACGGGAATTTGGGTGTTTCGGAGGATCTCGATGACGATGCCGCGCCCCATCGTTCCGAAGCCGAGAACCGCCGCCTTGCCGAGCGGCTTGGGGACGAACCCCTTCGTCATCATTGCCTTCGGCTTGTCCGTCATTCCCTTGATGAAGAAGGTGTTGATGCTCCCCTTGGCCTCCTT
>JAFGRP010000251.1 GCA_016935075.1 Deltaproteobacteria bacterium | reverse complement strand
TGAAATGGTTCTGGCTGACCAAGACGGCTGGGACAGATACGAGGCGGCCAAATGGCTCACCATGCGCCGATGGCTTGAAGCCAATCCTGCCGACGAGTTCGCGAAAGATGTTCGAGCCAAACTGACCTCGGAACCCCAGCGCTACGCCGCTTGCACGCGTGAATACCTGGGCTGGGGCGTGTTCGCGCTGATGCCGCGGTGATGCGTTGGCGCATCCGGCGGATCGTCAACGGCTGTGCCGCGCAACAGCTGGTGGCTCGTCAAGATGTGATTGCGCCTGAATTGATTTCTTATGGTCTGGTTATCCGTGCAATCAACAGAAAGGTCTGTCTCAGGCAGGCCTAACAGCCGCTTGCACCCGACGTGCAGGTAACGCGGGACGTTCGCTATAGAAATATTTGACGTTGTGACGTTATAGTGCTATAGTTACACAACGTCAAAGGAGGTGATATTATGGGAACAGCGGCAATGCGCGCAACAGTGTATTTGGATCCGGAATTGCACAAAGCATTACGATTGAAAGCGGTAGAAACCACGCAGTCAATCTCGAAACTTGTGAATGATGCCATTAAAGAATCCCTTGCCGAGGACGCCGAAGATATTGCGGCTTTTGATGCAAGAGCCAAAGAGCCGTTGATTAGCTACGACGCGATGATCAAGAAGCTGAAAAAAGATGGCCGAATATAAAATCTATTTTAAAGAATCTGTTGAAAAGGATTTACGTGCAATACCAAAGAAAGACCTACAGAAGATCATCCTTCGCATTCAGGCTCTCGCAAGTAAGCCGAGGCCGCCAGGCCACGAAAAACTCACAGGACAAGAAAGATATCGCATACGCCGGGGGCATTACAGAATAGTCTATTCTATTCAGGATAAAGAATTTACGGTTTGGGTAGTAAAGGTGGGACATCGCAAAGATATTTACCGATGAAGCGAACAAGAACATACGGCCGATCGCTGGGCGCTACCCAACTCCGGCTGATGTTTCCGTTCAAAACGATCTTTCCTTGATGAACAGAAAAGCGGACATCTCTATTTGCTCTTGATAGTCGCAAAAGGTTCTTGCCTTCGGGGAGGGGATTGTGTAGATTTCCCGAAAATCATACGGAATTAAGGGACCGCGGGGGTACCGGCCCAATGCCTGTTCCCCGCCTTGGGGGATTGAACCTCAGGGAGGCTAAGGATATGACGGGAAACAACCAAGGCAGCAACATCCCCTTCTTCGTCATCCTGGGGTTGGTCACGATCCTCTTCCTCTACCTTCTCCAACCCTTTTTCTTTCCGATCTTCTGGGCCGCCGTCATCGCCGGCGTCTTCGGGCCCCTCTACAGCCTGATCAACGGGAAACTCAACCGCCCGAACCTGAGCACGGCGATCCTATTTCTGATCATCGCGCTGATGCTGCTGCTGCCCGTGGGGATCATGGGGACGCTTGTCTTCAACGAATCCGTTCAGATGTACAAAAGCCTGAGCCCCGACACGAAAAACATGGAAAGCAGCATCCAGCGCCTTATCAACACGATCGCCGACAATTCCATCGTCCATCTGTTCGACATCGACAAGGCGATGCTGATTGCCAAGACCACCGAGGTTGCGCAGGGGATCACGAACTACATCTTCGTCCACCTGAAACAACTCACCCAGAACACCCTCGGCCTGCTGGTCAAGTTTGCGATCATGTTCTACACCCTCTTTTTTTTCGTGCGCGATGGGGACCGGATTCTCCGGATGGCCATGAAGGTCATTCCCCTCGGGATGGGGCGGGAGAAGTTCCTCTACGAGCGGTTCATCGCGACGGCGCGTTCCACACTGAAGGTCACGCTGATCATCGGTGGCATCCAGGGGGCGCTGGGGGCGATCGTCTTTTTCGTGACGGGTGTTGAGGGGGCGCTGATCTGGGGGCTTCTGATGATCCTGATGGCCATCGTTCCGGTGGTCGGCTGCTCCATCATCTGGGCGCCCGCCGGCATTATCATGCTCCTGATGGGGCACATCTGGGGGGGGATCCTGATCCTTGCCGTCGGGACCTTTGTGATCAGCATGGTGGACAACCTGCTGCGTCCGGTTCTCCTGGGCAAGGATGTGCAGATGCACCCCCTGCTCATCTTTCTCTCGACGCTCGGAGGAATTATCCTCTTCGGTTTTTCCGGTTTCGTCATCGGCCCCGTCGTCACCTCTCTGCTCATAGCGCTCTGGGAGATGTACGAGGAATTCTACCGGAAGGGAAAAGCGTAATTACCAGACTGTCGGCCCGGTGTAAATCGCGGCGGAAGCAAGAATCTTCCTGCGGATCTTCAGCATGACCGGGCAGGGATGGATTTGACGAAGATGACCTTGCCGTCTCCCGGGGCGTAAAAGTCTGTCAGGAAGGCCGCCTCAAGGTAGCCGCAGGCGAGATAGAAGGAGCGGGTCGGTTCATATTGGGGACGGGAAGAGGTGTCCGCATAGATCCGGCGCGCCCCGCGTCCGGCCATGAGACGTTCCGCGGCGGCCATGAGTGCCCGGCCGATCCCGCGTCCCTGCTCCCGGGAATCCACGGCAATCCAGTAGAGGTCGAAGCTGTGCACGCTGCCGGGAATCGGGCCGAAGCAGGCGTAGCCGAGCAGGCGATCCCCCTCTTCGGCGAGGAGGAAGAAATAGCCGCTTGCATCGCCCTTGGCCAGCCGCTCCTCGACAAGCTCCACCGCGATGCCGATTTCCTCCTCCGAGAAAAATCCTGTCTCCCGGACAAGAGGGCCGATAGCCTCCCGGTCTTCCGGCCGCAACTCTTCGCGGTATGTGATGCAACAGGGGGGCTTCTTCCGATTCTTCTCAGGCATGGGGTATGCCTTCCCGAAACATGAAATAGCCCGCGCCGATGAGGCAGCATCCCGCCCAGAGGTAATATAAAATTAACAATATAAGCGGTTTAAACATGTTGCACATCACCTCGTTGATTGGGTGTTTTGGATGATGCGGCAAAGGACGTCCGGGAATGTCAGGCCCGCCCGAAAGGCCGCCGCGGAGAAGCCCGCGTCCGGCGAGAGGCAGGGGTTCGCATTCACCTCGAGGACCCAGGGTTGTCCCTCGCGGTCGACCCGGAAATCGATCCGGGCATATCCCCGCAAATCGAAGAGCTTCCAGCACCGGAAGGCCATGTCCTTCAGGCGCGCCAGCAGCGGGTTGTCCCTTGCGGGGAATTCGAACGTACGGGGGGTGTTCGCGAATTCAAACGACCCTTCCTCCCATTTCGCCCGGTAGCCGACGACGCGGACCTTTCCCGGCGGGTAGGCATCGAAGCGGATCTCGGCGGGGGGAAGAAGCTCCGGACCGTCAGCCCCGTCCAGGAGCGAGAGATTGAATTCCCGGCCGTCGATGAAGGCTTCGGCCAGACAGGCTCCGCCCAGTTCTTCTCTGCGGCAGTCCATTTCCGCAAGAAGCCGTTTCCGGTCCGCCCTGAAGAGAACGGAATCCTCGTCGAGGCCGACGGAGGCATGCTCCCAGGCGGACTTGACGAGCCATGCCCCCTCGATTTGCAATTTCTCATGCGTTTCTGCGTTTGTGAACCACGCCGGCGTCGGGAGGCCGGCGGCGGAAAGCCAACGCTTTGCGAGGAGCTTGTTCGACGTGAGCAGCATCGCCTCCGTCCCCGCGCCGGTGTAGGGAATCTTCAGCGCGTCGAGGAGGGAGGGAACGAGATGGATCAGACTTCCCTTTCCGGCAAGTGTCTCCACGAGATTGAAGACCATCGCGGGCCGCAGATTCGCGAACGTCTGCGCGGCCGCCGCAAGGTTCAGGGAAACGGGAACAGTGACGGGTTCATGGCCCAGGGCGGACAGACCCCGGGAGACGCAATCGACCTGCGTGAGGACGTCCTGTTCGTCCCGGCCGGCCCCTGCGGTCACCTCTCCGTGGATGACGGCAATTTTCATGATTCGTTCCCGATGCGTTTCAGGGCGGAACGCATGATTCCAGCGATCAGCTCCCGGTAGGGCATCCCGGCGAGCCCACAGAGGATCGGCAGATCCGAGTGTTCGGGCCGGAGCCCCGCCAAGGGGTTTACCTCGATGAAGTTGGGCGTCCCGTTTGCGTCGGCGCGGAGGTCTATCCTTCCCCCATCGCGGCAGCCGAGGCCCCGCCAGACGGCCAGCGCCGTTTTCTCTGCCGCCATGGCTATTGCGTCCGCGGCAAGACGATATTCGATCCGCCCGTGCCAGTCCTCCTTGTTTGCATAGGAATAGACCTCTTTCTCCGCCTTTTCCGTCAGATGCACCTCCAGCACCCCGGGAACGAATGCCTCTGCGCCGGTTCCGATGACCCCGACCGTGAACTCTCGTCCCGGGAGAAATGTTTCGACGAGGACGGGCTGGCGGAAAGTCGCCAACAATTCCCGGCAGACCCGCGCGAGGTCCGTCCGGTCCCCGATCTTCGAGGCCGCGGTGACCCCTTTCCCCGTCCCTTCCGCGACCGGTTTGGCGAAGAGCGGAAAGGGCAGCGCCACAGCCGCAATCTCCTCCGGCGTCTCCACGACGGCGAAATCCGGCGTCGGGATTCCGAGGTCGCGGATCACCCGTTTCGTCATCCCCTTGTGGAGAGTGAGCGAAAGCACGAGCGGATCGGAAAAAGTATAGGGAATCTCCCAGGCGTCCAGAAGCGCCGGAACCTGCGCCTCGCGACCGAAACCCCGAAGACCCTCGGCGATGTTGAAGACGAGGTCCCACCGCTCGCCCGCGACGAGCCGCCGGACCAGCGCCCGGATGTGCCCGATCCGATCCGTCTTGTAACCGAGCGATTGCAAGGTCTCCTCGATCGCAGCGATCGTCTGCGGGTGATCGAACTCCGCCGTCTCTTCCTCTCCGTAGCCTTCGGTGAGGTAATCATCCCGCAGGTCGTATGTGATGCCGATCTTCATCATCAAATTAAATAGGGACAGCGCCTATTTATTTTCCCGCACGTGCGGGATCCAAAATGTAATAGTGCGCTGTCCCTTTTTTTAGTGGATGACGCCTTCCGTCGATTGGCAGTCCGGATAGCGGAAGACCTTTCCCTCATAGTTGCGTAGGAGCAGCTCGCCCCCCTCGCTTCCCTCGACGTAATCCGGAAGGAGCGGGATCTTTCCGCCGCCCCCGGGGGCGTCGATGACGTAGGTCGGCACCGCGTAGCCGGTGGTGAATCCCCGCAAACCCCGGATCACCTCCAGCCCCTTCGCCACCGGGGTCCGGAAATGGGAGGATCCGGGGATCGGGTCGCACTGATAAAGGTAGTAGGGCTTGACCCGGATCTTCAGCAGGCCGTGGAAGAGGCGCATCATCGTCTCCACGTTGTCGTTGATCCCCGAAAGCAGGACCGTCTGGCTCCCGAGCGGGATTCCCGCATCGGCGAGGCGCTTGCACGCCCTGGCCGCGTCCGGGGTCAGCTCGTCCGGATGGGCCGCGTGGATGCTGATCCAGAGGGGATGATAACGCCGGAGCATCTGGACCAGGGCAGGCGTGATCCGCTGCGGGAGGACGACCGGCGTCTTCGTGCCGATCCGGATCAACTCCACGTGGGGGATCCGCCGCAGATGCGCGATCAGCCATTCCAATTGTCCGTCGGCCAGGGTCAGCGGATCGCCGCCGGAGAGAAGGACGTCCCTGACCTCCGGGTGCGCCGCGATGTAGGTGATTCCCTTTTCCCATTGTTCGGTATTGAGGCATTGATTGCCGTGGTGTCCGACCATCCGCGACCGGGTGCAATACCGGCAGTAAGTCGAGCAGATCCCCGTCACCAGAAACAAAACACGGTCCGGATAGCGATGGACGATCCCGGGAACCGGGCTGTCCGCATCCTCGTGGAGCGGGTCGTCCGCCTCGCCGTTGCTGCGGAAGTGTTCGTGCACGGTGGGTACGACCGTCCGACGCAGGGCTTGACGCGGGTTCCACGGATCGATCAGGCTCATGTAGTATGGGGTGATCGCGAGCGGGAGAGAGCCCGCCGCGCCGATCATGGCGTGGCGCTCATCCTCCGACAGACGGATCATCCTTCCCAGCGTCTCCGCGTCGCGAATGCGGTTGCGAAGCTGCCAGTGCCAATCGTTCCATTCCTTGAGGGAGGTGTTCGGGAAAAAACGCTTCCGAAAGGCCCCCGCACGGCTGTCGCTGAATGCGGGCAGCAGCGGCACCGGCCTGGCCGGAATCGCGGCGGGGGTGTAGGGGATGTTCATGGACATGCCGACATGTCCATCGTAGGGTTGCGGACCGTTGCCGGTCCCACTACCTGGAGGTTCTGCCTCCTCAGCAAAAAGTGCTTCACTTTCCATCTCGGTTTATGCCTCCTGTTTTCTCAATGCTCAAAAAGAGAGGGCGAGGCCTCTCTTTTCGTGGGAAATCGTAACTGCTATCGGAACCCCTGTATTTTATATGCTAATATCACGATGCTTCCATCCCGGTTTATTTTCGCCGGGGCTTTACTCTTTTTGAAAAGGCCTGTCAATAAATAATTTCGACGGGGATTCATGTCCGCAAACCTTCTGTTTACTTGACGATATAGCGTCTGATCGTGATAACGTTCCTTCCTGTTTCATCCCGTTTCAGCGCGCCGGTCACTTCAACCTGGCGCTGAAGCGCATCCAGCAGTTCCTTCCCCTTTTTATTTCCGGCAATCCGGTACTCCTTTTCGTCCGCCGTGGCAAGGGCTGCGGCAACCACCTCCTGCTGGTCGTTCCAGTCCGCCGGGATGACGATCCCCGTCAGGGTGACTGTTTTTTTCCTGGGGAGAGCCATGTCGCATTGTCCTCGCCGTTCGTCCTTTGCCGGTATTCCGCAGCCAAGCCGCCCTGCATCCGCCCGCCGGACAAACGATACCGATATATACTGGAAGATCCGTGCCATTGGATAATACATCTTTATATCAGCATCTTGCAAAAATTGCCTCGCCATCACAGGAACATATTGTTCCTGTTTCGAAAGAAATATCTGCCAGACATGCAGATTACAAACAGAAAAAACACTTAATATTTCGTAATATAATAAGAAAATAAAACGGAACTAATAGTTCCTGTTATCGGCAATAAAGAACTATTATTTCCGATTTTTCCCGACCGTTTTCCACTTGACATGTTGATGCCATCCTTTAGAATTACACGGCAGGCAGAAGAAACGGGGCGCAGCTCCCGATTTCTCATATCCATTTGAACGCCGTTCTGCATATCTGAGGATGCACGATGCCGGAACTTCCCGAGGTCGAAACCCTGTGCCGCCAGTTGAACACCGTGCTTCCGGGCGAGAGAATCCTCCGGATCGAAGTTTTGGATCCACGCCTGGAAAATACCGGGCAAAGGGGAGAGGGCAGCGCCATCCTTTTCCCGGGCTCCCTTCCGGATGGCTCCGGCCCGGGGAAAATCGCGGGGCTGGTTGGGCGGCGGGTTGCGGCCGTGACACGCAGGGGAAAATCCATTCATATTCAAATGGACGGCGGCCTGACGGCGGCGCTCCACCTGCGGATGTCCGGCCGCCTCCTCTATCGGACGGCCGATGTGCCACGGTCCTCCGACTTTTTTCCTTACAGCCGCCTGGTGATCGGTTTCTCCTCTGGAACGCTGGTGTTGATTGATCCGCGCCGTTTTGCGACCTTTGCCCTGCAGCCGGAAGGAATCAACCCGGCGCTTCCGGATGATCCCATCGCCGGTCTTCCGGCGCGGCGTCTCGAGGAAATCGCCAGGACGCGGCGGCGTCCGGTTAAGTCTTTTCTCATGGATCAGAAGCTCATCGCCGGGATCGGAAACATCTATGCCTGTGAGATCCTCTTCGCTGCGGGGATCGATCCCCGTCGGCCGGCGTGCAGCCTGAAGAAGGCGGAATGGCGGAAGGTTGCGAAGACGGCGGCGGCTATCTTACAACGGGCCGTGGCCTTCCGCGGCACGACGCTTTCCGATTGGCGGGATCTTTTCGGTTGCAGCGGCACGAATCAGGACCATCTCGATGTGTACTCGCGGCAGGGGGCGCCCTGCCGGCGCTGTGGCGGCATCATTGAAAGAATCAGCCAGGGCGGGCGGGGAACGTGGCTCTGTCCGGTCTGTCAGAAATAACGGCAGCGGTCGAAACCCTCAAAGTTTCGTCTCGACAGACTTGATCTTCCCCTCGATCCGGTTCACCGCCCCCTCGCGGTAATCCATCTGGAGCGTCATGTAGATCCGGCCGCAATCCTTCCGGAGTTCCTTGAAGCAGTTCTCCACAACGGCCATCACCTCCTCCCATTCCCCCTCAACGGCCGTGCTCATCGGGCCCAGTTTGTAAGGAAGGCCGCTGTCGCGGATGATTCTCACGGCCCTCGCCACATAGGGGCTGGCACTCGTCTGTTTGTCGGTCGGAAAGATCGAAAAATGGATGAGTACGCTCATTTTGCCTCCTTACAACCCCCATCCTACTTGGTTTTCATGATCCAGCCGCCGTCCCAGTCGTCTCCGGGAGGCTCCTCCCGGAAGCGGATGCAGCGGTCGATGTACATCCGGCAGAGCTTCTCTTCCGGATTCACGCGGAGGGCTTCCTCGAACCTTGCAACCGCCCGGGCCCACTCCCGGTGACGGTAAAGGGTCAGACCGTCCCGGAAGTGGTTCACCACATCCATCAGATGGGGGTAGGTCTCTTCGGTGTAATAGTCGAGGACCTCGTAAATTTCAACGCTCTGTGTCTTTCCCTTGACCTGCACCCGATCCACCTCGCGGATCCGGTAGGTGCCCTTCAGTCGCCGGACGGTGTTTTCGCTGATCAGGATGCTCGCATGGTACTGTTTGCAGAGACTCTCCAGGCGGGAAGCGAGGTTTACGCCGTCGCCGATCAGGGTGTAGTCCATCCGTTTGGGTGAGCCGATATTCCCGGAGACGATCGTATCTGTATTAAGGCCGACGCCCATTCCGACCGGCCTCTTCCCCTCGGCGGCGCGCCGGCGGTTCCAGACGTCGAGAGCGCGTATCATCCCGATCGCCGCACGGACGGCGCGATCCTCGTCGTCGTCGTGGGGAATCGGCACTCCGAAGGCGGCCATGATGGCGTCCCCGATGAACTTGTCCAACATCCCCCCCTCTTTCTGGATGCAATCCACCATGATCGTAAAATACTCGTTCAGGAGGGAGACCGTCCCCTGCGCTCCCAGTTCCTCGGTCAGCGTGGTGAAGCCGCGGATGTCCGAGAACAGGACCGTGGCGATCATGCTCTTGCCGCCCAAAATCTCCTCGCTGCCTTCGAGGATCTGATCGGCCAGCCCCGGATCCATGTAGCGGGACATCGTCGATTTCATCCGCTTTTCACTCGTGATGTCGTCGATGATGAGCATCGAACCGAGTTTCTTTTTGACCGCGCTCACGAGAGGGAGAATCGTCAAGTTGACCGAGATCCGGTTCTTCCCGAAGACGGTCTCCGCATCCATGATGATGTCGGGTTTCCCCGTCTCCTCGACATGCCGGATCTTTTCGAGAATCCAGGCGTTGGGGCCGGTGAAAAAATCCTCGGCCTTCCGTTTGAAAATCGACTCGGGGACAAGCTGGAGAATCCGGAGGCCGGCGGCGTTGCAGGTGACGATCTTTTCCTCTTCATTCAAGGTGATCACACCGTTCGACATGCTCTCCAGCATGCTTTCGCTGTAGTTCTTCATCGTCTGGATTTCGTCGAAGAGCTTGGCGTTCTCCAGGGCGATGGAGACCTGGGCGGTGAAAGCCTTCAGCCGCGATTCGTCCTCTGCGGTGAAGGGACCGCTCCGTTTGTTCAGCACCTGCGTCACCCCGATAATCTTCCCGTTCTTGTTGATGATCGGGACGCACAAAATGGAGCGGGTGAAGTAGCCGGTCTTCTTGTCGAAGGCAGGGTTGAAGCGCAGATCGGCATAGGCATAAGGGATGTTGATGGTCTGGCGGGTGGTAAACACCGCCCCGGCGATACCGAGGTGGTTGGGCAGGCGGATCTCCGCCGCCTCCAAGCCAAGTCCCACCTTGGAGAAGAGCTGGTTCGTCTTCTCGTCGTTGAGAAAGAGGGTCGCCCGGTCGGCGTTGAGCATGCGGGTCGCCTCGGACATCACCTTTTGGAGCAGGGCGCCCAGGTCGATCTCGGCGGTCACGTCGGAAACGACGTCGAAGAACTCCATCTCCTTCCGGCGGAACTGCTTCATCCGCTCGACGAACTGCGTGCTCTGCAGGGCAATGGAGGCCTGCGTCGTCATCGCCTCCAGAAGGCGCCGATCGGCCGGCGTAAAACGGCCCGTCTTCTTGTTCAGCGCCTGGGCGGCGCCGATGATTTCCCCCTTGATCGTTCGAATCGGAACGCAGAGAATCGTTTGGGTCACGTAGCCGGTCTCTTCGTCGATCGCACGGTTGAAGTGGGAATCTTTGTAGGCGTTGTGGACGATAAGACTCTCTCCCGTGCTGAAGACGTGGCCGGCGACCCCGGAATTGTTCAGGATCCGGATCTCCCGCTGGATGTTACCCTGGGCAACGCGGGAGTAGAGCTCGCCCGTTTCGCTGTCGTTGAGGAAAATCGTTCCTCTGTCCGCGTTCAGCTCGCGGGTGGTGATCTCGACCAGCGTTTGGAGGATCTCGTCGAGGGTCTCGAATGCGGCGGTGGTTTTGGAGATGTCGAGCAGCAGTTCTGCTTCGCTGATTTTCCGACGCTGCTCCTGTCCCGGCGCCGCTCTTTTGGTCCGGCTATCCTTTTTCATACCTCTCCAGTGTTTCCCGCATCGTCCGGATCATCTCCTGGAGCTGCCGCGCCTCGTCCCGACCCGCCTGTTCGGCGGCGCGGAGTTTTTCCTCTTCCCGAACTTTTTGCCGTTCCATCTCTTCCCTAAGGGCGATGGTCATCTCCCTGAGATGGCCGACCTCTTCGTGCACCGCGGCGAGGGCGTGCTGCAGGCGTTCCTGTTCGCCGATCCGCATCTTCTCCATTTCACTGCGGAGGGCGCCGATCATCTCCTGGAGATGCCGGTTTTCCGTCTGAAGGCCGTACAGCCCATTCTGTTCCGGTTGCGCCATGAAGCCTTTCCCACCTTATCTCTTTTTCAGGAACGCTTCGATGAGGGGTTCCACCCGCTGGCACTGTCGGCAGAGGATATTCCCGTTTGCGTCCACGAGGACCATCGATGGAACGCCCCGGATACCATATATGCCGGCCACAATGCCTTCTCTGTCCAGGAGTACGCGATAGGGAAGCCCCTGCCTGGCGGCGAATCTGGCCACCTTCTCCTTCGATTCCTGGATGTCGATGTTGACGATCTCCAACCCCTGCTTCGCGTAGGTTGCATGGATGAATTTGTAACGGGGAATTTCCTCCTTGCAGAAGGCGCACCAGGTCGCGCTGAAGACGATCAGGACCGGCTGTTTCCCCCTGAAGTCGCTTAAACGGAATTTCCGGTCGGTCAGGTCCCTGAGAACGAAATCCGGGGCCTTCTCAACCGAGGCCGTCTTCATGGCTGCGGGCGACTGCAGTCCGAAGGAACGGGCGTCCGGCGGGAGGAGTACAACGGATGCCGTCACCACAACCGCGGCAAACCACCGGAATCCGGATAGAAAGCGCCCGGCAGCGGCCGCCGCTGCGGCACGACGCGCGCTACCGGGGAATCGGCGGGATTCAATCATACAAGAATCCAAGATCTGTTTTCGAATGAACGGACGAAACATTGCATCTCCTTTATACCCAAAGCATTCCGGCATTGATCAGAAAATATTCCCCCGCTCCCAGCAGGATCCAGCCGAAGATCCGGCTGATCCGCGCCATCCACGCGCCCGATTTGGGGATGGCGGCCAGAAGACCGGCGAATGTCCCCGCGAGAATGAGCAGTGTCCCCATCCCGAAAGCAAAGACGAACATCAGACTCGCGGCGAGAGCCAGATTCTGCCGCGTTGCCGCGTAGCCGAGGATGACGGCGAGAGCCGGCGCCGTGCAGGGACCCATGACCAGGCCCGAAGCCGCCCCCACCAGAAAACTGCCGGCGATTCCCCTCGTCCGCTTCCGGGATTGCGCCCGCGTCACGAAGCCGGGCGTGCGGATGGTGAAGGTGAAGACGTCGAGCATCGACAATCCCATGAGAACGCAGAGGTTCCCGATCAGGAAATAGGTCCAGGGATTGCTCTGGATCTGTCCGAAAAGCCTCCCGGAAAGCGCGGCCGCCGCGCCGAGGATCGTATAGGTGGCGGCCATGCCGGCCACGTAGATCAGCGAGAGAACGAATCCCCTGGTCTTCGAGCCGTCCCCCCGGGCGCCGATGAAGGCGACGGTGATCGGAATGACCGGGTAGACGCAGGGGGTGAAGCTGATCAGCACCCCCCCGAGATAGACGGCCAGAAAGGACAGCGAAACAGACCCCTGCAGGTAGGAGGACAGGCCGTTGATGAAATTTTCTACCATTGGTTCTCCTTTGCAGCCGCACCTACCGCCCTGCGTTCCTTCAACCGCATGTTGAAACAATCTCTTTTACGGATTTTTTTTGTTAACATAAAACGCGGCAAAGGTAAAATCCTTTTATCCCGTCGTCCCCGGCGGGAGCATGAGCGGGGCGCCGCGAAGGACTTCGGTCCGCGGCCCCCGACACCGCCGATCGGCGCGGGCGGGCAAGATTTTCTTGCCACCGGCCACATGCGATGGTATCGTGGCGACCCTTCCGATCAAACGGCAGGGGTGGATGAAAAGGCTGGCGTCTCTGTAAATGGATACCGATCCCATTGATAAATCCAACAGCAAGCGATACCCGCCGGTAACAGGAATCGGCCGCGACGAGCATGTCGGCATGGTCCGGGAGATCTTCGCCACGATCCCAAAACGGTACGATTTATTGAACCACCTTCTCAGCCTCCGCCGGGATCTTGCCTGGCGGCGTTTCGCCGTCCGCCGGATGAGCTTCTTCAACACGTTTCGTTTTCTGGACGTTGCGACCGGTACGGCGGATCTGGCCATCGAGGCCGCCCGGCTGAATCCGGCAATCCAGGTTACGGGAATCGACTTCGTCCGCGAAATGCTCGAACCGGGACGGCAAAAGATAACGGACCGCGGCCTCGCCGGGCGAATCCGCCTCCTCCAGGCCGACGCCATGACACTCCCTTTTCCTGAGGGGAGCTTCGACGCCGTCGGAATCGCCTTCGGCATCCGGAATATGCCGGATCGCCTCCGGGCCTTGCGGGAAATGCGTCGGGTCCTCGTCCCCGGCGGCCGGCTTTTCGTCCTCGAAATGACCTTCCCCCGGAACCGCTTCTGGCAGGGATTCTTCAATCTCTATCTAAATCGTCTTCTCCCCGCCCTCGCGCGCCTCTTATCGGAAAAACCCGCGGCCTACCATTACCTTGCCGACTCGATCCTCCATTTCCCCGGGCCGCGAGCCTTCATGAGTCTGATGGAAAAAGCGGGCTTCCCGAATCCGGAGCGCCATTCCCTGACATTCGGAATCACTGCCCTCTATATCGGCCGCCGTCCGCAGGATTGATTTTCGGGAGGAGCCCCCATTCTTGACGGCTTCGTCCCATTTTTTCGACTTTTAAGATTTTTTACGAGATCGTTATTCTTGACCGCAGGGACAGGGCGTGTCAGAATGCAGTCGGATGAACAGATCCGTGATGGGAAGATCAATCCGGTTTTCACGGAAGCTTCATGAATCCGTCATCATATTGTAACAAATGGTCCCTATACTCCCTCCCAAAAAACATAAGGAGGAAAGAGATGAGAAAGTATTTAAGAGGGGTTGTTCTAATGGTATCGTGCCTGCTGATCGGCGCCGGCGC